>DASUGQ010000435.1:0-3390 GCA_036273935.1 Cyclobacteriaceae bacterium | reverse complement strand
TTTTGAGATTGCCGGGGGAAGTTGTGGTTTAGGCTTGTTGTCGAAGGTATATTGTTTAAAAATAGTCGCCAAGATGTTAGTTAATGAAGAGATTTATCAGAAACTGCTGACTGTTCCTGACTTTAAAGATGTACCGACAGACCAGATAGCGTGGTTATCTGCCCATGGTACAATCAGGAAACATGAGGATGGAGAGAAGATTTTCAAGCCAGGGGACTGGATAGACGATTTGCGAATTCTCTTCAGTGGGAGGGTCAATTTGTACCGCGAACAGGCCGGAAGCCTTCAGTATTTTGATACGATCGACGTGCTCGAAATTAGTGGAAGATTACCTTATAGCAGAATGAAAAGTGTGGCGTTTTACGGCATTGCAGAAGGTGAAACGATTACATATGCACTTCATAAAGATCACTTCCCGACCTTAATCCGCGAAAAGTACGAGCTCAGTGAAGTGCTCGTTCATGCTATGACAGATCGCGTAAGACAATTCACGAAGGTTCAGCAACAGAACGATAAAATGGTGGCCCTTGGAAAACTGTCGGCAGGACTTGCACATGAACTGAACAATCCTTCCGCAGCTGTCATACGAAGTGCGCATGAATTGAAAAAACACCTGGCGAATATCCCCACAAGATTCAAGCGTGTGATCAAGATTCAAGCCACCGACGAGGTCGTCGATTACGTAAACGAATTACTTTTTTCAAAAATAAAATCACCGTCAGTTAAAGCCCTTAGCCTGCTTGAGAAAACTGAAAAAGAAGACGCCCTGATCGAATGGTTTGATGGCCATAGCATTGAGGATGGCGAGTTGATGGCCGAAACGTTTGCGGAATTTGCCTTCGAGATTGACGATCTGGAGAATCTTCGGAGAGTCTTGAGACCTGAGGATCAGAACGCCGTCATCAACTGGCTCTACCAGATGCTCACGACGGAGCGATTGGTGACTGAAATTGAAGAAGCGTCCAGTCGCATCAATACGTTGGTAACGTCGATTAAGAGTTATACCCATATGGATCAATCACCGGAAAAACAAACGGCTGACATCCATGAAGGCATTCGGACGACCATTACTATTCTTAATCACAAGCTCAAGCGCAACCATGTGAAACTTGATTTGGATTTCACCAATGATCTTCCACAATCCAAAATCTATGTTAGTGCCATGAACCAGGTTTGGACCAATCTCATGGACAATGCAATCGATGCGTTGGAAGGTGTAAAAGACCCAATGATAACGATTAAAACCGAATGGGATCGTGAATTTGTTGTTGTGACCATTTCAGACAACGGACCCGGGATCCCTGTTGACATTCAGGATAGAATTTTCGACCCCTTCTTTACCACAAAACCGATAGGGAAAGGAACAGGCCTCGGATTGGAAATGGTGCGCCAGATCATACGGCAACATAACGGGAGGGTCGAAGTTAAATCGATTCCTGGCAAGACGGAGTTCATTGTTTGCTTCCCGGTTTCATAACTGACTGACATATTTTTTATATTTCGATTTGTTGAATAAAGGGAGGAACTAAAGATGAAAAAACCAATTCTCTTTGTCGTTGATGACGATCCACAGGTGCTGCGTGCCGTGGTGAGAGATCTTCGTAACGTTTACGGAAAGGATTACCGCATACTTAGCACTGCGTCGGCTGCAGAGGCAGTCCAATCATTAACCGATCTCAAAAACAAAAGTGAAACGGTAGCTCTTTTCCTTTCTGATCAGCGGATGCCTGAAATGTTGGGAGTTGATTTTCTGAAACAGGCGAAGGGATCCTTTCCCAATGCACGACGGATTCTACTGACGGCCTATTCAGATACAGAGGCCGCGATCCGTGCGATCAATGATGTTCAGTTAGATTATTACTTAATGAAGCCTTGGGATCCGCCCGAAGAAAAATTATACCCCGTATTGAATGACCAGCTTGATGAATGGTCCAGCCGGCACGTTCCGGCATTTGAAGGAATCCGTATCATCGGTTATCAATGGTCGCCCCGTTCGCATGCTGTGAAGGATTTCCTTAGCGGAAATCTGATTCCCTATCAATGGCTCGATGTCGAAACCAGTGAAGAAGCGCGTGAACTCCTTTCAATAAATAAAATTCAGGTCAGTGACCTTCCGGCAATCTTTTTTGCAGACGGATCATTTCTTGTCAATCCCAATATTCGTGAGGTTGGGGAAAAAACAGGAATGCGGTCGAAGGCATCTAAGACCATGTATGACGTCGCCATCATCGGCGCAGGTCCCGCTGGCCTCGCGGCGGCAGTATACGGAGGGTCTGAAGGACTCAACACAACGCTTATTGAAAAGCGTGCTCCCGGCGGACAAGCAGGAACAAGTTCCCGTATTGAAAACTACCTGGGATTTCCAAATGGATTGAGCGGAGCTGAGTTATCGCGACGCGCAATTTCGCAGGCTACCCGATTTGGAGTTGAGTTCTTGTCACCTCAGGAGGTGGTGGATATCGCTATGAAGGACGACTACAAAATCATCACCCTCAATGACGGAACGACTTTGAATTCGAGAAGTATTATCATTACAACGGGCGTTGATTACAGGACGCTTGAGGCACTTGATGTTGAGCGTTTCACAGGAGCCGGCGTGTACTATGGCGCGGCAACCACAGAAGCGCATGCCTGTAAGTCAAAAGATGTTTACATCGTTGGAGGGGGGAACTCGGCAGGTCAGGCGGCAATGTACCTCGCTCATTTTGCAAGCAATGTCTACATCATTATCCGGAAGAGGGATCTAAGCTCGACAATGTCGCAGTATTTGATTGATCAGATAACGGCGACGTCAAACATTTTTATCCTCCCCGAATCGGAAGTGAAACAGGTCTATGGCCAGGACCGTCTTGAGGCCATCTGTATTCAGGACACGGTTAGCCAAAGCTTCAAGAAGGTTGATGCAGCTGCATTATTCATTTTCATTGGTGCGAGGCCGATCACCGATTGGATCAAGCTTAACATCATCAAAAATGAAAAAGGCTATTTGGAAACTGGGCGCGATCTGTTGAAATATGAGTCGTTTCGAAAAACATGGAAACTATCGCGCGAACCGTTCCTTCTCGAAACCTGTTGTCCGGGTGTATTTGCTGCAGGCGACGTCCGGGCAAGTGCCATGAATCGGGTAGCCTCTGCGGTTGGTGAAGGCGCAATGGCAATTAAATTTGTCCATGAATATTTGGCGGAGAACTAGCTTACATCAGCTTTGTGCAACTTATTTCGAAAACGTTACGCACCCGGGCGCATGATTTGACGAAACCTAAAATATATTGTCATGGGAATTTACGATGAAGGTGAGATCTGTTCTCACCTCGAGCAATGGAAAGACATCAGGCAGCCAAAAACTTACCAATGTGAGGCGTGCATAAAAACAGGTAGCCATTGGGTTCA
>DASUGQ010000434.1:0-3050 GCA_036273935.1 Cyclobacteriaceae bacterium | reverse complement strand
CAACAAGACAACTTTGGTGGCGCTGAAAGAATGACAAAAGAATCACGTACGCTCAAGAAGGTTGATGGTCAATGGAAAATCATGAACGTAAGCGTTGTGGATGTTTCATCGTACGACAAACGAAAGACAGCCTCGTTTCATGTTGCCAAGGAAGCACTTACAATTGATCCAAGAACATCATTTCGCAATCAGCATGGATTGGGAGGTATGGCTGTGGGTTATGTTGAAGTACCACCGGGAGCGGACTTCACCCCGTTGTTCGCCGGTCTTCCACACGACATGTGTCCATCACCGCATTGGGGATATGTACTGGAAGGGTCAGTACTAATCAAGTATGCCGACGGCAAAGAAGAGAACGTTAATGCTGGTGAAGTCTTTTATATGCCTGCACCGCACACCGGGCTCACGCAAAAAGGTGTGAAGTTCATCGACTTCAGTCCGGAAGCGGAGTTTACGCAGGTAATGGATCACATTGCGATGAAGATGGCTGAGCAGAAGGCGCAGTGATCATCATTCACGGGTTGTGTCACGTTGAAACATTACGATTGTTTCAATGTGATACAACTGAATGAATAACATATAAACCGACCTCCTTTTTCCCGATTATAAGGGTTGGCATAGCAATAGCACAAAGACTGACAGTTCAAAGTCGCCAATCAAAAAGCAAACTAACTTATGCTCCGAAGCTTCATCATCATCACCCTTCGTATACTCTGGCGCAACAAGGTCACTTCGTTCGTCAACATCTTCAGTTTAAGTATCGGCATAACGTCGTTTATCTTCATTATGCTGTATGTTCATCATGAAACGAGCTACGATAAATTCAACAAGAACTACGAGCGCATTTACCGCCTGGAAGGCGACGACTACGCAAAACTCCCCCCGGTAGTGGGTGACTTTGTAAAAGAAAGACTTCCGGAAATCGAAAACGTGGCACATTTGTCGGGCTATGGAAAAGTGAATGTCTTCTATCGCCCAGAAAGCGATCCGGAAAACGTTAAATTTACAAACACTAGCGTGCTATGGGCGGACAGTACAACATTTGACGTTTTCACTCTTCCCATTGTTCACGGGAATACTTCCTCTCCCCTGACTCATCCTTTTAAAGCGGTCATCACGGAAGAAACGGCCGAAATACTTTTTGGTACAACTGACCCGATCGGAAAGAGTATTGAATTCGTCGGTCATCCATTTGAAGTAACGGGCATCATTCGAAAACCAGAGAAGTCCCATCTCGAAATGGATGTCCTCGTTTCGATGACATCGATGCCCCTGGTCTATCCAGACAGGGACCTCAACTTCACGGGCGGAAATGCCTGGCTGTGGAGCGCCACCTACCTGCTGGCTGCCAGCGGAACGGATGAAAAGAAGCTCGAGCAAAAAGTTAATGAAACACTGGGAGAAATAAATAATGGAAATTTGTTCGACACCATATTCCGGCAATTTCATCTGCGACCGTTGAAGCAAATCTATTTTAACGGCGCGCTGCAAAACTGGGACTACGGGTTACATGGAAGCTGGAAAATCATCTCGATCCTTTTTATTGTCGGTGTTTCAATGCTGACGCTTGCCTGCATTAATTACATTAACCTGACTACAGCCCGATCTATTACACGGACAAAAGAAGTGGCCGTTAAGCGCTTTGTGGGTTCCTCGGTAGCGATGGTACGGCTGCAATTAATTCTTGAATCGGTAATGGTTTCGGTGATCTCACTCGTTGTTGCCCTCACCCTTGTCCAAATCTTTATCCGAATTTTTAATGACGTCGCGATGGCCAACATTAACCTTGCTGAATGGAATCGTCCTGAAGTATGGATAATTGTCCTCACGGCTGTCGTCCTTCTTGGCATTGTCGCCGGGATATATCCTGCGTTCTACCTCACCGCAGCTAAACCGATCCGGCTCATGAAAGGGAGTTTATCAGAAAGCCCATACTCGTTCTCGCCCCGCAGCTTGTTGATGACGTTTCAATTTACCCTCTCCGTTATACTCATTATCTGTTCGCTCGTGAACCTTCGCCAATTAAAGTATTTGTCTCATGCTGACCTTGGATTCAATAAGGAGCATATTATTCAAATCGAGACTCCTGCCGAGTTCAAACAAGAATATGCGCTAAGGGAAACCTTTCGGGAAGAACTCCTTCAATCCCCTGACATACTCGGTGTAGCGTATTCAGCCGGCAGCCCGGGAGGCCTCATCCCCACGCATCCTATCGAGTTCGAGAATAAACAAAGTACGTTGGACTTTTTTCTCGTTGATCAGGACTACTTCAATGTAATGGGAATTGAAATCGTTGAAGGAAGAGGATTACCGCAGCGGAGAATCAGCGACACCGACGTTGCGCCGGAGAAAATTGAGTGTCTTGTAAATGAAGCGTTCGTGCGTGAATTTGACCTCGACGCGCCAGTCGGAAAAACGTATTACGCTGACACGCCTTCCGGCAGACACTCCTTCGAAATTATCGGCGTTGTCAGAGACTTCAACATCCGTTCCCTTCATCACAAAATCAGTCCCATGAATTTCATTCCTGCCCCACCGATGGCACTGGCCAACATAAAAGTGCAGACCACCGACGTCGGGGAAACCATTCACAACCTTGAAAAAACCTGGAAGAAGGTGTATGGTGACCAGTTCTTCACGTTTTCCTTCCTGGATGAAACAATTGACCGGCAGTACAAAAATGACGAGCAGTTTTCCAAGGTCATTAACTGGTTCACGGGACTCGCCCTTGTCATCGCCTGTCTTGGCTTGTTTGCTCTTTCTTCCTTCACCATCATACGACGAACCAAAGAAATAGGAATTCGAAAATCGCTGGGCGCTTCCATTCAGTCTATCTACACGATGCTTTCCTGGGACTTTCTTAAATGGATTGTCCTTGCGGTGGTCCTGGCTTGCCCCATTTCGTGGTACCTCATGCAACTCTGGCTGAGCAAGTTCGCCTATCATTTTAAACCAGGTTGGGATATTTTCATTATCGCCTCAGGTGTTGCTTTTATGGTGGCACTTGTTACGATCACGTGGCAATCATTGAAAGCGGCCAATGCCAATCC
>DASUGQ010000433.1:0-3780 GCA_036273935.1 Cyclobacteriaceae bacterium | reverse complement strand
TCTGATCAACAAAAGAAATTACCTGTTGATCATTCAGGGTGATGATTTTTTCAGAATAGAAGAATTGTTCTTCATGGATGGCAATATGGAAATCCATAAAGAAACAGAACCGATCGAAAGCAAGATCGCATTTCAGTCATTGGAATTTGAAAATGGTAAATCAGATATCTTACCCGAAATGCACAGCGACCTCAACAAGGTGGCAAACTTTCTCATTGATCATCCCAGGCTCAACCTCGTTATCTCTGGTCACACCGATTCACAAGGAAACGAGGAATCGAATCTAAGGTTATCACAAGCGCGCGCAGATGCTATAAAGGCCTATCTTATTTACGAGTTCAAGATAAAGACGTCCCGGATTGAAGCTCATGGCTACGGTAATTCAAGACCTATTGTGGAAGAACAAACCGAAGACGATCGAAAATTGAACAGGAGAGTAGAATTTGAAATCAAAAAAAATGGCAAGACGATCAATTAAAATCAGAAGCAAGATTTCTGAAGATATGAAAACGGTCATTGCTAAAAAAAGAAGTCAACTTCTTACCTTTGCCGGCTATGAGGAAGACTGAAATCAAATTCAGTATTGAACTGGATGACAACAACGTACCCGAAAAAATCTACTGGGATGCCAGCGATAAACCTGATCACACTTTGGCCGAGACCAAATCAATCAGTGTAGCCGTTTGGGACCACCAGCAAAAAAATACTTTGCGAATCGACCTCTGGTCAAAAGATATGGCTGTTGATGAAATGGAGCGGTTTTCCATTGAATGTATTGGAGGACTGGCTCAAACTGTCCTCCAGTCAACCGGTGACGAATACATGGCCAACGAAATGAATGCCCTGTGTGACAGGTTAGTAGCTCATATCCGTAACAAACGCAAAGGCTAGTCGCACTTCTTCGCAAATCCCCGCTATCGAAATCATCAAATTGCGATTACTGCTTAAATAAAGATTCTTTTTAGAACCTTTTGCAATCGATTTAATTGCTTTAGATTACACTTTTCAAGGAAATTTGTACTTTAGTTAAATGACTTAAATGCATTCCTTGAACCTATCATTAACCTAAACAAATCACATTAAAAAATCTTTTATGATCCTGTTTTACAAACGTTATCTGACACCATTGATATTTTTGATGGTGTGCGTCACTTCGGCGTATGCCCAGACTAATATTTCAGGAAAAGTGATCGATATTTCCGGTGAACCCATTGCTGGCGTAAACATTGTCGTCGTGGGTAAAGTTATCGGCACAATTTCCAATTCCGCGGGCGAATTTAGTTTACGAGTAACTGATCCTCCTCCATTTACCCTTCGCTTCTCTTTTGTAGGTTACTCTTCGCAGGATGTTGCGATTACAGATGCTAACACGAGCGGCCTGTCAATTACACTTTCTGAACAAACAATACTCGGCCAGGAAGTAGTAGTATCAGCATCTCGCGTTGAGGAAAGTATCTTGCAGTCACCTGTGACAGTTGAAAAAGTGGACCTGATTGGAATTCAACAAACGCCTGCACCTGAATTTTATGATGCGTTGGCCAATGTTAAGGGAGTTCAATTCACTTCCAGTAGTTTGAATTTTCCACAGGTAAACACGCGAGGGTTCGCCACCATCGCCAACGTGCGATTCGTGCAGTTGGTAGACTGGATGGACACTTCCGCACCGTTATTAAATTTTCCTACTGGCAATATTGTAGGATTGGGTGAATTGGATGCGGAGAGCATGGAACTATTGCCAGGAACGGCCTCAGCGTTGTATGGACCCAACGCATTTAATGGTGTCCTCATCATGAAAAGTAAAAGTCCTTTTGAATACCAGGGACTAAGTGCCCAGGTGAAGGGCGGTATCACACGTTCTGACGCTCAGGGTGAAAGCTTTCCTTACTACAATTACAGTATCCGTTATGCGAAAGCTTTCAACAACAAATTTGCGTTCAAAATAAATTTCTCCATGATGAAAGCAGAGGACTGGCACAGCAACGATTATATACACGATACAAACCGGCCCGACTACGAGGCTGATTTAAGAGGACAGCCCAATTTTGACGGCGTAAATATGTATGGCGATGAAGCTCAGATACTGATTCCCATCGGCGGTACTTTCGGAACACTGGATGTACGACGGACGGGATGGAAAGAAGAAGATATCGTAGATAATTACGATGCCAAAAGTATCAAAGGAGATGTAGCATTGCACTATAGGATCACCGATAATCTTGAGATCCTGTATAACTATCGGTACGGTGGTGGAAGTTCTGTCTACCAGGGATCACAAAAATATGCACTTCGTGATTTCACTCAACAATTTCACAAGCTCGAACTTAAATCAAAAAGTTTCTTTGTAAGGGGATATGTAACGGCCACAGATGCTGGTGATTCTTACAACATGGGTGCACTTGGCGCATATTTGAATGAATACGTTCTTCAAACCGCTCCTGATCCAAACAATCCATCAGCGCCTTATTGGGCGGGCATTTATGCGCAGACCTATGTACTCGCTATGCAAGGATATTTTCCAGGAGTACCTGCCGGAGACCAGGCTGCGGCACACGCAGCCGCACGGGCCCAGGCTGATCAGGGACGCCCCGATGTTAATTCCACGGAATTCAAAAATCTCGTCAAGACAGTGCGCAATAATTACTTTCAACGCAACCCCCCGGGAGCCAAGTTTATTGACGACTCACGTCTTTATCACGCAGAATTTAATTACAATTTTGCCAACCAAATTGACTGGATCGATATCCTCATCGGGGGAAACGTGAGACGTTATAGCTTGTTCTCAGACGGAACAATTTTCAATGAAGATCCCGAAAGCGGGACGGACTTCAAAAGAATAAACATCGATGAATACGGATTCTTTGCCCAGCTTTCAAAAACAATCGCAGAATCACTTAAGATTACCGGATCACTGCGTTACGACAAGAATCAAAATTTTGATGCTCGCCTGACACCACGGATCTCTGCCGTATACACGGTGAACACAAACCACAATTTCAGAGCATCGTTTCAAACCGGATTTCGTAATCCGGATACACAAGCGCAGTACATTTACTTCCCTGCTGGAACGAACACCTTGCTGGGGAGCGCAAAAGAAAATGCACAACGATATGGACTACATGAAGGAGGCGCCTACACAATTGAGTCGTATCGCGCTTACATAGCCACGGGTGGAGTCCTTGGTGACAACGGTCCCGTTGGAGGCGATCCCTCAAAACTCAAAGATGCATATATTAACTATGTGGGTCCCGAGAGATTAAGCTCTTTTGAGATCGGTTACAAAGGAATTATATCAAACGATCTGTTTATTGACCTCAGCTATTATAGCACAGCCTATAAAGATTTCATTGGAGGTGATGATTATGTACTTAAGAGTCCTACCACACATCAAGGGGTAAAAGTGCCGGCAGGAACTATTTATACGCCTTATGTAAATTTTCCTGAGGATGTAACTTCCTGGGGCATTGGACTTGGAGTAACGTACAATCTACCCAGTAATTTCGTATTCAACGGAAGCTACAGCTTCGCAACGTTTGATGACAATCGGGAATCAAACAGCCAGTTTAGGGCAGGTTTCAATACACCAGAAAATAAGTTTACGGTTGGATTAAGCAACAGGAAAATTGCCAAGAATCTCGGCTTCAATGTGAATTATCGTTGGCAGGAATCATTTCTCTGGCAATCTGATTTTGGCGAGTGGAACGTCCCCGAATTCGGGGTGTTCGACGCACAAGTCAGTTATAAGCTTTCATCGATTAAGACCA
Source organism: Cyclobacteriaceae bacterium (assembly GCA_036273935.1). Taxonomy (GTDB): domain Bacteria; phylum Bacteroidota; class Bacteroidia; order Cytophagales; family Cyclobacteriaceae; genus ZC4RG29. The sequence continues at coordinate 19 of DASUGQ010000433.1, read as the reverse complement.
TGTTGAAGATTGGAGGCTC
>DASUGQ010000432.1:0-5389 GCA_036273935.1 Cyclobacteriaceae bacterium | reverse complement strand
CCAATTACCAGAACACGCTCTGCTTCCCAACTGCGAATGGAGTCAGCAACTCGTGCCAACAGTTTATTCCATTGCTCTGCATCATCGGCCACAGGTTCGTTCATGAACTCGTACGCTACGAAATCATTGGGCCACTTCCTGACTTCGGAAGAAAGGTCTTTCCAGAGTCGAATAAACTTGTCCTGTTCTTCAACCTTCGTCCACAACGGCTTCTCTTCCGCGTTGAAATGATGTGAACGCAGAATATGCAAATCAAGTACAACGCGAAGTCCCGCATCATTGCACCACGAAAGACAATTGTTCATCAACTCAAATGCATCTGCATGACGATTCCCATTTTCATCCCACATCTGCTCCTCGTCAATAGGAAGACGAATATGATCGAAGCCTACCGAGTCGATGAATGCAACGTCTTTTCGTGTAAAGAATGTGGCGCGTTCCTCTCCTCTTCGATCGCTTTGCGACAACCAATGTGCGATGTTGGTACCTCGCTTGATCGTGAACGCAGAAACGTGCGCTTGCTGCAGCTTCTCCTGAACAGCTTTATTTTCCTTGCAAGCAATGAGCAGTACATTGCAGACGAGTAACGTCAATATCCGGTTCATAAATTTATCAGTTAGATCCTCTGATAAAATTAATCATTGGTTACGTGCGAGAAGGTTATTTTACTCAAACGGTTTTTGGTCACAATCATTCGAACGTCGGCACATCACTTAATCAACATTCGACTTCGCCATCTCCCAACCGATCATGCTTTTTTTGCGAAGCGGACTCCAACGGTACTCACCCAGTATTCCATCCTTTCTGATTACACGATGACACGGTATAAGGTAAGCGATGTGATTTGAACCCACGGCAGAGCCAACCGCTTGCAAAGCTCCTGGTCTGTTGATAGACTGTGCTATATTTTGATAAGTCGTTACTTGTCCCGTTGGGATTTTCAACAATGCATCCCACACCTTGATCTGAAAGTTAGTTCCCTTCACAAAGAGATGAAGTTTAGCGCTGGCATCCCCGCGATTAAAAATTTGTTGAGCAAAATGCGCTGTCAGTTCCTGATCCTGGTGAAAGATGGAATTGTGCCAATGTTCTTTCATCGCTTCTACTGTATAACGGTGGTCCTGATCATCATTCAAAAATGACAGCCAGCAAATTCCTCTTTCTGTCACACCCAACAGGCAGAGTCCAAAAGGTGTCTCATGAAACCCGTATTCAATTTTTATTCCGTCACCTTTCAACTTATACTCCTGGGGAGTAACGGCCTCCAACGTGGTAAAGAGATCATAAACGCGGGACTGACTTGAGAGCCCTGCGGACTCTGCTGCTTCAACAAGGTTTTTAGTTTCTTCTAATTTCTTCTTAAGGAAACCCACTGTAAGAAACTGAAGAAATCGTTTCGGGCTGATACCCGCCCACTCGGTGAAGATGCGTTGAAAATGAAAAGGGCTGATGTGTACTTGTTCGGCAACTGCCTCCAGCTCAGGTTGTCGCTGGAAATTTTCTTCAAGGTATTGAATAGCCTCCGCAATACGCTTGTAATTGATGTGATTTTCATTCATCGTCAAGGTCATAAAATTATCATTTTTATTACCCAAAATTGCAATTCTACAAGCGGCTGCTCAACCCGGTTCTTGCTTATTCGCATTTGTAAAATAAAGTCTGATTTGTAATAAAAGAGATCAGAATGAATTCCACTTTATCCTATATTTAAGAAATAACCTTAGTCTTTATGAAAAGAGCGTTGATCATCTTCATTATTTTAATTAATTGCCTGATTGCTCGGGCTCAAGATAACTTTGATACCGTTAAGATCCGCCCGGTTCAGGTGGCCGAAAATTTATATTATTTAAAAGGCTCGGGCGGCAACGTTGGTGTATTTATCGGGAACGATGGAACATTAATGGTCGATGACCAGTTTGCCCCCCTGTCCAATAAAATCAATGGTGCAATTAAGACATTGAGCCCGAACGACATTCGATTTCTCATCAACACGCACATCCATGGCGATCATTCCGGAGGAAATGAAAATTTTAAAAAGATGGGTGTTACTGTGGTGGCGCATGATATGGTCAGGGACAGAATGTCCAGGGAGCAGGTCAATCCGACAAACGATAACGTCACCCCGCCCCGCCCCGAAGATGCATGGCCTGTGATCAGTTTTGCCGACAAGCTGAATTTCTATTTGAACCGGGAGGAGATTGAGCTTCTGCACGTCAGCCCCGCCCATACGGATGGCGATGTGGTGGTTCATTTCAAGAAAGCCAATGTTTTTCACATGGGTGATATTTTTGTTACTTACGGCTACCCATACATTGACTACAATAACGGGGGTTCGATCAACGGTTTCATCTCATCTCTGGATACATTCCTCGCGATGATGGACGACAATACGAAAATTATCCCCGGCCATGGAGAATTATGCAACAAGGCAGATGTTAAGAAATTCAGAGACCGGCTGGCGGAAATCCGCGATGAAGTCACTGCGGCGTTAAAAAAAGGCAAGAAGGTTGAAGACCTTGCAAACCTACCGATAGCCAGCAAATATGATGATGTCTGGGGTGGTGGATTTATAAAAGGTAAGGATTTCGTGCTGCAAGTAGCCGAGAATCTTAAAACAAATGTACCGGTAAAAAAATAGTTTTCAGCCGTTTCCCTTCCACTCCCAATATTGAAGGAACATGCAATGACTACATGGACGGAAGCCGTACAAGATTGCTTCTGTTTCTGATTTGAAGAAAACTCTGTTTGTGTCCTTCATTCTTTTTCCCGAACGACAATTCAATAACCCGTAAATCTTCATTCGCAGATTTCCGGCCAGGAGGATTTCTTTATTGCGGATTTTTTTCCTTAGAAGGTCAGTATTCAAATCACGATGTAAAATCATCATATAATTTTTTTCCGAATTCTTGATGTCCTTTAAAGAGCGTCATGAAAAATTATTCCAATGGTATATCGAATACCTGATGTAACCTCACTTACACCATGCTTCATCCGGGCGTGATAGTATCCCTTTGATCCCTTCACCGGCCGAAAGTTCGTTGTAAAGATGAGCGCATCTCCCTGATTAAGATGCACCGCCGCGGCCTTCGATTGTGCCCTCGGCAATTGTTCCACCATGATGAACTCGCCGCCTTCAAAATCCTTTCCTGGCTCACTTAACATAAGCACAGTTTGCATGGGGAAGAAAACCTCGCCGTATAAATCCTGGTGAAGCGTGTTATAGCCACCTGCCTCGTATCGAAGAATAAGCGGTGTAGGCCGCCTTTGATTTTTAAGGTGGCATTCGTTGATCAATTCATCATGATCATTCGGAAATATATTATTAAGTGAAAGTGATTTCATCCAGCGATTCGCTACCGGAACCAAATGATGGTATAGGATTTCCCTCAGCGAACGTATTGTTAACGGCAAAGGATAATTGAAATATTTATATTCTCCCTTGCCAAACCGGTAACGCTCCATATTAATGACACTGTGAAATAATTTATCGTCGTGATAAAGACTTATCATGTGCTGGCACTCAACCGCAGACAGCACCTTGCGTATGATGCTATAACCCTTGTCGTCCAAGTCCTGTTGTGTACTTCGCCAGTCCATTTTGTTTACATCCTTCATCGTTTTTTCATCAAAGGTCACCTCGTTCAATCCATTTTTCAACCCGTTTTTTGCTGACTTGCGGCCATTCAATAAATGAACGGGGATTTTGCTTTTCTTTGTCATCTATGAATTCATTTACCATTTCGCTGCCACAGGAGTTTAACTTCGATCATTGCCTTTCCCATCTGAAGCGGTCTCCTCTTGAACTTTTGCACCAGTGTGTGAATGAGGAAGTGTTTAAATCTATCCGCATTGAAAATGAAATTGTTCTGATCAAAATAAGTTCGATTCAAAAATCCGCCCTTCATTTAGAAGTTCTTAATACTTCGCTGACAACTGAAATGCGCGTTGCTATTACTGCCTACATCAACGACTGGTTCGATCTTGATAAAGATCTGAAACCATTTTACGCAATGGCCGCCCGGAATAGAATACTAAAACCATTGGTCGAAAAATTTTACGGTTACCGCATTGTCGGGCAACCCGATTTATTTGAGTCTCTTATTTGGGCTGTTATTGGGCAACAAATTAATCTTCAGTTTGCCTACACAATGAAAAGCCGTCTCGTGAAACAGTTTGGGGAAAATATGAAATTGAATGGAATGACCCACTATCTTTTTCCGCAACCTAAAACAATTGCCCGACTAGGACATGAAGACCTGTTGCCCCTTCAGTTCTCCCGGCAAAAGAGCACTTACTCCATTGGCATCGCAGAAGCTTTCGAATCGGGACAATTGTCGAAGGAGAAACTACAAAGTCTGTCGCTTGAAGACGCGAGAGCGGAGTTAATGAAAATCAAAGGTGTCGGTAACTGGACTGCGAATTATGCATTGCTCAGAACGTTCAGGTATTCAAACGCCTTTCCGCTCGGTGATGCCGGCATTAACAATGCGGTAAAGAAGCATTTGAAATTGAATCGCAAGCCTACCAACGACGAGGTGATCAGATTCTTTCGCAAGTATAAAGGGTGGGAGGCCTATGCTACGCTTTACCTTTGGAAGGGATTATGACTGCATCGATAGTCACCCGAATCTTATCCTGGGAAAGAATGTTTAAAACCTGCGAGGCATGGACCACAAAGGATGAATCAGGGAAAGTTAACATGCCGGGCAGCCAATGATAAAGGCAAGCGTTATTCGTATCCAGCCTTAAAAAGTCCAATACAGCTTATGAACGGAACCTCGTAAACCCGGACGGATGGGTTTTTGATTTCTTCTTATATCTTTTGATATTTCGCGTTTCCAAAGCGGTTAAGGTTAAAATTTTTATGATCACTTTCCTACGAGGAAGATTGGTTCATCGGGAACCAACATTTTTATGGATTGATGTTAATGGCGTAGGCTACCACGTTAATATATCCCTGCAAACTTTTTCGGAAATAAAAGACCAGGAAAATATTATGGTTCATACCCACCTGGCCATTCGCGAAGACGCTCATGTACTGTATGGATTCAGCAGTGAGGCTGAAAAAAAAATGTTTCAGTTGTTGATTTCCGTTAATGGCGTTGGGCCGAGCACAGCCATTGTCATGCTTTCATATATGAACACCTCAGAGTTGAAGTCAGCAATTATTCATGAAGATGTTCGCGCTCTTCAGGCGGTAAAAGGCATTGGGGGTAAGACCGCTCAACGAGTGATTATTGAATTAAAAGATAAACTTAAAAAAGAATCGTGGGAAGAAATACAATCTCCGGTTTCTTCCGGGTCACACAATACTTTGCGAAGTGAAGCGTTATCTGCTTTGCTCACGTTGGGTCTACCAAAACCAGCGGCCGAGAAAAGTGTGGATGCC
>DASUGQ010000431.1:0-35727 GCA_036273935.1 Cyclobacteriaceae bacterium | reverse complement strand
GACATCTTTTCTTATTTTGGCCTTGGATGCAGAAATGTTTCTAAAATATTTGTTCCCGAAAAATACTCGATCCCAATGTTGTTTGATCACTGGAAAAAGTTTGAACCCGTTATTTGCCATCATAAGTACGCTAATAACTATGATTATCAGAAGGCAATCATGATGGTCAATAAGACACCTTTTTATGATAGTGGATTCGTATTAATTACAGAAAGCAAAAATCTCGTTTCTCCCATTTCTGTTGTTTACTATGAAACATACCATTCAATTTCAGACTTGACGGAGAAGCTTATTCAAGCGCAAAATAAAATACAATGTATAGTGAGAAGCATTGACCCGGCATCCATTCCATTCGGACAGGCGCAATTTCCAGGTCCGGGGGACTATGCCGACAAAGTCGACACAATGAAATTTCTTATCGGCCTATCTAAGGCTTAACTCCCCTGAGGATCTCAACCCACCCCGTAATCGGTTCGTTACCTGACACCTTAAGACGGTAAAAATAGACACCATCCACGGCATTACCGCCATCCCAATTGTTCTGATAATTACTGGTCGTGAAAACCTCTCCACCCCATCGATTGGTGACGACCAGATTAGCATTCGACTCAGGAAGGTTTCTGATAAAGAATACATCGTTTGCTCCATCACCATTTGGCGTGAAAATGTTTGGAATGAATATATCGGTATCCAGGGGTACGCGAGCAATTAATGTTTTGCTGCATCCGTTCTTATCGGTAACGATCACCTCATAACGTCCTGCGGGTATGTTATCGTAAACAATTTCAAAATCATTGTTCTGATTCAAGGGAACGACATCTGGCCCGGCGTCAAAGAATTGACCTGGGACAGACGCTGAATCAAGACGAATGTAGGTCATATAATCGGGGCCGGGTCCGCTGAAATTAAGAATCTGCATCGAGCCATTTAAAATATCGGGATATGATTCCGTGGTTTCCCCAATAGAAGCAAACAACGGAACAGGAACAGTGTAGTCTACCAGGTCAGAAGAGAGCAGGCAAAATGTTGACTGAACCTGTACGATTTGAATCTGATACTCGCCCGGAGATTGAAGGAACACGTGCGTCGCATAGTCAATGAGATAACTATTCGTTGGCGGAATAGAAGCCACCTGAATATTATCAACCTGCACGTTTGTGAATTTTTTATAAATCTGAATTTCAATTGGCAGCCCCGGCTCACCAGTGATATTAGTGATTGAAATCGAAAGCTCATTTCCTGTACAAACAGGCTCAATATCAAAATTAATCGCATATGCGCCTTGAATTACAATCGGGGCTGTACGTGTTGCACAGGATACTCCTCCCGACCGCATATAGACATAGTAAGTTCCTCGTTCGAGATCACTGAACGTAACTGATGGTGCATTATAGTTATTGTATTCTTCGTCGGTCGGCTCGTTAAACTGATCAGTGCTTAAGGCAACCTCAAAGACCCCTGCATCTGCTATTGAAAGTGTTATTGATCCGCTTCTGCCATTGTTGTTGCAGTCTGTATTTTGGGCAATAACATTATGATTAATGAAACCTGGGAACGTTACATCAACATTAAAGTCCTTTGTACATCCGATGTTATCGCGGATTGTAACGGTGTAGGATCCACCGTCGAGGTTAAGGAACGGACCAGGTCCAAAGGTTCCTCCATTTAAAGAATACTCGTAGCCTGATCCGCTTCCCCCGGATGTAGACGAGATTGTAATACCTCCGTCACCACCCGCACAAGTTGCCTCATCAACGTCAAAGGTTGCCTGGATTTCAGGATTTACACTATTGATTGTTACCAAAACCTCAGCGGGACATAAGTCGGTATTGTCATCCCGGACGAGTATAGGATATGTTCCGCTCGACGGCAAGTTGTCTATCGTTCCACCCGACAGCACTGATGTCCAGGTAGCTCCATCAAGCGAGTATTCGTAGGGAGAATTGCCACCGGTAATCGTTAGCGTTACGCGACCCGTCGCTGCACCGAAACAAATCGCATCCACTGGGTTTGATGCTGTAACCTGGACGACGGTTGCTAATGGTAAGTCATACGGTTGTTGGCAGATATTTCCGAGCGCATCCTGAACCTTATAAGAATAATTGGCAGCCGATAAATTGGTGAATGTATAAATTCCGGAAGGCCCCACCTGGGTAAGGGTATCGGTAGGCGAGATCAATTGAATTACGTAATTACCCGCCGTGGTTCCCGTTATGTCCAAAGTGATTACGCCGTCGTCCTGATCAGCACAAGATGGCCGCTGGGTCTGAGCATCGACTACAAGAATCGTGTAGGCAAAACACCCAATGCCTCCACCTCCGCAGGCCGGATCGCCAGGAGGCCTGATGGAAACTGTAGGGGTCGCCGTTAGTTGAGCTGAACAACTGCCAATCGTTGCAAAAACATTAAATGTCGTGTTACTCGCCAACGGACCGGTGGGCAGACTGATGTTTCCTCCTGTTCCCGCGACTGGCGCGCCAACCGGAGTAGCTCCATTTCTCAACTGATAGGACACGCCTGCCTCTGAGTTCTGAACTACTATTGTTGTTTGCGTGCCTGAACAAATTAATCCGGAGGTCGCCGTGACACTCAAAGCGATATCCGGGGTTGGATCTACCGTAACTGTTTCCTTATCGGTTAATTCAATCGAACAGGCTCCATTACCAGCGAGAACGTTGAATGTTGTTGTTGTATTCAAATTGCCTGTAGGCAGGCTAATTGTCCCTCCGTTTCCAACGACCGCTGAACCAATCGTTGAGTCATCTGAATCAAGTCTTAACTGATAATTGATCCCCGCCTCAGAAGACTCTACCTGTACAAAAGCAGAACTTCCGGCGCATATGGTTGCCGGTGACGCCGTCGTGACGAGGCCAGCATTAAGGGTACCCGTTACAGTCACGGTAACCGTTGAGGTAAGCTCGATGGGTGGACACGTCGTTCCCCCAGTGGCCAGTACATTGAAAGTAGTGGTCGCGTTAAGAACATCTGTCGGAAGCACTATTGTTCCTCCGGTTCCTGCAACTGGGCTCAGTACGTTACTGTCATCAGCATCATTTCTTAATTGATACGATACACCAAGCTGAGAACCCTGAATCTGAATACCACTTACACCACCGGTACAAAGTGGGTCAATGGTTGCAGATACGGTCAGTCCAGGATTTGGATTAACGTCCACATTTACAACAGCCAGCGAGGATAGTTCAATTGAACACGTTCCATTATTTGCTAACACATTAAATGTGCTTGTGGTGCTCAAATTTCCGGTAGGCAAATCTAAATCACCACCTGTACCCGCCAGAGCGGGACCGATGTTAACATCACCCGCGTCGTTTCGGAGTTGATAGTTTACGCCAATTTCAGAACCCGAAATCCGAATGAATGTACCCGTTCCCTCACACAGCGGATCGTCTACTGGCGCAACTGCCAGCGTGGCATCCACCACACCAACAACGTTCACTGTCACAAGTGTTGTAAGCTCAACTGGAGTACATGCTCCTCCGGTGGTAACCAGAACATTAAAAATGGTGGTCTTGTTCAGCGGCCCAGTAGGTAATGAAATGGTTCCACCCGTCCCTGCCACCGGCGCGCCTACTGGTATGTCGCCATCATCATCTCGTAGTTGATAGGTAACTCCTACCTGGGAGTTTGAAACGAGAACATCGCTTGATCCCCCATCACAAACCGGATCAAGTGTCACCGACACTGGTAAATTAGGATCGGGACTTGGTTGTATTGTGACAGTTTCAAGATCGGTTAACTCCACAGAGCAAGTTCCATTAGAAGCTAAAACATTGAATGTGGTATTAGCCGCAAGAGCCCCGGTAGGTATATCAAGATTCCCTCCGTTACCCGGCTGGGGAGCTCCGATACTAACATCCCCCGCGTCATTTCGTAATTGATAGAGTACTCCGTTTTCAGAATTGGTAATCCTGATTGATGTTGAACTTCCGTTGCACACAGGATTCACTAAGGCGCTTACAGCGAGCCCGGCATTAATATTTCCAGCTACGGTAACTGTAGCCTTATTGGTCAACTCCACCGACGTACATCCGGCCAAAGAGGCCAAAATGTTGAAGGTTGTAGTAGCGCCCAGCGCCCCGGTTGAGAGGGCAATCGTCCCGCCATTCCCAACCACTGGAGACTGAACAGGGGAATCGTCTGAATCATCTCTCAATTGATAGCTTACCCCCACTTCGGAATTGTCGACCGTAATTGTTGTAGAACCACCAATACAAAGAGGGGAAACTGAAACATTGACCGTGAGCGCGGCATCCGGACCGCTGATGATTGTTATATCGACATCATCTGAAGCCGCAATGCAGGGCCCAGCGGGGTCGTTAGTTGTCAAAGTCAGCGTTACATTACCATTAGCAATGTCATTTAATCCTGGTGTGTAGTTTGGTGTTAATGACAGAACATTAGTAAATGTTCCGTCACCAGACGTTGTCCATATTGAGCTGGTGGCGCCTCCGCCCCTGGTGCCGTTTAAAGTCACAAATCCACCTGCGCAGGCATTTGCATCAGCCCCCGCATTTACGGTAGGTATTGCATTGATGGTGATCACTACATTATCGGAAACCGCTGGGCACGAGCCCGCAGGATCATCTGTTGTCAGCGTCAGTGTTACTGTGCCTGCTGTAAGATCATTCGGTCCTGGTGTATAGATCGCATTAAGTAAAGTCGCATCACTAAACGTTCCATCTCCTGAGGTTGTCCATGTTGAACCGCTCGCACTGCCACCTATCGTGCCGGCTAATGTCGCTGTTCCATCCGAACAGATCGTCTGTGGCGCGCCGGCATCTACGGTCGCGGCCGGCTCTATCGTAATCACTACATTATCATTGGCTGAGCCGCAGGGTCCGGCAGGATCGTTAGTAGTCAACGTTAACGTCACGGTGCCCGCTGTCAGGTCATTGGCTCCTGGTGTATAGATCGCGTTGAGTAAGCTCGCGTTGTTGAACCCTCCATCCCCGGAGGTTGTCCATGTCGCGCTGCTCGCTCCTCCTCCTATGGCTCCGGCAAGTGTTACCGTGCTGCCCGAGCAAATCGTCTGTACTGGTCCCGCATCCACGGTCGCGGCTGCATTGATGGTGATCACTACATTATCGGAAACAGCTGGACACGAGCCTGCCGGATCATCTGTAGTCAACGTCAGTGTTACTGTGCCTGCTGTGAGGTCATTCGGTCCTGGTGTATAGATCGCATTAAGTAAGCTCGCATCACTAAACGTTCCATCTCCTGATGTTGTCCAGGTTGAACTGCCCGCACTGCCACCTATCGTGCCGGCTAGCGTCGCCGTGCCATCTGAACAGATCGTCTGTGGCGCGCCGGCATCTACGGTCGCGGCCGGCTCTATTGTAATCACTACATTATCATTGACTGAGCCACAGGGTCCCGCAGGATCGTTAGTGGTCAACGTTAACGTCACGGTGCCCGCTGTCAGGTCATTGGCGCCCGGTGTATAGATTGCATTTAATAAACTCGCATTATTGAATGTCCCATCTCCTGACGTAGTCCATGTTGCGCTGCTCGCTCCTCCTCCTATGACTCCGGCAAGTGTTACCGTGCTGCCCGAACATATCGTCTGTACTGGTCCTGCATCAACGGTCGCGGCTGCATTGATGGTGATCACTACATTATCGGAAACCGCTGGGCACGAGCCCGCAGGATCATCGGTAGTCAGCGTCAGCGTTACTGTGCCCGCTGTCAGGTCATTTGGTCCTGGTGTATAGATCGCATTAAGTAAAGTCGCATCATTGAATGCTCCGTCTCCCGAGGTCGTCCACGTCGAACTGCTCGCACTGCCACCTATCGTGCCGGCTAGCGTCGCCGTGCCATCTGAACAGATCGTCTGTGGCGCGCCGGCATCTACGGTCGCAGCCGGCTCTATCGTAATCACTACATTATCATTGACTGAGCCACAAGGTCCCGCAGGATCGTTAGTGGTCAGCGTTAACGTCACGGTGCCCGCTGTCAGGTCATTGGCGCCTGGTGTATAGATTGCATTGAGTAAGCTCGCGTTGTTGAACGCTCCATCCCCGGAGGTTGTCCATGTCGCGCTGCTCGCTCCTCCTCCTATGACTCCGGCAAGTGTTACCGTGCTGCCCGAACATATCGTCTGTACTGGTCCTGCATCAACGGTCGCGGCTGCATTAATGGTGATCACTACATTATCGGAAACAGCTGGACACGAGCCTGCCGGATCATTGGTAGTCAACGTCAGTGTTACTGTGCCGGCTGTAAGGTCATTCGGTCCTGGTGTATAGATCGCATTGAGTAAGGTCGCATCATTGAATGCTCCGTCTCCAGAGGTCGTCCATGTTGAACTGCTTGCACTGCCACCTATCGTGCCGGCTAATGTCGCTGTTCCATCTGAACAGATCGTCTGCGGTGCACCGGCATCTACGGTCGCGGCCGGCTCTATTGTAATCACTACATTATCATTGACTGAGCCACAAGGTCCCGCAGGATCGTTGGTAGTCAACGTTAACGTCACGGTGCCCGCTGTAAGGTCATTGGCTCCTGGTGTATAGATCGCATTAAGTAAGCTCGCGTTGTTGAACGCTCCATCCCCGGAGGTTGTCCATGTCGCGCTGCTCGCTCCTCCTCCTATAACTCCGGCAAGTGTTACCGTGCTGCCCGAGCAAATCGTCTGTACTGGTCCTGCATCCACGGTTGCGGCTGCATTGATGGTGATCACTACATTATCGGAAACAGCTGGACACGAGCCTGCCGGATCATCGGTTGTCAGTGTCAGTGTTACTGTGCCTGCTGTCAGGTCATTCGGTCCTGGTGTATAGATCGCATTGAGTAAGGTCGCATCATTGAATGCTCCATCTCCCGAGGTCGTCCATGTTGAACTGCTTGCACTGCCACCTATCGTGCCGGCTAGCGTCGCCGTGCCATCTGAACAGATCGTCTGTGGCGCGCCGGCATCTACCGTAGCGGCTGGCTCAACTGTAATCAATACATCATCACTGACAGCAATACAAGGACCTGCAGGATCATTTGTCGTTAGCCGCAATGTATAAACTCCGACAACCGATGCTGTCAGGGTTACCGTTGCCGGGGTTGCCGTCTGTGCCGTGTTACTTAATACGCCGTCTCCTCCAACAGGTTGACTAACAATGCTCCACGCACCCGTAGTCGCAGAACCTCCAACGGTAGAACCGACAAGCGCATAACTATCGCCCGAACACATAGGGGCATCCGCACCAGCATTTGCTGTTGCTGCAGGATTAACAATGACCTGGACGGAACCACCAAGAACTGTCGCATTGCAACCATTATTATCTTGTAAGCTTAATACCTGGTAGGTTCCAGCTGGTGCATTCGTAATTGTATAAGTATTTGTTGGATGACCAGCGATTGGAAAGTTAGTGACGCCATCAGTGTAGGTAAAATTGAAAGGAGCGGTTCCTGTGAATTGAAAAGTTACGTCGGGCAACGGGTCTGTTGAACATACAGTTCCGCCACCACTGACATTCGAGACAGTTGGGAGAGGATTTATCGTCAGATTCACTGATCCATTCATCGCCACGATTGAGCAGAATCCCTCGTAGGCCTGAACCAGAATATTATTGCCGTTCAAGAATTGCGAACTTGGAAAAGTCATCGCAAAAGGCCCAGAACCAGTGCCCAGGAATGTAATCGGTGAAGGCAATGAAACTCCGTTGCGAAGAATCTCATATGTAACAGATGATTGAGAATTATTCAATGTTATTGTAATGTCGTCTCCTACACAAATGGCTAGAGGTGACGGAGTTGTTATGGTTTGAACAACCGGTGAGGGATCGGTAATCGTGAACGTTGTGCTTGTGCTGCACCGCGAGTAGTTATCTGACAAATTAATGGTGTAGTCTCCACCGCGCAAACCCGACAAACCAAGTAACGTCGCCAAGTTAAGAGGCGTAGTACCATCTGTGGTACCCACAAGGGGTAACCCAGCAAGGCCATTTGTTGAAGTCCAGGTGTAGGTGTATGAACCTCCACCGGGCAAGGATTGGGACCCACCTGTTATCGATGCTTGAACCTGCCCGTCCGGCGTCGTACATGAACTATTATTTACTTCTAAATCCTTATTGACGGTAGGCGATGTTATGCTTGTCAACTGAAAAGCCGGATAAAGTACGGGATCAACGATAGACCCAACCGTGTTTGTCCCGTCGCCCAATACCCATCCGTATGATCCCGCAGGCAAAGTCATCCCCGGATTGAATGTATAACTATTTCCAGGCGCGACACTTTGAGTCGGGAAGAGGTTCACAGGACCAAATACCGCTATCGACGCGTCTGCGCCTCCCTCCGTAGAATTTATAGTGAATCTGATTGCACCATTGTTTCCGGAACAAGGATTGAGCACAAAAACGTCTACAGAAAGAGCCCCTGAAGAATAACTAAAAGCTTGAGATAGAACTTCAGTTGAAAAAAATAAGAGAATTGCCAGGGAAAAAAATAAATAACCTGGAACAAATAGTAATTTTCTATTCATTATATTTCAATTACTTCGCTTCATGTTTAAAATCAATCCTCTTAACACAGCCATTGGCATCTCTCACTTTTCCGTAAGCAGGAAATTTCTCCCGTTGAGTCTGGAGGTAATTTTTATCAAAATCCCAACTTAACGGATTATTTTTCTCATCAAAAAAAAAGTAAAAGTAAGGTTCGTTGCCTCCCGTGACTCTAAGTTCTATTCTAACAGACTCGTCATTAATGCTATCCACATCAACCTCTATTTTAATAGTCGAGCAATCCGGCAATCGCACATCAGGGGACTCGAGCTGTGCCATTGAAAGGAGTAAGACAGTGATAATATGCATATTGGAAGAAGTAACTAAAATCAAAAATTACAATTATAAATAACCTTCAAAAAATGATTGTAACCATAAACCTCAAAAGTATAATGCATATGATTCCAATATTCTCGGTCAAAAAATTACACTTCAAAAAATCCACCCGTTGCGGGCGTCTTAAATAGTCTAAAAAATTCTAAAACCTTCGATTCAATATCTCACTCAACACAATAGCCTTCTTAAAACCCGATGGTTTCCTAAGTTCAGCAATATACTCGTCCAGCAGCCTGTTTGTTCCAGTCATTGAAAACTCTCTGAACCTTGAATAACTTACATCCTTCTGTTCTTTGAGAAGGGTCTCCTCAAGCGATGGCCGTGAAAAAGCCTCGCTCTTCGCCCTTTCATATATTTCATTAGCCTGATTCTGTCGCTTGTAATTATAATTCACATCCTCAAGATCCTTTTCTTCTTCCTCAATGTCCTCATCGTAATCAACGAAAGCCGGCTTAGGCTTCGGGATTGTTTTCTGAATAGGCCTTGGGGTAGGTTGAGGCCTTGGTTTTGGCTGCTTTGATTCTGTTATTTCACGCAATAATTCCTCAAAAGAAAGTTGTTTAGGAAGTTTGCCCCCTTCCGGAGTCTCGAAGTCCTTGTCAGAAGGCCTTGAAGATGAACCGTCCTGGCTCCCTTTTTTGAGAGCTCTGCTAATCACGTAAATGACCGCGATAATGATGTATATCCAGAACTGTAGATTGTCCATCAAACAAATATATCAAAAAATGTTTTAAATCCTCATTTTCAAACCATAAACCTCACAAAATCAAGACTATGTAAATGCGTATCTTTTTATTTTGAATTGAGCAAGGTAGTGGTTTATCTTTGCCGTCCCCCATAGTCGGCAGAAGGAAGATGGTGCCTGGATTTAGCCTCTCACCCGCTCTTTATGATCATGATGGAAACTGCCGGGTATGGTTTCGGATTTTTTTAACGACAACCACTACATATCGAATCATGCAACTAGCTAAGCTGGAGATCAAGGGATTTAAAAGTTTTGCCGACAAAGTTATAATCAATTTTGATGAAGGAATAACCGGTATCGTTGGGCCAAATGGCTGTGGAAAGTCCAATGTTGTTGATTCTATCCGCTGGGTATTAGGGGAACAAAAGACCAGCGCACTCCGCTCTGAAAAGATGGAGAATGTGATTTTTAACGGTACAAGTCAGCGTTCTGCCCAGCAAATGGCAGAGGTTTCGTTAACCATCAACAACACCAAAAACATTCTGCCGACGGAGTATTCCCAGATAACCATCACGCGACGTCTCTATCGAAGTGGTGAAAGTGAATACTTATTAAATGGCGTAACCTGCCGGTTGAAAGACATTACCAATCTCTTTCTGGATACAGGGGTTGCATCAAACAGCTATGCCATTATTGAATTGGGCATGGTGGATGATCTTCTTAATGACAAGGACAACTCAAGAAGAATGCTTTTCGAAGAGGCGGCCGGCATTTCAAAATTCAAAAAACGAAAGAAGGAAACACTTAAGAAACTTGAAGACACTGACGCTGACCTCGAACGTGTGGAAGACTTGCTGTTCGAGATCGAAAAGAACATGAAGAGTCTTGAGAAACAGGCCAAGCAAACCGAGAACTATTATAAAATAAAAGAAGAGTACAAGCAAAAGAGCATTGGACTCGCGAAGGTTGTTGTCAATAAGCAGAAGGAAAAGTTTAATGGTATAACCAAAAGAATTGAAGAAGAGAATGACCGGAAAGTTTCTTTGAGCGCAGAGATTGCAGAAAAAGAGGCGTCGATTGAAAATGCCAAGACTGATCTCGTCCTCAAAGAGAAAACCCTCTCGTCGCGTCAAAAGGCAATAAACGAATTCGTTGCCCGGATCAGGCATTATGAAAGCGAAAAGCAAATTAAGAACGAACGACTAAAATACCTTGACGATCGCGCAACTGGCCTTCGCGAACAAATTGAGCAGGATAAAAAGAGTAATGAGCGCGCCAGGTTTAGCATTCAAAGCCTGGAATCAGAACGGGATGCTGCTGTTGAAATCCTTAATGAAATCAACGGACGCCTTGAGTCGTTGAAGAACGAATACGAAGAGCAAAAAAGAAAAACACTCGCTCTTCAGGCTGAGTCCGATTCGTTGCGACAAGTGCAGCGTGAGTTTCAGGAACAAAGCTTCCAGCTAAACAAGGGCGTTGAAATAAGGGAAATACAAATCAGTTCACTCAAACAGGAACTTGAAAAAACAGCGACCGATACCAACCAGCAAAACGCCAGCCTTGTTGAGTTTGAGAAGAAACTTGTTGTGCTGCAAGAAGAAATGACGGAAAAAACCTCCCAGGTCGAAAGCCTAAAAAAGGAAGAAGAGGAAGTACAGCAACGCTACGCGGAGACGGAGAGAACCATTGAAATGATCCGCGAGGAAATGACTGGCACGAGCAGAAAACTCGATGCCCGCCAAAATGAATATAATCTTACCAAGTCGCTGGTGGAAAATCTCGAGGGATTTCCTGAAGCAATTAAATTCCTCCGCAAGAAAGTAAGCAAAAATGCTCCTCTCCTTTCTGACATTCTTACTTGTCCTGAAGAATATCGTATAGCAGTTGAAAATTATCTTGAGCCATACCTCAACTACTACATCGTTGAACACGAGTCTGAAGCCTATGAGGCGATCAACATCCTGAGTGACGCCTCGAAAGGCAAGGCACATTTCTTCATTCTCGATGCGTTCGAAAAATTTGATCCGTCCGAAACAAGGATATATGATAATGCTTTCCCGGCAACTCAAATAATTGAATTTGATCCCAAGTACCGGAAACTCATGGCTTACATTCTTGATCGTGTGTACATCCACGAGGGTGATATCAAGGCCATTCCATTAGCTGATGATAACACTTTTATCACCAAGAGCGGAAAGATTACAAGAAAGAAGTTTAGTATTTCCGGAGGTTCGGTAGGTCTGTTCGAAGGGAAGAAAATTGGCCGTGCAAGAAATCTGGAGAAGCTCGAAAAGGAAATCAAAACACTTTCTTCTAAACTTGAGGATGTACGTCAGAGCCTGCTGGATCGCCAGCGAGATCTGGAGAAGTTGCGCAACAACAACCTTCGTCATCGTATTGAGGAACTGCAAAACAATATTCGCCAGGTAAACGAAGAATATGTTTCCATCCGCACCAAGCGGGAACAGTTTTCCAACATGCTTAACAGCGCAGACCTCCGCCGTGAAGATATCCTTGAGAAGATCGACGTTTTATTAAACGAGCTGGATGAACTCAGGCCGCAAGCTCAACATGCCCAACATCAGTTGCAGGAACAGGAAACAAAGCTATCCATTGTGATCGAACACGTAGCAGGAGACAATGAGCTGCTAAGCCAGAAATCAGCTGCGTTTAACGATCAGAACATTCTTTTCCATCAGCAGGAGAACCGGGTAAAAAGCATTGACCAGGAGATCCGTTACAAGCAGGAATCGATGGAGCAGAGTGGGCAAAGGATCGAAACGAATGTGCTGGAGCTTGACAAAAACGAAGGTGAAGTCAAAATTATCATCGAGAATACGCAAACAAATGATGATGAGTTACTGGGCATGTACGCGGAGAAAGGCGAAATGGAACAGGGTTTGAGTGAGGCTGAGAAAGAATATTATGAAACAAGGGGGAATATCGATAAAGTCGAGAAGGAACTGCGCGAAGTCCAGCATGCCCGCCAGAATATTGATACGCTCCTAATGCAGTTGCAGAATGAACTGAGTGAAAGCAAGCTGGAGCTCAATTCCGTAAAAGAAAGATTGTCCGTTGAATTCAAAGTTGACCTTGATACTGTTCTAAATGAGACGACACAGGAAGAAGCAGAGGCGCTGCTGGAAGCGGATGAAGAAAAGCTACGGCTGGACGTAAATAAGATGCGGGACAAGCTCGACAACATGGGGCCTATTAATCCTATGGCTATGGAGGCTTACCAGGAGATCAAGCAAAGAAATGATTTCATCCTTACGCAAAAGGACGACCTTCTGAAAGCGAAGGAATCTCTCATGAGCACCATCATGGAAATCGAAGGCGTCGCAAGCCAGACATTCATGGAAGCATTCAATCAGGTTCGTGATCATTTCCGCAAGGTTTTTCGGTCATTGTTTAATGAAGAAGATGACTGCGACATCCGACTCTCGAATCCAAATAATCCGCTTGAATCAGAAATTGACATCATTGCAAAACCAAAGGGCAAGCGGCCATTGACTATTAACCAACTTTCAGGCGGTGAGAAGACGCTAACTGCAACCGCGTTACTATTTTCCATGTATCTTCTTAAGCCTGCACCTTTCTGTATTTTCGACGAGGTGGATGCACCACTTGATGATGCCAACATTGATAAGTTCAACAATATCATTCGGACATTCAGTAAGGATTCCCAGTTTGTGATTGTAACGCACAATAAACGTACAATGACTTCAACGGATGTGATCTATGGAATTACTATGGTTGAAAAAGGTATTTCAAGAGTAGTGCCTGTCGATTTGCGACAGCTTGCCTAACGTGAAATTAACATAGGAAATAGGGAAGGTGTTGTACAATACCTTCCCTTTTTAATAGCGTTTCTTATGGGTTGACTGGCGTAATGGTGACAGGCCCTTTCAACCCGGACGCCTTGGCATTCCATGATGATGCATCAAAGATTCCATTCTTTCGGTTCTCCGCCAGCCGGGCAGGAAAATTTACGTTGTAAAACTTCTTCCAGACAACACCTCGCTTATCCAAATCGGCGATTCGATTTGCCATAAAATTGGAAACCTCTACGTCAAGAACATTTGATTCCTTGAGCAGCCTATCGTCCACAAAAATTTTGTACACTGGGCCGATTAACGTGGCGATAGAATCCCCATTCAGATAAACCTTTGCCGTTTCGTTCACGACTCCCAAATCCAGGACCCAACCTACCACTCCGGACTTCGGTTTTTGAAAGGAGGTATGATACCTTCCGGTACCCGAAAATTTCTTCAACTCATCAATTTGAATATTGGTCCACAAGGAAAGGGAATCCAATTCAATTGGAGCGGGCAATGAAGGTCCTCCGCGCAAGAATGTCAACTGCCACTTCTCATTCAATACCATGCCTTCGCCAGACGTTTCTGCATAGTTATAGGGATTGGCCTGAACGTTCGTTCCAAACAGTTGGACAATCACCGATTCTCCTCTCTCCAACTTTAAAAAGATTTGCAGGTCATTCTGTGAGGTTCTTGTTCTTGCCAACCCAATCTGTCCAAACATCGGATCAAACAATACGGCAGACTTCCCCGGCCTTGAAAGGGTGACCCAATCCTCAATTCTCTTTCCGGTCCAGTTAGATATGAAATAAAGAGTACCATTTTCTGTTTTCTTCCTAACGAATTGCAATCCAATGTCTACCAAGGGTTCTCGCCTTACCCCCGCCTGTTCCATCAGCCTGGAAAGGTCATCGCTCCGAAGAAATCTTCCTTTCCCAAAGTGAGCTTCTTCAACGCCACCCCCCACACGTGCAAAGGAAATTTCGTTGACTGCGCTTGTGTACTCGGCTTTCATAGCAACACAATCCATAAACCCGGATATCGATTCGGGGAAATCTTTATAAATCAAAATTGTCGCCCCATCCGTCACCAGTTTTTTCAAGGCCTTAAAGGTGGCCATCGGAATATACCTGCATGCCGGAAGCAGGATCGTTTTGTAGGTGGAAACGGGCGAGCTTCTAACGCCATCAGTTCCAACAATTAGTTCTCGCAATTGCTTATCAGAGATGTAATCAAAAGCAACCCCCCCTTCCAGCATCTCATCAATGCTTTCTTTAAAGGCGGTACCATCGAACGGCTTATCCACGCCATCAAAATGCTCAATCATCTCTGCACCTGGAGTTGAGTAGCGGTCATAAATGGGGAGATAAACCAAAACTTCATTGTCCGGTGTTGCTTTTTGCAGAAGGGATTGACTCCGCGTCACATACTCATTCAATTTTCCAAAATCATTCCACATAGGATTTCGGTCGTTAAGATGAACTGCTGCATAGAAAAGCCAGCCAGGCCAGGGTTCATCCTGAGGTGAATAGCATGTACCATGATAAAAAACATGATTCACCCCACTGATCAAAAATCGATCAACAGATTGCTTGATGTCGGCAAGATTCGAAAGAAAATGTTCATTCAGCCAGGTGGCCGATTCAGAGGATGTCAACTTCTTACCGGATACATTTGCGGCAGACGACGCCATCTTAATTCGCGACACTTCAGCCCCTTCCATTTCTGGAATATCGACAAGTGCGTAAAGATCAAGAATATTCGATGGCGAACCATGCGCCTGGTTCCTTACAATTTTGTCGCGGCTATGCGCCCAGGCTTTCCAAACCGACGTGAAGTTGTCGTAGATCAGTTCTGCAATTGTTTCCCTATAATCGCAGAGAACGCGCTCATTTTTTTCGGGGTCATCCTTCCCGAACAGAGCAGGAAGCTGATCGCGAAGGTCATACTTTCGTCTTTTTTTGAACTCCTCAAATAAATGAGGTGTCCAGTCCGCCGTACCGCGAGCATCATCAACTTCGTACGAATCATTAAAGAATGCACGAAGGGATTTTATCTCCCGTCCCTTAAATGACGAGTCGAATTTTCCCAGATAATGTTGTAACGCTCTCTTTGAAAAATGGTCAATAACGTTTCCCTCCCCTCCCGGCGCTGCGCGTTCTACCATCTTGCCATGCCATCCCGGAAAAACCGCATATACTGCCCAGTCTCCTGCAGGGGCTACCCAATTCAATCGGTTGTTCTTTTCGAGTTTACCAATGAGATTGATTCTCTCTCCGTTCGCTGAATAGGCCATTATTGTGACCGGCCGCAGTTGCTTATCAAACTTAACCTGGTCCAGGGCAAGGGACTGAAGGTTTTTGTTGGCGGAGACAGGTTCAACAAGGTCTTTGATCAATATTGGTTTTTTGTCATTTCGAATAAGGGGCTCCTTAATCGAACCGGCACTTGTCCGACCTTCTGTTTTGTAGATGCCAAGTGTCTCGTAAATCTGCATGCCGACAGATCGAACATAAGGTTCCTGGTGATATGCGATGGGTTCGTTAATGGATTCTCCTCCCTTCAATAAATAGACTTTATGATTCATGTCCATGCAGGCGTCCTCGTCGCTGACCCACGGTCCCCCGAAAGGCCAGCCCGTTCCTGTAGCCATGTCAACGCCAAGTCCAAGACGGTCAGCTTCCTTTAAAGTATGTTCCAGCATGTCCATCCATTGTGGAGACAAATAGGTGATCGCGTCATTTTCGTGCCCGTATACTTCATAAATCGGCGTGATCTCAACTCCCCCAAGACCTACTTTCTTAAATGCCTCCAGCTCGGCCGTTATCCCGGCTTTGGTTACGGCACTCCCCTCCCACCACCACCGCGTCCATGGTTTTGTCTCTCGGTTTATCTCAGGCCATGATAGATCCGATTTCGAAGAATTGTCACACGAGAAAGCGGACAGGCCCAATAGTGAAAATGCAAATATCTTTGTGAGATTCATGGCAAACTAGTCCAGATGAAATACTTCCTTTAAGGGAATCGTTACAGGTGAATTGTCGGGATTTGTTTCCATAATATCCTTCATATACTCCCACCACTTTTTCACTATTTCAGTGCTGCCTAATTCCTGCGACCCATGGTCTCCTGCCACATGCTGAATAGCAAACAATATATTGGTTTCTTCATCAAGAAAAATGGAATAGTCTGTAATACCGGAACGCTTGAGAAGCTTCACTAACTCAGGCCAAATATTATCATGCCGTCTCTTGTACTCCTCCACATAACCGGGCCTGAGTTTCATTTTGAAGGAAACTCTTTTCATATCTCATTAATTACTTCTCTAAAGTAGTGATCATACATTAAATATGGCGTCCTGTTGCATCCCGTAATAATTTAATAGGATTAACCAAAGAGCAACCGGTAGTAAAACATTGGATTCTTAAATTGTTTTTTCTGATCAACATCTGCGAGGGCTTTCGTGAGGAAATCATGCCAATACGGATTTGCTTTTGCTTTTTTAAAAATAAAATTAAACAACGCGGGGTATCTACAAAGCTGCTGCAGTCTGTGGCTGATGTTAAACTCCTTCCCCATTCTACGATTGATCTCCTGATCGTAAGATTTATTGAATGAAGACGAAAAATTCATTTGCTTAAAACAACGTTGGATATGTTCAGCCGCAACTCTTCCGCTGCGAATCGCATTGCCGATACCTTCTCCCGTGAAGGGATCAATAAGGCCTGCAGCGTCACCCGTCAGCAGGAAACGCTCACCAGATATTGACCTGCGCTTCGATCCCAGCGGGAGACCGTGACCCTTCATATTTTCCAACGGACGTGCTGTTGCAAACCGATCTGTTAATGCAGGATGAGTGGAAATTAATCGATGCAGGACCTCTCTGAGATTGATCCTTTTTTTAGAGATCAGCGAAGAAAGCATGCCAATACCAACATTGGCACGGTTTCCGGCCATTGGAAATAGCCAGAGATACCCCGGAAGAATGTCCTTAAAAAAGTAGAGTTCAATAAAATTTTCGGTGTGAAAAGAATTTAATCCTTCATAGTAAACACGAAGGCCGGCGCTGTGATGATCACGGTCAACCGAAACCCTGCCCTGAAGCTGTCGCACAACGGAGTTGGCGCCATCCGCTCCGACAATTATTGACGCTTCGTGCGCGCTCGCGTTAGTCATCACAGTAACCCTGTCTGTTCCCGCATTGACTGCAGTAACTTCACAATTTTCAACGACACGAATATTCCCGCTTCGCTTCACTTCCTGAAACAATAAATCATCAAATTCAAGCCTCTGAACTATGTATCCGCACCGTTGTTGCCCTTTATAAACGAAGGGCAGATCAATGCATGTCAAGTCAGGGGAAAACAACCGCACACCAAAGGCGGGCATCTTTCCTGAAAGCAAATCAAAGTCGTTAACAAGATGCGGAGAAATTTTCGGCAATTGGTTAATCACATCAAGGCTTAGGGCATCTCCACAAATCTTGTCACGGGGAAATTTCGCTTTATCAACGAGCAATACATTTAATCCGGCCCTGGACAATGACAGGGCACACGAAGATCCGGATGGCCCGCCCCCAACAATTATCACATCAAAAGCTTCATTACGACTCATTCAAAATCTGCTCAGCAGGTTAATGGTAATGACTGACGAAGTGCAAATTTAACGTAAAGTCAGCACCTCCCTTAACATGGGTGACATTCAGCAAAACGCAAGCCTTAAAGGCCCGAATTCAACCTTTGAAACTTCAAAATACGGATGCATATTGCCACCCCTAAACGATCTTACCATAAACATTATTAAATCAATCCTTTATGAAACCTGTTTGTTTATTGATGTTATTATTCACGCTTATGTTAGCTTGTTCTCCTTCAAAAAAAGAAGATGAAAAGGCGGATCAAGGCCCGGCCTTCGACAGCCTTCTCGCCCAATACCACGAGGAGCGATTCAAATTTTATCCATTAGATGCCACGCTGGCCGGCGACAATCGGTATAACGATACCCTCCCAAATGATATATCTTCCGACTATCGGGAAGCATTAAGAATTTTTTATGCACGATATCGTGAACAACTTGAGTCGTTCGATCGGAACATCCTAACCGAAAATCAACGGTTAAGTTACGATGTCCTCCTCCGCGAGTGTGACATTAACACGGCCGGCTTAGCCTTCAAGGATTACCTCATGCCCATCAATCAGTTCTCCTCCCTGCCATTGTATATAGGGCAAATGGCCAGTGGCCAAAGCTTTCAACCTTTTAAGACAGTTAAAGATTATGAAAACTGGCTGAGCCGACTCGATGATTATCTGGCCTGGTGCGATACCGCTATCGTCAACATGAAAAAAGGAAAGAAGGAAGGCTATGTTCTTCCTAAAGCGCTGGCAAAAAAGATAGTTCCACAGTTCAAAAATTTTGATCATGGTCCGGTTGAGAGTCACTTGTTCTATGCTCCAGTCAAAAATATACCTGCTGATTTTTCCGGCGAAGACAAGGAGCGCATAACAAAATCGTACGCGGATTTTATTACCAACAGGATCATTCCAACTTACAAAGAATTGAGTCAGTTCCTGGAAAAAGAGTATTTGCCATCATGCCGCGAGTCATCAGGAATTTCCGCGTTGCCTAACGGCAAAGAATTATACACCCATCTCATTCGGTATTACACTACAACAAATTCTTCCCCGGAAGAAATTTTTGAACTGGGGAAAAGTGAGGTGGACAGAATTACAAAAGAAATGGAAACCGTAAAGGAGCAGGTTGGATTCAGAGGTGACCTCAAATCATTTTTTGTTCACCTTCGCACAATGAAAGAGCTTACCCCATTTACATCAGCCGATCAGGTGATTGCCCATTTCAATGATATTCACGAACGCATGAAACCGAACCTCGAAAAACTGTTCGACAAAAAACCAAAAACGCCGTTTGAGGTGAGAAGAACGGAAGCTTTTCGCGAAGCTTCGGCCAGCGCGGAGTACAATCCCGGATCACTTGATGGAACAAGGCCGGGCATTTTTTATGTGCCTGTGCCCGACGCAAAAAAGTACAATATCCTGTCTGACGAAGACCTCTTCCTTCATGAGGCCATACCGGGGCATCATTATCAAATATCATTGATGCAGGAAAATAAAGACCTTCCCGCGTTCAGAAAATTACTTTATAACTCCGCCTATGTTGAAGGATGGGCGTTGTACACTGAATCTCTTGGGAAAGAACTTGGTTTATACACCGATCCCTATCAATACTTTGGGATGCTGAGTGCAGAAATGCATCGGGCGATCAGACTCGTTGTAGATGCCGGAATGCATACGCAAGGCTGGACACGTGAGCAGGCAATCCTATATTCGTTGGATCATGAAGCCGAAACGGAAGATGATGTTGTTCCGGAAATCGAACGATACATGGCCATCCCAGGGCAGGCGCTCTCATACAAGATTGGTCAACTCAAAATTCGCGCGCTGCGCACCAAAGCAGAGAATGAATTGGGCGACAAATTTGTTATCGGACAATTTCATAATCAAATATTGGATTCAGGAAGTCTCCCATTAAATGTGCTGGAGGATAAAGTCGACCGGTGGATCGCTTCCCTCAAGACGCCCGTTGAAAATGCGAATCAGTAAACATCCTGAAAATGCTCTGACAGAAGGCTACGAAATGCGTAGCCTTTTTTGTTGGCACAACCTCAGGAAATCGAAAGCCGTTAAATGTTCATTTGACTTTAGCCCATGTGTATTCTTCCGACGCAGACGTTGAATCCTGGCGATGCAATTCGAAATTAAGACATTACCAAAAATCTACTGGACGCACCAGGCTCATTTAACTGTGGGGATAACCTACCTCTATCGATATAGCTTTTATGAAGCCGTTTGCCTAATGGAAGCAAACATTATCACTTACAACGTATTTGTTGGCTACAAATTCACCAACAGGAGGATATCATGAGACGCTAACAATCTTCTGGCTGAAAATTCTGGAAGAATATATTAGGGACAAAAAGTATCTGCCTCTTTTTGAAATATGTAATTCGTTTTTAAGTAGTCCACAAGCGAAGAGCGAACTTCCGTTTCAATTTTCTGACACGGAAAGACTACTGGGAGTCCAGGCACGAGCAACATGGATTGAAAAAAACGAATAGCCGAACCCAGGCAAAGTCTACATTATCCGTTGTCAAGTATCTTCCAATCTTCATTTAATACCGGGATCGCTGTATGGGCCGTCAGATCAAACTGACACGGCACAACCGCTACATAATTATTGGCAATGGCCCATTCATCGTTGTCCTCACCTTTATCGAAGTTGACAAAATTGCCTGCCATCCAAAAATATCGTCTTCCATTGGGATCAAATCGTTGATCAAAGTCTTCTACCCATTTGGCATTTGCCTGACGGCAAACACGAATACCCTTGATAGACTCGTGGCGTTTCGGCGGAAAATTTACGTTCAACGCGACTCCCTTTGGCAGACCTTTCTCCAATACCTGTAGCGTTATTTTCTTGACATATTCTTCAACGTGTGAAAAGTCGGCCTTGTGTGAGTAGTCACACAAAGAAAATCCAATTGCAGGTGTCCCTTCAATGGCCCCTTCAATCGCGGCGGACATAGTGCCTGAATACAACACACTAATAGAAGTGTTGCTGCCGTGATTAATTCCGCTGACGATGACGTCGGGTTCACGATGATCTTTAAGAACAAAGTGCCGGGCGATTTTTACACAGTCTGCCGGAGTTCCCGAGCACTCATAGGCCCGGATGCCATCGAATATTGTTGTCTCCTCCAGACGCAACGTTTCCCCTACCGTTATAGCATGACCCATCCCGGATTGCGGACCATCAGGCGCCACCACCAGGACATCTCCAATTTCATTCATTACTTTAACGAGGGTGCGAATGCCTTTAGAAGTAATCCCATCATCATTGGAGACCAGTATTAGTGGTTTGCTCATTCCTCACGCGATAATTTAGGTGCCAAATAAAGAGTTGTAATACGCTACAATCCTGGCAAGATCGTACTTCTCCTCAAATTTCAACCGGTTGGTCTTGATGTATTTTTCCACTTCATCGGATTTATTTCCCATCATATTCAGCAAATCACTTTTATTACCCTGGAACTCAACAATATTTCCGTCCTCTTCAAGAAAAAAATATTTATAAACGAGAACTTGTCGTGAATACGATCCTAAATAATATGGCGAACTATAAGTGCGATATTCAACTGCTTCCCTGGAGAGCAGCGTCATCTTTCCTTCTTCCAGCAACTCAAAAAATATGGACGTTCGGTAAGCCTGCGTTGCATTGTAAGGAAGCGCATAAAAAGTACGGTAGCGGCTGACCGTCCGATCAAAAATTTCAAAAAATAAAACTTTTCGGGGTGTAAAAACTTCAGGCTGTACATCCTTTTTCTCGTATTGTACAAGATCTTGCTGAAGATCATACTTCACATTTCCTTTCAGCGTGTCTCCCGTAACAAGAATGATCTTACCCTCATGCCAAAATTCAAAGGCCCATTGCTGCGCATAAGCTTCAACTCCGGCGAAGATGCCTACTACCAGGAAGTAACTTATTTTTCTTCTCATCTATTTCTTCTCTTTCAATATGGTATGACCCAATTTATCCCGTTTGGTTTTCAGATAACGTTCATTGTGCTTATTGGGGAGAATTTCGATCGGTAAATTTTCAACAATCTCCAGCCCATATCCCATCAAGCCGACTCGTTTCTTCGGATTGTTCGTGATCAGCTTGATCTTAGTCACACCCAAATCACGAAGTATCTGAGCACCTACGCCATAGTCCCGTTCGTCCATGTCAAATCCCAACTGAAGATTTGCTTCAACGGTATCTAATCCATTTTCCTGCAACTTGTAGGCTTTTAATTTATTTAACAGGCCAATGCCTCTGCCCTCTTGCTTCATGTATAATACGACGCCTTTACCTTCACTGTCCACCATTTCCATAGCCGCGTGAAGCTGAGATCCACAGTCACACCGGCATGAGCCGAAAATGTCTCCCGTTACGCAGGAAGAGTGAACCCGAACCATCACCGGCTCATCCTTTTCCCAGGTTCCTTTCACAAGCGCCATGTGAATTTCTTTTGTATTGACTTGTTCAAAGGCAATAAGTTTAAAATGTCCGAACTCCGTGGGCATGTCAACCTCAATATCCCGTTGAATCAGGGTTTCTTTTTTAACCCTGTATTCAATGAGGTCTTTGATCGAAACGAACTTCAGACCAAAACGATCGGCAACCTTTTTAAGGTCCACCAACCGCGCCATTGATCCATCCTCATTCATAATTTCGACCAGTACACCCGCCGGTTTGAAACCGGCAAGCCTTGCGAAATCAATGGCCGCCTCCGTATGTCCCGACCTTCTTAAAACACCGCCCCGCTTTGCCTTGAGTGGAAAAATGTGACCAGGTTTACCGAAGTCCTCTGGTTTTGTTTCTGGGTCGACCAAGGCGCGTATCGTTCTGAACCGATCATGGGCGGAAATGCCAGTGGTACAGCCGTGACCGATAAGGTCAACCGAAACAGTGAAGGCTGTTTCGTGAATTGCAGTATTTTTTCCTACCATCATGTCAAGCCCCAGTTCTTCACAGCGATCTTCAATCAATGGTGCGCAAATTAAGCCTCTGCCATGTGTCGCCATAAAGTTGACGATCTCGGGGGTAACGCATTCGGCCGCGCAGATAAAGTCACCTTCATTTTCGCGATCTTCGTCATCTACAACGATGATCACTTTTCCATTCTTGATGTCCTCAAGGGCTTCCTCAATCGTGTTAAATTCCATTTTATCTTCCATTGGATTCTTAATACTAGGCCTTAAACAACATTACAGTTCAAGTAGTTTCGGAGGGGCAATGACTACTCTTCCCAACAAATTCGAAAGGGCATTTTTAAATTCATCTACCTTGGTGAGGATTTCAATCAGACCGTTCTGCTCCTCCGCCTCTTTTGTGGCAGCAAGCTTCTGCTGATATTCACTTCTCATATTCAGAATTACCGCCAACTTCAACCGCTGGATTACCCGATCTACTGAGTTTTCATTATACTCGTCGGTAATAAAAATATTATAGTCTTTCCACTTTTCACTCACCTGGTATTTCTGAACAAGGAAGTCTGCGACATACGCTTTCTGTTCACTTGAAAGCAATTGAATAAACTCATCGGCATTGTGAATATTACCTTTGGCGATCTCTACCTTATAGAGATCGATGATTTCCTGGTTAACGGGATTGATAAATTCCACATCTTCCGTTTCGTTGAAGAGAACATCAAAATTATACTCCTCGTTAAGGTTTTTCTTATCCCCCAATAAAATCAGCACTTTGAGGAATTCACGTTCAAGACGCTCCAGCATTTCACCAGGAGAGATCAATACGGCCCTGGCAATGGAATGAACCTCTGAAAGACTGATGTTTTGCTGAACGACCGGCTCTTTTCTTTTGTCTGCCTGTTCCTTTCGCTCTGTAATAATCAACTTGTTTACTTCAACTGTAAGAATAGAGATTGGTACCTGAAGTTTTGAATGACATTCCTGAATGTAGATGGTTCGCTTCAAAGAGTCGGGGATCGCGGCGATGCTCGTCACAATCTCCCGGATAAGTTCCGCCTTCTTGATTGGATCTTTCGCCGCATCAACGGCAAACAGATTGATCTTAAACGAAATGAAATCCTCGACATGATCGGCAAGGTATTTTTTAAACGCGGTGCTGCCCAACCGCTTCGAGTAGCTGTCCGGATCTTCACCATCGGGAAGTAAAACAATCCGAACGTTGAGCCCCCCTTTCAAAATCATGTCAATCCCTCTAAGCGCTGCTTTTATTCCGGCCGAATCGCCATCAAAGAGAATGGTAATGTTGTCGGTAAATCTCCGGATCAATTTAATCTGCTCTTCAGTCAACGCTGTTCCGGAAGATGCAACGACGTTATCCACATCCGCCTGATGCATGGAGATCACATCCGTATAGCCTTCTACGAGGTAACAAAAGTTATCCCGCCGGATAGCATTTTTGGCCTGGAACATTCCGTAAAGCACCTGGCTCTTGTGGTAGATATCCGTCTCCGGGGAATTGATGTATTTGGGCTGATCTTTTTCCTTTGTCAGGATTCGTCCGCCAAAAGCGATGACTTTCCCCGCGAGGTTGTGAACAGGAAAGATTACTCTTCCGCGAAAGCGATCATAAAATTTACCGCCCTCCTTTTGAATCATCAATCCGGCCTTTTCCAACATCTCCTTGCTGTATCCCTTGCTGATGGCTGTTGTACAGAAATGATCCCATTCCCTTAAGCTAAAACCCAATTCAAACTTTTGAATCGTCCTGTCATTGAAACTACGTTCGTGGAAATAGCTGAGGCCAATGCTCCGACCCTCTTCGTTATGGACAAGCAGATCGTGGTAATAGTCCTTCGCGAAGTTCATCAGGATGTAAAGACTGTCACGATCGCTTTGTAATACCTCGCCACCTCTGTTTACATCCTCTACAATTTCAACCCCGTACTTTTTAGCGAGGTATCGAAGCGCTTCAACGTAGCTCATGCCTTCATGCTCCATGACGAATGTGATGGCATCCCCACCCTTTCCACTACTAAAATCTTTGAAAATCCCCTTTGCCGGCACAACATAGAACGAGGCTGTTTTTTCATTGGTAAAAGGGCTGAGCGCTTTGAAATTTTGTCCTGAACGCTTCAATGAAACGAAGTCGCCGACGACATCAACAATGTCAATTCGGTTTCTGATGTCATCTATTGAAGCTTTGGAAATCATATTGAATTCTTGGCCTTCGCGGTACTCAAATCAAGGCTACTACTTAGGGCCAAAGATACCTTTTTAGAGATTAGCGGCTAAAATAAAATGGCTCACAAATCCCTAAAATTTAAGTGAAAAGAGGTTAAGTCATGCGCGTTTCAATATAAATTGCGCCGAATAAAATCCGGTTTGGAATGATTCCTCGCAGATATAAGTTATCCTTGGGATCATTCAATGAAAGTGTAAAATAATCAGAGCTTTAAATGGCAAATTTTGACGAAAAGGACATTCTCAAAGCGCTGTCCACGGTCCTTGATCCTGACATTAAAAGGGACCTGGTAAGCCTGAACATGATCAGGGATGTTAAGGTCAATGGTCAGGTTATTCAATTCACGGTCGTTTTGACTACGCCAGCGTGCCCGTTGAAGGAAAAAATCAAACAGGATTGTGAAGAAGCCATCCGTCGAGCTCTTGGTAGTAATGTGAAAATTGAAATACACATCACGTCATCGGTAACTTCCCTTCGCGATAACGCGCAGCTCCTTCCGGGCGTCAGGAATATTGTGGCTATTGCTTCCGGAAAAGGTGGTGTCGGGAAATCCACGGTTACGACCAACCTGGCCGTGGCATTGGCAAAAACGGGCGCACGGGTTGGGCTGATCGATGCGGATATTTTTGGTCCTTCGATTCCAACAATGTTCAATTGTGAAAATGAACAACCCCATGTAAAACAAGTAAATGGAAAGAATATTATTATTCCCATTGAGCAGTACGGTGTTAAACTGATCTCGATCGGGTTCCTTGCACCTCCTGATAGCGCGATCATCTGGAGAGGTCCTATGGCAAGTTCTGCATTAAAACAATTCTTTAGCGATGCTGACTGGGGAGAATTGGATTACATGCTGATCGATTTACCTCCTGGGACGAGTGATATACATTTGACTTTAGTACAAAGCGTTCCCGTCACCGGGGCTGTGATTGTAACCACGCCGCAAAAGGTCGCTTTGGCCGATGCCAACAAGGGCCTGGCCATGTTCAGACAAGCCCAGATTAATGTGCCCGTCCTCGGGGTTGTCGAGAATATGGCTTACTTTACCCCTGCAGAGCTTCCGGAAAATAAATACTTTATTTTTGGACGCGATGGCGGCAAGAACTTATCGGAGAAATTCGACGTTCCCTTTCTTGGCCAGATTCCTCTTGTTCAAAGCATTCGCGAAAGTGGCGATAGCGGGTTTCCCGCTGTCTTGAAGGAAGGTCCCACAGCAGAAGCGTTTATGAATCTAGCCGAAGCGCTGGCCCGACAGATTGCCATCCGCAATGCACAACAGCCCGTCATGGCGTAATGGGAATTCAGATATTAAAATGAAATATTAACTTTGCTACCAAACCATCAGAAATTAATTAAATGAGTGTTGAAATCAATTCTGAAGAACTTGTACAGCGTATAGAGGCGTCGCTTGACAGCATTCGCCCTTACCTGGAAGCTGATGGAGGTAATGTAAAAATCCTGGAAATCAAAGACCACGTTGTCAAACTTGAATTCATCGGTGCTTGTGGCAATTGTCCTATGTCTACCATGACGTTCAAAGCCGGAGTTGAAGAGGCGATAAAAAGAGTAGCGCCAGAAATAAGATCGATAGAGGTAACCAACCTGACTCCTGTTGGTTAAGGCTCAGAAATACAGCTCAACCATAGCAGCATTCGTTAACAGAGTCCATTCCGGTTACTCTTGTTATCTTTGGATAACTTAACGTGAAGGTATAAACGGTTGCTGCGTGTCCTTGATCAATTCATCACACTTTATTAAATACAGCCTTGCCTTCATCTTTGCATGGGCAATGATCTCGCCTCTGCATTCCAATGCGCAGGACCGATGTGCGACAGTGCCCTATATGAAGATCCTTTACGAAAAAAAATCAATCCTTGAAAGCGAAAGAAACTTTGAACAGTGGCTTCACGATAAAATCCAAACACGGACTAAGACCTTAGGCACGAAACGTCAGCAAGCGTCCACCTATCAGATACCTGTCGTGGTACATGTAATTCACAATGGCGAGGCAATTGGCGCTGGAAGCAATATTTCTGACGAACAAATTCTATCTCAAATTGACGTCCTGAACAATGATTACAAACGCTTAAACGCCGATGCTGCCAACACACCGGGTGAATTCCTTCCCGTGGCGGGAAGCCTGGATATTGAATTCGTCATGGCAAAACGAACTCCCGAAGGTCTGGCGACAACTGGCATTGTCAGGGTTCAGGGTACAAAGACATCGTGGTCAATCAATGACAATTATGAATTGAAATCGCTGAGTTATTGGCCGGCAGAGGAATACCTGAACATCTGGGTAACTACCCTGACAACGTCATACGTTGGATTTGCACAGTTCCCTGTTTCAAACTTGCCGGGCCTGGAAAATTCTTCCAACAATCGCCTTACAGACGGCGTCGTGATCGACTACAGTGCATTTGGAACAATTGACGTGGGATCATTCGATCTTGATCCACAATTCAATAAAGGAAGAACCACAACGCATGAAGTCGGCCATTTCCTGGGCCTTCGTCATATCTGGGGTGACGATGAGGACGAGAGCGACAAGTGCCTGGGTACTGATTACGTCGATGATACTCCTAACCAGCAGGTAAATACAAGTGGCTGCCCGACGACAACCCGTACGTCGTGTGGAAGTAATGACATGTACATGAATTACCTTGACTACACCAATGATGCCTGCATGAACCTCTTCACACAAGGACAAATTGGAAGGATGATTGCTGTTCTCGAAAACAGTCCCCGGCGGGTCAGCCTGCTTACATCACCGGGCCTGCTGGACCCTGCACCGGTCGCTAATGATCTTGGCATTAAGTCCATAATTCAACCGGCTGAAAAAATTTGCAGCTCGTCCGTCACCCCGACGATTGAAATAAAAAACTACGGAAGCAACAACATCACCTCGGCTCAAATCATGTTCTCGTTGAACGGGACAACCGTGGAGACAAAATCTTTTCCGCTAAGTCTCGCTCCGCTGGCGTCAATCCAGGTCTCTTTCACACCCATTGTTATCGCATCCCAAACCAATACTTTTTCTTTTGAAATCAATCAGACGAATGGAACGACCGATGGAAACGTCGCTGACAATATCCGAAACGTCACATCAGAGTTGTCGTCCTTTATCAACCTTCCTTTTGCTGAAAATTTCGACGTGGTACCAACGTCATGGGACATTCAAAACCCAGATCAACTAATCACATGGGCGCCAAAGACAGCGCCAAATGGAAATTCAGCAAACAAGGCCATGTATATTAATTTCTATGACTATGAAGATCGGTTTGGCGAGGTAGACATCCTGGCAACTCCCGTTTTTGATTTATCCGTCGTGCCCAGCGCCTACCTTGCCTTCGATGTTTCATATGCAGTCTTCCAAAACAGCACCGACGGACTTCGTGTTGTTGTAATGACTGATTGCCAATCACCGGCCGATGGGACGATCGTTTACGAGAAGACGGGATCACAGTTGGCAACCGCGCCATCGACCAGTGTTCCCTTCACACCGTCAGACAATAGCCAGTGGCGAAGAGAGATTATCGACCTTACTCCCTTCCTGGGAAATCCGCGGGTACAGCTCGCATTTATAGCCATTAATGATTGGGGCAATAACCTTTACCTGGATGACGTCGCAGTCATCACCACTTCCCAGGAAGATCTTATTTTAAAGGCAGTGATCAGTCCGACCCCGGTTCGGTGTGACAACCAGGTAATTCCCCAACTTCAAATCCAAAATGCTGGAACCGTCGAGGTCACTTCCTTTCTCGTTGAAACGACTGTCAACAATGGTACCCCTCAGTTCAAAGAAATAACGACATCCATTCAGCCCGGCGAAACGATGACACTTACATTGTCCGAAACAACATTAGTCAATGGATCCAATAAACTCTCTTTTATCCTCTCGGAACCCAACGGACTGATTGACATTAATCCAGATGACAACAGCAGATCTTTAACGACCATCATTAACAACGCTGAGGGCATAATACCCCTTCGTGAAAATTTTGACGAAAATTTTGAAAGTGACTGGGTTGTCGTCAATCCAACGGAAGGCTTTCCATGGGAAAAAATTGCGACAAACTACAATCAGTCTATTTTTTTCAATGCTTTTGATAATATCAAATTAGGTGATGAAGCCTGGCTCGTGAGCCCCGTGCTAGATTTTTCCTCTGCCCAAAGCGCGAGCATGTTCTTTGATGTATCCTATGCATTCAATACGCCCCGCTATGATCAGCTGAGGATATTGCTCTCAAAAGATTGTGGCAAAACTTACAGTACAGTTGCGTTTGATCAGGGCGGAGAGGATTTATCGGTAACTTCGTCATCATCGTCCTGGAGCCCGATCGCCTCGGCGGATTGGAATCACCAATACGTGAATCTGAACACTCTGGCGCTCGAAAAAAATGCTCGTCTTGCATTTGTTGTAACGAATGCCAACGGCAACAATCTCTATGTGGACAATATCGAATTTTTTACTTCGGATAACCCGGACCCACCTGCAATTGAGGGATTGTTCCTCATTTACGGAACTCAACCAACAGACCCGGGAAGTTTCTACCTCACTTTCAATCTTTCAGAACCTCAAACGATTGGATATGAAATCCTTGACGCAATGGGACGAGAAATCGTTAGTACGCAAGTTGACAATGTGTTGAATCAAACTTTTCTTGTCGACGCAGGGCATACCGCGACCGGTATTTACATCGTGCGGGTGCGGATCGCCGCCAAGTATTATTCAACCAAGGTTTTTTTGAGCGGAAATTGATGAGCAAACTTGTACGAGCAAAGAGATTTTTTTCATGCTGCAATCATTATCTTTACTCCACTTTTTAGTTTAATATAAGTCAATGCAAAAGAAAACTGTTGCCATCCTTTATGGTGGCCGCTCAGTTGAGCACGGGGTATCGGTGAATTCAGCCAAAAACATTTTTGAATTTCTGGATAGAAAGTTATTTGAGGTTGTTCCCATTGGTATTAGTAAGCAGGGAAAATGGTTTTTAACAGCAGGCGTGAATAGGGAAATCGATGCAGGCCAACCATTGGGCGTCGTTCTTGACCCAGGCAATGGTGGCATCATCATTCTGTCCTCCACCGAGCGGATTAATATTGATATTATTTTTCCCGTTCTACACGGAACAGATGGAGAAGACGGAAGTATTCAAGGATTGATTAAAGTGTTGGACATCCCAATGGTTGGAACAGGGGTTCTTGGTTCGGCCATATCCATGAACAAGATCGTTTCGAAAAGACTATTGAAAGAAGCGGGCATTCCTGTAAACAGGTTCCTGACTTTCTCGCGCATTGAAAAGGATAGAATCTCCTATTCTGATATCACAAGAGAACTGGGATCACCATTCATGTTGAAATCGGCAAGCCTGGGCTCTTCGGTTGGTATTTCTAAAGTTAAAACTGAAAATGATTTTCATAACGCCCTGGAGGATTCCTTCTCCTATGACCAGGAAGTTCTGGCAGAAGAATTCATTACCGGTCGGGAAATTGAGTGTGCTATCCTTGGCAACAACCCGCCAGAGGCTTCCTATCCAGGTGAAATTGTTATCAGTCCCAAGTACGAGTTCTATACCTTTGAAGCCAAATACGTTGACGGTGAAGCGGTGCGCATAGAAGTTCCTGCTGATCTGCCAAAGGATACAGCTGAAAAGTTGCGAAAGGTTTCATTAGATGCTTATC
Source organism: Cyclobacteriaceae bacterium (assembly GCA_036273935.1). GTDB lineage: Bacteria > Bacteroidota > Bacteroidia > Cytophagales > Cyclobacteriaceae > ZC4RG29. The sequence goes on along the minus strand of DASUGQ010000431.1, from coordinate 4,903 downwards.
GGGCTTTGCATTGTGAGGATTTCGCGCGTGTCGATCTGTTTCTTACGGCAGATGGTAGCGTTTATGTAAATGAAATCAATACCATCCCCGGTTTCACCAATTCATCCATGTATCCCATGATGTGGAAGGAACGGGGTATGGATTTCTCTTCCCTCATTACACGGCTAATCAACCTTGCGCTTGAACGGCATCAACATCATCTCGGCATCGAAAGAGATTTCCAATCTTCGCTGAAGTTCTAAACAAAACTGATCTTAATTGGCACGCTTAGTTCTTTGGGTTTGAGACTCTGCTTTTCACCTCATCAAACCGTTGATCGTACATTGGATTAATGGTGCCTGTCAACCTATCCCAAAACAAAAAATACAGTCCGTAGTTGCCGTTGATCGATTCGTGGTGAAGGTTGTGATTAATCGATGTGTTGACCCAACGACCAATGACACTTTTTGAAAATCCTTTTGGATATAATTCAAATCCCAGATGTCCATATACGTTGTAAATCATCATGATCAATAAAAATAATCCAATAGCCAGGGGATGCACAGGAAAGATGAAGGGAATAATCACAATAACGCACGCTTCAATAATTGCCTCGTAAGGATGGAACGCCATCGCCGCCCAGGGAGAAGGATTGGTTGATAAATGATGAACGCGGTGAACCCATCGGTAGATCGACCTATGATGCATCATCCTATGTGTCCAATAAAAGTAAGTGTCATGAACAATGATCATTAAAAAGACACTTACGACAAAGTAAGCAATGCCAAAGTCAGCTATTTTATAGTAGACCTTTGTTAACCGAACGAAAGGAGTCAAGTAAACAAGGTACCCAATAACAGCAAAAATGACAGCGGTAAGAAGGGAGTAACTAAACTCCCGGTAATAATCTTTTCGAATGGGGAATCTTTGCTGGATTTTCCTGAACAACCAGGATTTTCTTTTGATCACATAAAAAACAAAAAACGCGATCGAGGCTAAAATAAGGTACCTCATCAGGATGATGACAAGGATGGTGAACAGACTTTTTCCGGTTAAGTATCCTGACATTCAAATTATTTTACAAGAAACAAAAAACCCCTCGAAAGGGGTTCTTCTTTAATACGATTTTTTTACTGAACCTCCGCTGCTTGAGTCGGTTCTTGACTTGGAAGGATTTCCTTTAAATCTGATATCCGCTCCGCTGCTGGCCTGGGCATTCAGCTCTTTTAAAACGCTCACCTTTGCAGAGCCGCCACTGCTGGCAGAAACGTGAACAACATCCGCATCGAGATCATAGGCATCCATCTCACCTGCGCTGCTTACATCAATATTTATTTCTCCCGCTCTTCCTTTCAACGAAAGATCACCCGCACTGGAGACGTTCACTTCCAGTTCACCAACCTCGAGTTCCAATTCTGCCGACCCTGCGCTGGAACAACCAATCTGAAGTGACTGAGTCTTAATGACGCCCTGCGAATAAACATTAGCCGCAGAACTTACCGACAATTTTTCAAGGGTTGTGTAGGTAACATACACCTTGGCGTGAACATTCCTCAATCGGCTTGCATCGCGAACATGAATTTTAAGGTATGTCCCCGATACCTCGGTTATTATATCGGAAGGACTCGTGCTTCCCTCTGTCTCGACCCTGACACTTGTCTGATCACCTTTCTTAAGGAATACATCAATACCTTCGGCCGCCCCAATTCCCAAAAATGACCCCACCTTCCGATTTTCGCCCTGCTGGGCAGATGCCGTCTGAAAGTAAACTACAAGTAGCAACACATATACAAATCGAACGTACTTCATAACTATTTAAATATTTGTCCTAAAGACAAGGGGTAAATATAAGAGTTGCTTGAAACTTTAGAATTTTTCTATTAAGGAACAAGTCTTTATACAGGTATTGGACTCCATTTGTTTACGGATGGGAAGGCGCTGCTCTCCATTTATTATTTTGAAGATGTACTAAAACATCGTATTTTACCGTGATTTTGAAGACTAATTTTTTAAACTTTGAACTTAAATCCACTTTTACAGTTATGATCTTCGACAAGAGAGCTGAATTAAATGTTCTTATCAACCTTGCAGCGAGCGACAAAAATGTTGCCGCCCGGGAGGCGAAACTAATTCATCTGATTGGTAAGGCTAACGGAATCGCGAAGGAGGAGATTGATGCGATGTTGGAAAAGCCAATGCCGATCAGCAGCATCAACACGCTAACCCCCGACGAGAAATTTGCCCACCTTTATTATCTCATTCAACTCATGAAGATGGATGGACAGGTCTTCAGGAGTGAGATAATTTTCTGTGAACAGATCGCTGAGCGACTGGGGTACAAAAAAGGTGTGGTCGGCGAGCTTTCCCAACACATTTACAGCGATCCGACAATTACGGCAGATCGTGATATGTTAAGGAAGAAAGCCGAGAAATACCTTCGGGAGGAATAACAGACAAAGACTTTAACCTTCCCTGGATATTCTTAAGTGACAGACCATCTGTCTGATCTTTTTCATACATTTTCCATTATTCATTACCAGGTAATATTTTTCGTCATTACTATCGACGTGCGTGAATGAACCTTGATACTTTTGGTTTCAATTCTGCAACAATATGAACCGCTCACTCTTTTTCATCGTAAGCCTTGCCGTCATTATCTCATCTTGTGGTGACGATGAGGAGCCAGCCTACAGTTTCAAAAATCAAAACCTATCGGGCAAGATCGGAAACGCTGCCTGGGAGTTTGGCGATGGCTATGCAGAAATATTCGGAATGGGTGATGACAGTCAACTCCAGTTTGACCTTTTTATTGAACTTGATGGTGAAGGTTGTAACGTAATACCTGTTGGAAATGAAGTACTCTTTAGTGTGCCAAAAAAAGTTGGCGTTTATAAACTTAAGGCAGACCTGTCGGATATGGAAAACAGCCTTTTTGTAAACCTCTTTGAAGAAGAAACAACTGGCCATAACCTGGCCTCAAAAGGAGCCATTGAAATTCTTACCATAACGGAAACCGAGGTGACTGGAAGAATAGACGCGTCACTTGATGAAATGAACACCATTAACGGGAATTTTGCAGTTAACATTTGCCAATAATCTGGCAGATTTTATTTCAGGATAATCGGGAATGGTTCTGTGATTTTTTTGAGCGCAGGGTCAATCGTCTTTCCCGATTCGTAATCATAGTAATTATAGAAGCCAAACTTATTCGTAGCATTAGATGCGTATAGTGTCATGTACACGGTTTGTCCTTTCGAGAATCCGCTGCCCGCAAGGGACACGAGATGATTAAATTCCGTAACCGCGCCACAGCAAAACGAGTAACCGTAACTGTAATCAAAACTTGTACTCGATACGTCATTTTGAGCCGAGAAATAATAGGTGAAATTATACCCCTGCACTTCTGTCATTGAGCCAATCGCCTGCACAACCAAATTATCCTGGGGATAAACATGAAATTGTGTTAATTGAAAAACCGGCAGTTCGAGCAGATAAATATCATACAGTACACCAGGTCTGCCACCACCGGCAAATGTGAAATTATATTTTTTGTAAATACCGAATCCCTCCTTTTCGAAGGTGACAATATAAGTACCGACGTCCACGCCTTTTATCTCAAACTTTCCCAACTCATCCGTCACAGTGGTGTACTTGCTGCTCATCGTAACCTTGACCCCGCTTCTGTCCAGCAATTCGCCGCCATCCTTATCTAACAGCCGGACGAACCCGATGACCTTCCCCTCCAGCGGCACATCTTTCTCATTACATCCAATAAAGATGTTAGGGACAATCAACGCAATGAAGAGATACTTGTTCATGCTTGCTAATCTGGTACTTTAAAACTAACAACCTTAGCCGCGTCGGGCTTTACTGTAGAAAAGACCAGGTTACCTGTCTCGATATCAATGAAGTGTTGATAAGATTCCGTGCATGGCGCCACCATCAGGTAAACATCCGACGCAACGGGAAACTTCGAGGTTTTAATCTCCTGGATGAAAGTAAATGACCCACTTCCGGTGCTGCCGTATACAATGCCCGTCTCGACATAGTTTGACACCGATATGGAAGACGCGTTACTGAGATAGTAACGATAGAGACCGCTACCGGAAGAAGTTGACGGCAAATCCACAAATACTTTACACTCCATAAGAACCTGGAAAGAATTACTTCTATCCTTCACTTCTAAATTTTCTACCACCGCTGTTGGCAACTCATAGACATCGCCGGAGAGGCTGGTCGGATTCTCCCCTCCTACGAATCCATATCCGATTATTTTATGCGTACAGAATCCATCCTTGCTGAGGATAACATCGTATGTGCCGGTCTTCAAATCTGTCTGGAATTTTCCATCGATATCAGTGGTCAATAAAATCGGCTCGCGGCTACCTTCAATTCTCACGTCGACTCCCGATTGATCCGCCAGCCTATTTTGATTTTTATCGAAGCTGGTGATATATCCAATTAACGTTCCGGATAATGCTGTCTGCCTGTTTTCTTCCACGCAGCCTGGTGAAAAGAGCATCAATAACAAAAGCATAAAGTGAAAAGCGTTATTTGAATTCCGACAGATCATGGTATCTTGATACTGGTAACATTAGACGGCTGAGAACTTAACGTAGGGTATATTGTCGTGTTGGATTCTATGTCCAGGTAACCCGCATCATAGCTTGCAACTCCGTATCCGATTATCGTCAAGGTAGTGCCAGGTGGAAAGAGATTGTAGTCAATGGGAGTTGAAATACCAAAGGATGCCCCATCTGCGTAATTCAAAATGCGCGAGAAGCTCTGCTCATAATTGTCACCCGAAACTGTGTTACCTTCCCCGGAGATAAAGAATATTGCCCGTGGACCATTAATTGCAGTGTTGTACGGATAATTATGATTCACTTTTCCCGTCAAAACAAGTTGTGAATTGCTTATCGTT
>DASUGQ010000430.1:0-8934 GCA_036273935.1 Cyclobacteriaceae bacterium | reverse complement strand
ATTATAACAAGCGCCGGCGACTCAAGTACCTACGTCACCTTTGATCAGGCAAAAAAAATGTCTGTGGAAGGAAACAAAAGCAGCATCCATGTTGTGGGCGAACTTAAAAAGGACGAAAACGGAAAGGTTGTGGGGATTATGCCGGGCGAAGACAAAGTTTCTTTTTCTTTTATCATGATCGACGATGGTCAGAAGGAACAATTTGTCCTTCATAATCAACCGATGCCACCCGATTTCACCAAATCCGAAAAGGTGGTCGTCGTGGGGAAATATTCCGGCGATACATTTATTGCAGATAAAATTCTACTAAAATGTCCTTCTAAGTATCAGGAGCAACAGCAATTGACAAATGGGAATTGAGGCTGGAGCGTTGTTGGGTGAGCCCCGGGGTTCGTTAATGCAAAGAGGAAAACCATGATCCATTACTTCGTTGGTGACTTGGGTCACTTTTTTGTCATACTTGCATTCATTACGTCACTGGTGTCATTCTTCGCCTATTTAAAAACTTCGTTGTCTTCTGAGTTAAGTAAAAAAAAACAATGGAATATTAATGGCCGCGTAGCATTTTATGTTCATACCGTTGCTGTAATTGGAATAGCCATCGCGTTGTTTGTGATTATTGCAAACCACTATTTCGAATATCATTACGCCTACAATTACTCCGACAAAAAGCTGCCAACCGAATACCTGATATCCACATTTTGGAATGGTCAGGAAGGAAGTTTTTTATTATGGATGTTTTGGCAGGCAATCCTTGGGATCATTCTGATTTCGACCAATCGTTTTTGGGAAGCGCCGGTTATGACTGTATTTGCCATTGTTCAGGCGTTCCTGGCTTCGATGATTCTTGGTGTTGTTATACCTGGCCTCGCGCTAAAAATTGGAAGCTCTCCATTTATTCTGCTGCGTGATACCATGCCGGATGCACCTGTCTTCACTATGCAACCTGATTTTATTCCGAAAGACGGGAATGGACTGAATCCCCTGCTGCAGAACTACTGGATGGTGATTCATCCACCAACCTTGTTTTTAGGATTTGCTGCCACGCTTATACCATTTTCATTTTGTATTGCTGGTTTATGGCTAAAGAAATACCACGACTGGATAAGGCCGGCGCTGCCATGGGCGATTTTCGCTTCCGCCATACTGGGTTTGGGAATTTTAATGGGAGGATATTGGGCCTATGAAACCCTGAATTTTGGCGGTTATTGGAATTGGGATCCTGTCGAAAATGGCGTTTACGTTCCCTGGCTTGTTCTTGTCGCCTCCGTTCATACAATGATCACTTACAAGAACAGTGAAACTGCATTAAAGACCTCCATCATTTTGGTGATCGCAGTATTCATTCTCATACTGTACTCTACATTCTTGACGCGCAGTGGGATTTTGGGGGAGTCGTCAGTTCATTCTTTTACTGATCTTGGTCTGTCAGGGCAACTCCTGTTGTATTTGTTCTTCTTTCTTTTTGTTGCCGCCGCATTTGCAATTGTGCGCTGGAGAGACATACCAACCTCAGACAGGGAGCTGTCGATTTATTCGCGCGAGTTCTGGATTTTTATCGGGGTACTGGTGCTATGTATGATGGGACTTCAGGTGATTGCAGAAACATCAAAGCCTGTCTACAATGCTATAAGCAAGCTATTCGGGGGAGCAGGTAATCGTGCTCCTCGAGCTGATTCGATTTTATTTTATTCCAACTTTCAATTGTGGTTTGCCGTTGCGATCGGCATCCTGTCGGCCGTGGGACAATTTTTCTGGTGGAGAAAAATGGACAAGGCATTGCTGAAAAATGAACTCTTGCCTCCATTGCTTGCAACATTAGTATTGTGGGCACTTCTTATAACAGTCGGCAAAGTTTATACCGTTAAATATATTGTGCTGTCTTTTGCGGGAATATTTACGGCTATCGCAAATGCAAAAATTCTGTTCTCATTGATAAAAAAAAATCCAGGGCTTTCCGGGGGTGCCGTGGCACATATTGGGGTGGGGTTGATGCTAATCGGAATTATGGCTTCATCGGGATATTCGAAAGTTGTTTCACTTAACAACACGGGTATGCTGATTTCGAAAGAGTTCAGCGATGAATTTAATCGCGACAATTTGCTCCTTTTCGTGAATGAGCCGAGAACAATGGCTGGTTATGAAATCGAATACCGCGGGGAATGTGTTGAACCAAGGAATAAATCGGGCTACGTTAATAAGAGTGACATCATGTTAACGAATGATCCCTTTAAAGTGGTGGCGAAGCGCGACATATCTTTCAACGGTAGAAAACTATACAATGCCGGAGAGGAGTTTGAAATTTTTCCGGAGAACACTTATTATAAAATTGAATTCAGACAAAATGGTAAAGTTGAATTTGTTCAATATCCGCGGATCCAGGTAAACGAAAGAATGGGTGGTTTTGTGGCCTCGCCCGATATCAGTCGAGCTGTCACAAAGGATTTATATACGCACGTTTCAGCCCCCATGGCGGCTGAAGCAAGAAATGAATGGGATCACACAGAAGAAGTTAACGTTCATCTTGGCCAGGAATTTTATGCCAATGATTATGTTTCTGAGTTGGAAAGCATCGAACGAATAAACGAAGTACCCGGTGTCACACTGAATGATCAGGATGTGGCGGTGAAAGCAAGGGTTAAGATCAATGGAGAGAAGGAAGCATATTATGCAGAACCAATTTTCTTAATAAAGGACAAAATGGTAGGGCGCATTTCGGATGAAATTAATGAACTTGGATTGAAGGTTGCCCTGATGTCCATTCATCCGGAGTCTAACGAATTTACATTAAGCATCAGCACCCGGCAAAAGGACTGGGTGGTATTGAAAGCGGTTGAAAAACCGCTGATCAATGTTTTGTGGATCGGGACGTTAATTTTAATGACAGGCTTTACTTTGGCGCTTGTAAGACGCGCTCGTGAATTTGTTAAAATGCGGGAGAAGGGAATGGAGTAAAATTTCTTTTTTAATCTAAGCTGCTATGAAAATTACTGCGGATAACAAATTGAAAAAACTGATAGTGGTGGGTGACCGGGTATTGATCCGGCCGGCGAAACAAACAGACAAAACCGCCAGCGGTTTGTATTTGCCTCCCGGCGTGCAGGAGAAAGAAAAGATCCAGAGTGGGTACATTATCAAAGTTGGTCCCGGATATCCGCTTCCCATACCAACGGATGAAGATGATATCTGGAAAGGGCGAGAAGAAAATGTGAAATATCTGCCCCTTCAGGCCCAGGAGGGAGACCTGGCAATCTTCTTACAAAAGGGGGCGATCGAGGTGATGTATGAGAATGAAAAGTATTTCATCGTTCCGCAGGCGTCAATCCTAATGCTCGAACGAGAGGAGGAACTGTAAATGTCAGGGATTTCATTTGACGTAATAAGAACCGGTAAGCGATACAGACTTGTCAATCATGGGGAATGTCATGACTTTATTGTTGAATATATATTATCGAACGGTGATTGCAAAGTGAAGGACCTTCTTACTTTGGAGCGATACAACTTGAAGGAACTTGTAAAGTATGGGAGGGGCAGGGACTTTAGTCTGGAAGAAATTACAAATACCCAGTGAATGAATTTTGTTAGTTATCGAGAATAATATGAGACTATCCATTCTTTTTTTTATTTCCTCTCTTGCGTTCGACGCTTTAGCTCAAAACCCCGATCTGCCTTCCGATTTTTTATCCAAGGACTTTCATAAAGAGAGGCGGGAAAAACTGAGAGAAAAGCTCCCTCCAAAATCAGTAGCCGTTTTTTTTGCGAATGCGGAACGTAATCGATCCAATGACGTGGATTATGTTTATCATCAGGATCCTGACTTCTATTACCTCACTGGTTACAAGGAACCCAACGCAGTGCTTTTAGTTTTTAAGGATCAGCAAACTGCATCGAACAAAACAAAATATGATGAAATAATTTTTGTGCAGCCTCGCGACCCTTTTCGAGAGATGTGGGAAGGAAGACGATTAGGCGATGCTAAGGTAAAAGCGCAGTTGGGACTTGAGCAGGCATTTAATAATTCGGAATTCAAGAAATTCAATGTTGACTTTTCGAAGTTTGATCAGGTTTTGTTTTTTGATTTTTATAATGACGTTCGCGATAATCCGAATGACTCATCTGATCTCTATGACTTGATTGAACAATTTAAGGTTAAGGTAAACTATCCCCGGAAGGATAACCTTTCCATAAGAACACTGGAGGCGAAGAATGTCAATCTGAACACAAAGGATTTGGAAGAGATCATGTCCGCGTTAAGAGGGATCAAAACAAAAGAGGAGATAGAATTGATTCGTAAGGCCGTGGCTATATCATGTGTCGGGCAGGTTGAGGTAATGAAGGCCATCAAGCCAGGAATGTCTGAACGCGAAGTTCAGGGGATTCATGAATATGTATTTAAAAAATACCAGGCAGAAGATTTGGGCTACCCTTCCATTGTCGGGGGAGGGCACAATGGATGCATCCTTCATTACATTGATAACTACAAACCGAACCTCGATTTTAAAGACCTCATTCTTATGGATCTTGGGGCTGAATATCACGGCTATACTGCTGATATCACACGCACAATCCCGGTGAATGGGAAATTCTCCGCCGAACAAAAACAGATTTATGAAATCGTGCTAAACGCCCAGGAGGCGGCTATGAAAATATGCAAAGAAGGAGCCACGTTCGATCAACTGAAAGAAGTGACGCAACAAGTGGTTAACAAGGGGCTAAAGGATCTCGGCATTATCGCCAATGTTAATGAGAAAAATTTATACTACCCTCACGGATGCTGTCACCATATTGGGCTGGATGTTCACGATCGCGGCTCAAGGGATTTGCTAAAAGAAAATATGCTGATCACAATTGAGCCTGGAATCTATATCAATGACGACAGTAAATGTGATCCCAAATGGTGGGGGATTGGTGTTCGAATAGAAGATGATTATTTAATCAAAAGGGATGGTTGCGAGCACCTTTCCTCAAGTGCCCCGAGGTCGGTTGCCGATATTGAAGCAATGATGAGCCAACCGAGTCCACTCGATGACTTTGTTCTGCCTGAACTCAACGGGAAATAATGCAGGCTGAAACGATACCTAAAGGATGGTATCAGAAAATTCGCCTTTACCAATCCAAAAGTTGTTATAACCTTCACCGACCTGAATCGAAAGTTGCTGTAAGGCGAGCAGTTCGAGTATAGCGAGGAAATTAAATATTAATGCAATTCTCGTTGGGTAGTTTGCAACGATATCGTTGAATGACAGCCGTTCTTGTTTTTGAACCTCAGTCAATATGAATTTTTTCTGCCCCTCAATAGTGTATGGGTATTGGATGACCTGGTGAACAGGCTTATTTTTTTCCGATTCAAAACGCTTCAATACTTTTTCAAACACCGTCATCAATTTGAAAAGGTCCACATCCTGCAGCTCGGCTTCGACATTTGTACTTTCAGCAAGGGATCGGAGCTCTTTCATAAGATTCCCGCGCTTTTCTTTTTGAAGCTCGGTTTCTTCCATTTTATGAAATGTGTCTACTACGGATTTATACTTTTTGTACTCGAGCAAGTGCTTCACTAATTCTTCACGCGGGTCAATCTCATTACCCTGTTCATCAAGCTGAGGCCGGGGCAGAAGCATTTTTGATTTTATGCGCATCAGGGTGGCGGCGACCAGGATAAATTCACTCGCCACTTCGATGTTGAGGTGCTCCATGTGATGAATGTAATCCAGGAAATCAGTAGTTATTTTGGAAATAGGAATATCGTAAATGTCCAGTTCGTCTCGTTCTATGAAGAATAGCAAAAGATCAAAGGGTCCCTCAAATAATGGCAACTTAACCTCGAAACTCTCCTGTGTTTGTATCATGACTTTATTCAAAGAGCACAAATTTATTTAATATCTGTCAAAAACTGAGATCACTGGGGAAATAACTAAATTTGCCCCTTGCAACCCTTGAAAAGGGCTTTAAAACACTTACCTTTCATTGGTTGTTTATGGTAAAAATCCATAAGAATGCTGATAACACCAGGTAAGTTGCTCGCAACAATTAACAGTCCTCAGGACCTGAAACAACTTGATCAGGCTCAATTGGTCAAATTGTGCGACGAACTCCGGCACTTTATCATTGACAACGTTTCTGTATACGGCGGCCATTTTGGAGCGAGCCTCGGAGTGGTAGAGTTGACGGTTGCATTACATTATGTTTTCGACACACCTCACGATCAACTCGTATGGGATGTAGGGCATCAGGCTTACGGGCATAAAATTCTAACGGGTCGGCGCGACGATTTTTACACTAATCGCACGTATAAAGGTCTTTCTGGTTTCCCGCGGATGAGTGAAAGTGAATATGATGCATTCGGCACAGGTCATTCTTCAACGTCTGTTTCAGCTGCGTTAGGAATGGCCGTTGCCTCAAAATATCAGAAGGATGAAGACCGTCAGCACATTGCTGTTATTGGAGATGGAGCATTGACCGGAGGAATAGCTTTTGAAGGATTGAATCATGCTGGAGTGTCAGACGCAAATATTCTAATCGTATTGAATGATAATTGCATGTCCATCGATCCGAACGTTGGAGCATTGAAAGATTATCTTCTTGACATCACCACATCACGAGCTTACAACAAGTTGAAAGATGAAGTGTGGAACTTGCTGGGTAAACTTTCGATGTTCGGAAAAAGCGCACAGGAGATTGTGTCTAAAGTGGAGAATGGTATTAAGTCCACATTATTGAGCCAGAGCAATTTCTTTGAATCACTGAACCTTCGCTACTTTGGGCCAGTCGATGGTCACGATGTTAATCACCTGGTTACCCTCTTCAATGATTTGAAAAATATTAAGGGACCAAAAATCCTTCATTGTATCACGACGAAGGGTAAGGGGTATGGTCCTGCTGAAAAAGGGAATGCTACCACCTGGCATGCCCCTGGTAAGTTTGATAAGATTACCGGTGAAATTCACAGGAAGGTTCATGAAGTACCGCAGCCTCCAAAGTATCAGGACGTCTTTGGGCATACCTTAGTTGAGTTGGCAAAAGCGAATGACAAGATTGTAGGTGTTACACCTGCGATGCCATCGGGTTCATCGATGAATATTATGATGAATGAAATGCCGGATCGCGCTTTTGATGTAGGTATCGCCGAGCAGCATGCCGTCACCTTTTCAGCCGGAATGACAACCCAGGGATTGGTAACCTTCTGCAATATCTACAGCACTTTTATGCAACGAGCCTATGATCAGGTAGTTCATGACGTCTGCATACAAAACCTCCCTGTGAACTTCTGTTTGGATCGAGCCGGTTTTGCCGGTGCGGATGGACCTACGCATCATGGCGCATATGATCTTGCTTACTTCCGTTGTTTGCCGAATATGATTGTATCGGCGCCAATGAATGAAGCAGAGTTGAGAAATCTGATGTACACGGCACAGTTGCCGAGAACCGAAAAGGCTTTCTCTATTCGTTATCCCCGGGGTCAGGGAGTGATGCCGCATTGGAAGACTCCATTCGAAGAAATCAGGATTGGAACTGGCAGAAAATTGCGAGATGGTAATGAAGTTGCAATACTCACCATAGGGCACGTTGGCAATAATGCCGCAATTGCTTGTGAGAATCTCGCCGCAAAGGGGATCCACATCGGCCATTTTGATATGCGCTTTGTAAAGCCTCTGGATGAGAGACTCCTTCACGAAATTTTTTCGCAATACAAAAAAATTGTCACAGTTGAGGATGGTTGCATCCAGGGTGGATTCGGGAGCTCGATACTTGAGTTCATGGCGGATAACAGTTATGCTATCGAAGTCCGGCGATTAGGCATACCGGATCAGGTGATCGAGCATGGGGAGCAGTCTGAACTTTATCGGGAATGTAATTTCGATGCGGACGGCATTAAGCGGACGGTGATTTCCATGCTGGAGTCAATTCCTCGTCCGGTCAGATGATCGACTTGGCCTTTCACAATGAAGGGACTGGAAAGGCCGTCTTATTGATTCACGGCTTTCCAATGAACTCCGACATCTGGGACAAGTTTATTGAAACTTTCCCGTCTTCTCTCAGAACGGTCACTATCGATTTGCCAGGTTTCGGTAAAAGCCCAATGCTTGGTGAATCATTCACTCTCGACGACATTGCTGAAATTGTTATTGAGAACTTGGAGCAAAGAGGACTAACAGAGATTGTTCCAATTGGTCATTCCCTGGGTGGGTATGTCGTACTCGGAATGGTAAATAAAAAGCCCTCACTCTTTCCAGGATTCGGATTGTTTCATTCAACTGCTTTTCCGGATTCCCAGGAAAAAAAAGAATCCAGAAACAAAGTTATCGAGTTTATAGATCGGAATGGTGTTCTTGCTTTTACGTCCAATTTTATCCCGCCGCTCTTCAGTAATCCTAGTCATCCCGATGTACCATTTGTTCGGGAAATGAACATGAAAACGGATAAGGCAACAGTTGTATCCTATACCAAAGCCATGCGTGATCGACCAGATCGTTCGGACGTTCTGAGAAAATTCAAAAAACCAATATTGTTGATTGCAGGAGGGAAAGATCCCGGGATTCCTTTAGCGTCCATTCAGGAACAGGCGAACTCAATTCAATTCCCCGTACTGAAAATTCTTCCTGAACAGTCACATATGGGCCTTATTGAAGATGTTCAAACAACAAGTGCGATCGTGTATGATTTTGCAATGAAATGCCTGAGTTAATGCGAGATTATCAGTGTGTTATCGTTGCGTTGATATTGACATTTTAAGAAAAACTCTGTTATATTGTGTTTCAATTTTTAACGGCTGCCCCAATTACCGGATTGCTAGGTTAAGTTTTTGGGGATTTTTATATTTGCTGTGTGACTAAAACCAACCTATAATAACTACAGTATGGAAGAAACTTTAACCAGTGAACAATATGCAGCATGGAACTCGACAGCGCAGAAGATTGCATTTGCGTTGTGGGCAGT
>DASUGQ010000429.1:0-22907 GCA_036273935.1 Cyclobacteriaceae bacterium | reverse complement strand
GATTTGACGAAAATTTTTAATTCCTGTATCTTTGGCTCCGAAAATCCTGATCAGTGATTAGAAAATTCTTCCCGCGCGACAAGAATTACATCTTAGAACAGGCACAACTTTCTCTTGAACAATCGCTTCTAAACTACCTATTGGATTTCGTGAAGGTGGAATATCTCCTTAGAAATAATTCCCTTGGAATTGATGACAATCTTTCAAGAACAATCAAACAACATAACACCGACGACTATCGTCATCTTCATGAATTTTACTTTTCTTTAATGGCTATCTTCCGTTTTGAATTTTATGGAGACAATCAGCTGGTGTTTGATTTTGACGGGAAGGAGCCATTTGAAAGGTATCGGGACGAGTGGTCTGTTCAATTCAAAAAGTGGACAAAGGAGTTTTGCAAGCATCAAAACTTTTTGCGTGCCGTTTTGGACCTCACTGTCTTCTATCCCGTTGACAGTGCCGTGTTGTTAATGGACACCCGCATGCAAACATTCATTTCACAATTCTTTGGGGTAAAAATCCATCCCCAGAAAGGCATCAGCCGTAAAAGTGTGGCCTAAAGTTGAAGGTGTTTCGACTCAACGCGTTTTCCCAGGAATAGTGCTGCCTTGTCGTTGAAATCTTCTGTTGACTCTGTAGTATAATATTCATAACGCGCGTCCTTCGTGCAGAGTTGTTCGATTTCAGGATGACGTTCCAAATAGTCGACAAGGCTGGACGCTACGATGTCGCCCTGTGATAGGAGCTTGATGGTAGGCGAAATGTATTGCCGGATCTTCGGGATGAGGAGTGGGTAATGTGTACAAGCCAGGATGAGGGTATCAATGGAAGAGGATTGAGCCATCAGGCTGTCGAGATATTTTTTTACAAAATAGTCTGCTCCCAAAGAGGTATGCTCGTTGTTCTCCACTAACGGAACCCACAGAGGACACGCTTGCTGAAATACTTTTATGTCTGGGAAAAACTTGTTTATCTCGATTACATAAGATTGGGAAGTAACGGTTCCATGGGTGGCCAGGATTCCAATATGCCTCGTCTTTGTAAACTTTCCGATGATTTCTGTTGTGGGACGAATGACGCCCAATACGCGATGAATTTCTGGGAGGTGAACAAGATCATGTTGCTGGATTGTTCGGAGTGCCTTCGCTGACGCCGTATTACAAGCAACAATTACGAGCCTGCATCCTTTATCGAACATGTGCCGGAGGCATTCCCTGGTGTAATGATAAACCGTTTCGAACGATCGGGTTCCATAGGGAACGCGTGCATTATCTCCCAGGTACAAATAATTGTACTGCGGTAGTCTTTTCACTATCTCCTTGAATACGGTGAGTCCACCGA
The DNA here is from genome assembly GCA_036273935.1 of Cyclobacteriaceae bacterium. Classification (GTDB taxonomy): domain Bacteria; phylum Bacteroidota; class Bacteroidia; order Cytophagales; family Cyclobacteriaceae; genus ZC4RG29. The sequence goes on along the minus strand of DASUGQ010000429.1, from coordinate 21,566 downwards.
TACCGGAATCAAAAACTCCTATGGGGCCTGGTTGGTTAGACATTTGGTTTTATAAAAATTATCAACGGGTGGATAATAAATCTGGGCTAAATTCCTTCAAACAAACTTACGGATTCCAGATATTGCGGAACTATTACATTCCAGCCTAACCGGTCGCGTATACCCTGGGCGTAAATCCCGATATCGGGAGTTTCACCGTGAACCGTAAATGTTATCTTGGGTTTGTCTTTAAAATTGCCCATCCACCGGAACAATTCTTCCTTGTCCGCGTGACCAGACATTGAACTAATGTATTCTACATTACAACTTACGGGCACGTCTTCACCAAACATTCGGATCGTTGGGGCTTTATCCAGCAGACTTCGCCCCCTTGTTCCCTCGGCCTGGTACCCGGCAATTAGAAACGTGTCTTGTTTATTTCTCAGCCTATGGTACATGTGGTGAAGAATGCGTCCGCCGGTCATCATGCCACTGCTGGAAATGATAATGGCCCTAGACTTAATATTGTTCAACGATTTGGAATGCTCAGGCGATTTTACAAACACCAACATATTCGTCTCAATCTGCTCCGCCAGTTCTTTCGTATCGACTTTGATTTTATGGAAGGCGGGATATTTATAGAACAGGTAAGTTGCTGAAATCGCCATGGGACTATCAACATAAACAGGGACATCAGGGATTTTATCCTGCCTCATGAGTTCCCGAAAATAGATGAGAAGACTTTGTGTGCGGCCAACCGCAAATGCTGGTATCACTAATACTCCGCCCCGGTCAAAAGTCTCATTAACAATCCTCGTTAGTTCATGGGATGGATCGCCCTCCGTGTTGTCCTTATTACCATAGGTTGATTCAATAAAAAGCACATCGGCATGATCAATTGCAGCGGGTGCTCTGAGCATCGCTTGTTGGTAGCGACCAAGGTCTCCCGAGAAAACAATTTTCTTGGTCTGCTTGTCTCCTTTGATAAAGACCTCAACAATAGCTGATCCCAACAAATGTCCCGCATCTCTGTATATTATTTCAATATGGTCATGAATTTTTATTTTCTCATTGTACCCAAATGATTTAAATAACATAAAGGCGTTCTCGGCATCAGCCTCTTTATAAAGTGGTTCGGGGTTTTCATGTTTAGAATAACCTTTTCTTCTTGCAAACACTGCTTCTTCTTCCTGAAGCTTCGCCGAATCCAATAACATGATCTCCATCAGATCCGCCGTGGGATGGGTGCAGTAAATGGGACCATTGAATCCATCTTTTACGAGTCGTGGCAAATAGCCTGTATGGTCTATATGGGCATGAGAAATTATAATTGCATGAATAGATGCAGGATCAACGGGAAATTCCTCCCAGTTGCGAAGCCGTAAAGGTTTTAATCCCTGGAATAATCCACAATCCAGAAGGAAACGAAAACCGTCGGCTGTAATCAGGTAACGTGAGCCTGTGACGCTCCCCGCTCCACCAAGAAATTTCACTTTAATATCCATACTACAATTTATCGCTGAACTTCAAATCCTGAAAATTTTTTTGGTGGCCCTTCACGAATGATCACTTCTTTAACGCTGGCTCGCGACGGTCCCTGCCTGCACCACGAGATGAATTGATTCAGTGAATCTTCTTCCCCTTCGGCTTCAATGTAAACGCTACCATCCCACTCATTTCTTACAAAGCCTTTAATTCCAAGCGCATCCGCCTTGTCCTTCGTTGATGCGCGGAAGAACACACCTTGAACTTTTCCCTCCACTTGAATAGCTACATGCTTCATTAAAGAACCTGGTCAGAAAATATAATCTGTGCTCAGGAAAGCTGATTCACGGTTTCTGATTATCGTACTGATGATTTGCTTATTTGATTCGGTACTCTTGGTGGCAACAATGGTTCGGATTGAAAACACCCTGAGGGCATCGGCCACAGATAACGTTCCCTCGGCAGAGTCTTTTCTACCGTTGAAGGGAAATGTATCCGGTCCGCGTTGGCATTGAGCGTTAAGATTAATCCGCCCGACCTGGTTTACAAAAGCATCCATCAATTTAGCGACCCGCTTTGAGTCCGTTCCAAAAATGCTAACCTGCTGACCGAAGTTGGAATTGACCACATAACGAATTGGTTCTTCGTCATCATCAAAGGCAATGATGGGAACAATCGGTCCGAATTGCTCTTCATAATACAATCGCATCTTGTCATTTACAGGAAAAACTACGGCGGGATAAAAGAATGAGTTGAAATGTGTCCCACCATTTTCATTCATGATCCTGGCCCCGTGCTTGATGGCATCATCAACCAACTCTCGTAAGTATTCGACCTTCCCCGGTTCCGGAAGGGGTGTGAGGTTTGCGCCGGCATCCCATGGAGCACCGGGTTTTAATTTGTTTACCTCCTTGTTAAATCGTCTGATGAAATCATCGGCAATACTTCGGTGAACATAAATTAATTTAAGCGCAGTACAACGTTGTCCGTTAAAAGAAAGGGATCCCGAGATGCATTCACTAACAGCATTGCCAATATCTGCATCAGGAAGAACGATGGCCGGATTTTTGGCATCGAGTCCCAGAATAGCCTTAAGTCGATGTGGCTTAGGGTGAAGTTTTTTCAAGTCGTTCGCACCCTTGTTTGTGCCAATGAAAGCGAACACATCAATCTTTCCCGACTCCATCAGTGCCCCTACAGTTTCGCGGCCCCTCCCGTAAATAATATTTATTACTCCTGGAGGAAAGCTGTCGAGAAAAGCCTCCAACAATGGACGAATCAAAAGAACACCATATTTAGCTGGTTTGAAAACCACAGTATTCCCCATGATCAAGGCTGGAATCAGCGTTGAGAAGGTTTCATTGAGGGGATAATTGAATGGACCCATGCAAAGCGCAACACCCAAGGGTACGCGCCTGATCTGGGCCATGAAGCCTTGCTCCTCCGTTAGCTTCGCCGAATTACGGTCCAGGGCCTTATACGCCTTGATTGTGTCAACAATGTAATCGCAGGTGCGGTCAAACTCCTTTTCAGAATCTTTTAGTGGTTTGCCAATTTCCCACATCAGCAGTTTTACCACTTCGCTTCGCCGCTCTTGCATCCTGGCCAGAAACTTTTCCACATGGTCGATGCGATCCGTAACACTTTTCGTTGGCCAGTCGCCATGACCGAGGTCGTAAGCCTTTACGGCTGCTTCCAGCGCTTCGAGCGCTTCCTGAGATGTGAGTAAGGGAGTGCTGCCAATTATTTTTTGTTCGTATTGATCTCCTCTCTGAATGAAGACAGGACTCAACACTGGACTAAGCTTGCCAGCCCAGCGCTTTAGAATACCATCGATTAAATAATCGCGTTGTTCGATCGGTTCGTGCAACTTGAATTGATCCGGAATGTTGGTCTCTTCCGGAAAAACATTCGATAAAAGTCTACTCATTCGTTCAATTCAGGATTAGGTTTTAACAGACGCTAAGATATGTATACCGGATGAGGTTCCAATCCGCGCTGCACCTGCGTCGATTAGTGCAATCGCCTGGTCATAAGTTTTAATTCCGCCAGAGGCTTTTATCCCCACGCCATCGGGAAGAATTTTCCTCATCAGCCTGATGTGCTCAACCTTTGCACCCTCGGGGGCGAAACCAGTCGAGGTTTTTACAAAATCTGCACCTGCATCAGCACAGATTCTGCAAGCCTGTTCAATTTCAGCATCCGACAGATAGGCTGTTTCAATGATGATCTTCAAAATTTTGTGGTGATCGTGCGTGAGCTTGCTGCATTTGGCTAGTTCAACTTTTGTCCACGGAAGTCCGGATTTAAATGATGATATGTTCCAGACAAGATCCACCTCGTCTGCGCCATTGTCAATCGCGTATTGGATTTCGTTTAGCTTGGTTTCCGACAGGCTGTAGCCAAATGGAAAGCCGGCGACGGTTACCAATGTAATTTCTCGTGAGCCAATCTCGCGTTTGCCACGCTTTACCCAAAAAGGTGGAATACAGACGCCGAAGAAATTGTATTCAACCGCTTCCGCGACCAGGCTGTCAACATCACTTGCCGTGATGGCTGCCTGCAGGTTTGTATGTTCAATGAAGGAGGCTATGTTCACTGTTACAAGGTACAGTGACCGAAAGAATTATTCAACGGCACTTAGATTCTATTAATGGGGCAGATAGAACCAACCACGGTAAGGGTAGTCATTACCTGTTAGTGTCTTATTCCGCATTCCTTGCAATACTTTAACTTCCCTGCTTTATGTTTTTTAGGTGGATGTTTGTGACCGAAGTACAGGGGATCTGAATATTGTGGTTTCGCCATTTCTTTCGCTGCTTCCCTCCGCGACTTTTCTACCCTGGCTAATTGTTGGTAATAGTTTCTTTCGGCATCATACGTTATGCCTTTCGATTTAACCCGCGTCTTCCTTGGCCCGTAGTCAGGTAGTGGCATCGATGGATCCATTGATGTTGGCTGGCTGGTTTGGTACTTCTCTTTCGTCTTTTTTTTGTCCGAAGTCTGTCCCCACGTCAGGTTAGCCGAGATGCCTATTATCAGTATTAAGAGCAATGTTCGCATAGCATAAACTATTATTTCAGGATATACAATAAACTGTATGATCAAACAAAAATTGTGAATTACCTGATATCCTTTCGATAAAGTACAATTTTACAAGTTGAATTGTGGTTTTATTGCAAAATAAAAATGCCCGAATGTGATCCGGGCATTTTGGCCAAACTAAAGATTTAATTAGCTCTGTTTTGCTTGCATCATTGACTGTTGTCTTCTGAAAACCCAGGGCGGAGTGGGTTCTTTTTCTCTCCAGAGACCCTTGCCCTTTTGCTGAGCAACGGATTTGAAATTTTCCAGGTCAGCAACCTGTTCGTTTTCCGACGTCCATGCCAATCCTTCTTCCAGAAGTTGGATTCTTGGGTCGAGGTTTTTATCGGTCGTCACAATAGCTAGATAATTACCCGCGCGGTCCTTGCCTTGAAATTGAACTGTTACGTTTTGTTTTTTCAGAAGCCGCTCGAGACATTTCTTTGCCTTGTCGCCATACTTTTGACCCATTTCAGGACAATCAATGCCGAATAAAACGACCTTGTAATAGGATTCATCCGCAGATTTAACGATAAGGGTGTTACCGTCAATGATTTCCATTACCTGTCCTTTGATTTCATGGACATTGGCATTTGCGGTTACCATCAAGCCAAGTCCAAAGATTAAAGCCACTAGTTTTTTCATAATTCTTGCTGGGTTAAGTTCAACGGTTTTAATGATATCATACCCTGCGCAAAAATTCGACCAACGTAATATCTCATCGATTTTATGTCTTTTTTAAGGGTTAGATGGCAATATGGTTTCAAAGTGGGAAAAAGATTTATTCAAATCGGGTCTTGTAATGAAATCTTCAACCTCAAACAGATAAGGGGTTGGAGCAACAGGAGGGAAAGACCAGGAAAAAATGTGAGCAGGATGGACTTGGGGAAGTTTTTTTCTTTGTTACTAATGTCTACTTTTTGTTGCAGTATTGATCAACCTGAAATCTTGCCTTCGCATCGCCAAATTCGACTGCACGACGCCAGTCAAAACAGGCCTTCTCGGCTTCTTTCATTTGATAGTAGAAATTTCCCCGCTGTTTGTAGTAGGATGCATTTTTTGGTTCAAGCCTGATCGCTTCATCAAGATCAGAAACACCCGCGCCATAATCACCCAATTCTGATTTACATGTGGATCGATTGTAATACGCCAGGGCATCATTGGGATTTATGCTGATTACTTTGTTGTAGTCAACCATAGCGCTTTCATAATCTTCAATAGCCTCTTTGATTAATGCACGATTGAAATAAATATCAGGGTTCTTAGGATCCAGCGCTAATGCATTATTAAGTTCGGCTGTTGCCGATTTTGTGTCGTCAAGTCCGAGGTAGGCCCTCGCTTTATTTAGATACAGGTTTGAAGTGTTTTCCCCGAGTTTCAGAGCTTCTTCAAAATCCTTTATTGCTGCCTGAAAATCCTCCTCCTCCACCTCAATCACTGCACGTTTGTAATACGCGTCCTTATCTTTTATACCAGCTGCGATAAGTTTATCGAAATATTCATGAGCGGGTACGTACATTTTACTGCTGTAGTAAGCATTTCCAAGTAATTGGTAAAGCTCCGGGCCTGGCTTCTCTGTGAGTTTTTCCACCATGCGGTAATCTTTTATAGCCGGTTCATATTTTTCCAGCGCCAGGTAAGTGCTTCCCCTGTTTTCATAAGCCTTAATGTAATTTGGATCCTTCTTTAATGCTTCTCCAAAATCGGAAATGGCAGCATCATACTTTTGAAGTTGAAATTGAGACTTGCCGCGGTTGTTGTATAAGACAGGTTGTGTGTATCCCAGTGCTGCCGCCTGGTTGTAGTCTTCAATTGCTCCCGCATAATTTTTTATGACATATTTTGCGTCCCCCCGATGAAAGAATGCGATGGGAAAGTTCGTATCCCTATTGACCGCTTCACTGAAATCGCTAATGGCGCCATCGTAATTATTGGCATCGTAACGACAATAGCCTCGCATGTCATAGGCTATGGCATAATTGGCGCCGGCATCAATGGCCTTGTCGAGATCAGTAAGAGCCCCTTTGTAGTCCTTGAGGTTGTAGCGAACTGCACCTCTTGAGTAGATCACATCGTTGTCTTTGATTCCTCCATCGACCGCTCTGTTTAAATCGGACAACGCCTTCTCATACTCGTTCAATTCATATTGGGCCCTACCACGTGCACCGAATACATCTAAATTCTGCGAACCACCTTCAATGGCTTTTGACAGATCTGTCACGGCCCCGGAAAAATCCTTTGTGTCTAATTTTGCTATTCCCAACATCCCGAATTCCTCTGTTCCAGCTTCGCCCCGTGAGGCAAGAATCGATAGATCAGCAATGGCTTTTGCATAATCTTCGAGTTGAAAGTATGCCAGTCCCCTGTTTTTCAACGCCTGTGTATAATCACCCTTCAACGCGAGTGAGCGATCAAAATCGGGAATGGATTCCTTGATCTGACCGGCATTGAGTTTTGCTTTTCCGAGATTGTTAAATATGATTTCATTGTTGATCCCGAGCCCAATGGCTTTGTCATAGAGTTGAATTGCGCCGGCAAAATTATTTTGCTTAAAGCGCAGATTTCCTAATTGATAAAATACTTCAGGATTTTTAGTGTTCAAGGCAACGGCTTTCTCCAAACTGGCCGCTGCCTCTTTTTCTTTTTGCTGTTGTAAGTAGGCCATTCCCAATGCCTCGTAGGCGGGCAGATCAGCTTTGCCTGATTGAACGGACTTCTCAAGGTCACCGATAGAGGCGCTATACGCTTTGATTTGGTAATTTGATTTTCCCCGCGCTAGGTACAAATTATCCTCCTTCGCACCGCCGGCTTCAGCATCGTTCAATGCGTTTACGGCACCGGGATAATCATTGCTGTCAAAGCGTAAATAACCGGCATAGAGTTGCACTTGTGTGTCTTTGGTACCGGCGCTCAAAGCATGCTCGAGGTTTAGCTTTGCCTGATCTTTTTTTCCGGTCAGGTAGTAGGATATGCCAAGCATTTTGTACAAATCATTTTCCTCACCATCTGCGCCCTTTGCTTTCTCAAGATCGTCAATTGTTCCAGCATAGTTCTTCTGGCTATAGCGTGCTGTGCCACGATTGTAGTACGCCTTGGTGAAATTCGGATTAATTTTTATAGCCTGGTCAAAATCGGGTATTGCCCCGGCGACGTCATTGAGGTTTAATTTCGCTTTTCCCCGATTGTTGTAGATCGCTGCATCGTTATTGCCAAGCTTTATCGATTCATTATAGTTGTTAATTGCAGCATTGAAGTCATTCTTCGTAAACTTGATGTCACCAAGATTTCGAAACACTTGTGCATCACTTGCCCCCAGTGAAATGGCCTTCTCGAGATCGGTTGAAGCGCGTTCAAAATCATTCTGTGCATACTCGGCTTGTCCTTTGTACAAATAAATTTCTCCTGACGAAGCGCCGGCATTTATCGCACGACTGAGGCTCTCAATGGCGCCGTGGTAATCTTTATTTTTGAATTGGCATGAACCAAGATAGGTAAACACATCCTTTTCGCCCGCGCCCATGGAAACAGCAGCAGTGAGGCTTTTTACGGACTCATTGCATTCACCAACAATGGCCAGGCTCAGGCCATGCATCGTGAAAACGTCTTTATCCTTTATGCTTTTTTGAATTACTTTAGAGAACGATTCCGCACAACCTTTATAATCTTTGAGATTGTATTTTGCTGTACCGATTTTCTGGTAAATCTCGACGTCGGAACGTCCGCTGTTTAACATTTTTTCGAAATCTTCTACGCTTCCTTTCCAGTCTTTCAGCAGGTAACGTGCTTCAGCCCGATTCTCAATCGCTTTATCAAAATTTGATTTCAACTCCAGGGCCTTGTCAAAATCGGTTACCGAACCTTGTATATCCTTAAGATTGAATTTCGCTTTTCCTCGGTTGTTGTAAAGAACGGCATCCGCTTTACCGGTGGAGATTGCTTTGTCGTAGTACGTAATTGCTTCACGATAATTATCCATCCTGAACTTTGCATTACCGAGATTGGCGAATGTCTCAACGCTGTTAGCACCCATTCCAACGGCCTTCTCCAAATCACCCGCCGCTCCCTGATAGTCATCGAGGTTGTACCGTGTGTTGCCGCGATATTCAAATAATTCCATCGTGTTAATTCTTGCTTTCACGGCATCATCAAAATCGTCTTTCGCTTTTTTATATTCTTTTTGATGATAATACGCGATGCCCCGCTTAACATAAACCTCTTTTTGAGAAAAACCAGAATTCAGCAGTTGAGTAAACTCCTGGGTCGCGGCACTGTAGTCACCCTTTTCAAGCTTCTGCAATGCCTGATGGTAAATAACCTGGTTAATGGAATCCTGCTGCTGTGCTGACACTAATGAGAAGTTCAAAAAAATAATCAGGATGAATAGCAATCGCATGGATGGTCGTTTTGATATGCCGTAAAATTATCAAAATAACCTCACTTGAAAGCTGGTAAAATGCGGAAATTCCTGACGTTGAAATATGTCAGAAAGTGACCGCGTAGATCTCTGTATTGTTATTTACTAATGCTCGCAACGATTAAAAACATCAAGTAGACCACTCCAACTAAAAGGAGTAAATACAATAGAAGCTTCAGATGCATTCTATACTTTTTCATGATTAAATAGGTTGTTTGAGTAAGGGAAGCGGGGTGGTTGCCTATAAATGCGCAAAAGTCCTGCCTGGTAACAGCCTTTCTTATAAGAAATTCGCCGTGCGCGGTCACACACTACCTAAACCTGCATTGTCTCGAACGTGGGACTAGCTTTGCCTCCCCGTGGTTGAACGGTATCAATCTATCACGCTCTTGCTGCCAACACCATTACATCCCTGAATTGATCAATTACGTTGACTTTGATAAGAGCCCTTACTATGCGGACAAAGGTGACTTCACAACCGCCGGGTATGTCTCGTTCATTACCAAGAACACGTTGGACAGGAATTTTGTGAAGGCTGAGGGTGGAAGATTTGGAACGGTAAGAACAGTCGGAGGAATCAATCTTCTTTCAGGAAAGACCAATGCTTATGTTGCGGGAGAATATTTTCATAGTGATGGTTTTTTTGAAAGCCTTCAACATTTTAATCGACTCAATTTAACAGGAAGAATTAACACCCGACTTGGTGATCATGATTTATTGACAGGAAGTCTTTCGTTATTCAATAGTTCATGGGACGCTTCCGGGCAGATTCCAGAGCGCGCTGTTTTGGATGGGACCATTACTCGCTATGGATCAATAGACGACTCCGAAGGAGGCAATTCGGCAAGAACAAATGCATTTCTCAAATATGGTCATACGTTTGCTAACGGCGGGTTCTTTGAACACCAGGCCTACATCGTGGATTATGATTTTGATCTCTTCTCAAATTTTACGTTTTATTTAAGGGATCCTGTGAGTGGCGATGAAATTGAGCAACAAGAATCGAGAACGGTTTATGGTTACAAGACGTCATACATTCAAGCCGCCTCCCTCAGGAGCAAAGAATTGCGGACACATCTGGGTGCAGGATTGCGCTACGATGACGTGAACGATATCACATTGTCTCATGTTGAGGCACGCAAATTCCTTGGGTACAGAGGGGCGATTTGGATGAGGTGAATGTCAACGCCTTCATCCATGAGACACTGTTGTTGAATGATCATTGGTCATTTGATGCCGGACTTCGCGTCGATCATTTTTATTTTCGATACAGAGATCAGTTGCTTCTGACGAATAAATCCGATGTTAAGGGTATAGTAAGTCCCAAATTTTCTATTAACTATCAGTTAAATGAACGCGCGAAATTTTATCTAAGGAGCGGAATGGGATTTCATTCCAATGACGCCAGAGTAGTCGTGGAGCAAATGGAGCTGACGTTCTTCCGAGGGCCATTGGAATTGATCTCGGTACAGACCTCAAGCTTATGGATAACTTGCTGGTTCACGCAGCGCTCTGGCGACTTGATCTTGATCACGAGTTTGTTTACGTCGGAGATGAGGGGATCGTTGAGCCGAGCGGAAGAACAAGGCGTGTTGGTGTTGATCTTTCTGTTCGTTATCAACTGTCGCGATGGTTGTTCTTTGATGGAGATGTGAACTACGCAAGGCCGCGTTCAAAAGATGAGCCGGAGGGCGAAAATTACATTCCGCTGGCTCCCGCGTTTACAAGCATCGGGGGCATAACCTTTAAATCTAAGAATGGAATTAGTGGCAGTCTGCGTTATCAGTATATGGATCATCGCCCGGCTGACGAAGATAATTCGGTTGTGGCTGAAGGGTATTTTTTGGGTGATGGAGCTATAACTTACTCACGGCCAAAGTATGAAGTAGGATGCTCCGTCCAAAACCTCTTTAATTCCAACTGGAAAGAGGCTCAGTTTGATACAACATCCCGGTTACGAAATGAAACTGAACGGGTGTCCGAAATTCATTTTACGCCTGGAACACCATTCTTTATCAAAGTACAGGCTACATTTTTCTTTTAGTCGCTTATCTTACCTGGTCGCAATCAACAATAAATCCAAAGCATTATCTGCTTTATCGGTTACAAGATAATCCTCGTGATGAATGGTTGATACAACGGAATTGTCGTTCGTTTGTAATTTGTTCCTGTTCCAACGATTCAACATTTCATATGGTATGCGAAGTACTCCGGCAGGAAGGCGGTATTGTAAATTAAAAATATCCCATCGGGTAATGCGTCGTACAGATCGCCTGTTCTCTTCATAGTACCTCATTACCTTCGCGTTTCCGGTAATACCTTTCATTTCTACCTTGTCAAAAATCTTGCTGGCAAGGTTCGTTAGCTCATCGGCTGAATACTCGCGAATGTGCCACGGGTTACGGCTCAATGACATTTTTCTGTTCGGTGTTGTAATCAGCGCAGTTCCTCCCGGCTTCAATACTCGATGTATCTCCCTTAAAAAAAGCGCGTCGTCCTGAATGTGCTCAATTACCTGAAAAGTGACAACGCTTTGAAATGAACTATCGGGCAAGCTATGCAAAGGAGGGATGTTCATACTTATAAAATCGACGTTGGGATGTCTTTTTTTCAGATCATTCAAAACATCCCTCATTTTGTCTATGGCAGTATAATGGTCTACCAGTGGCAACAATAACCCAATGCCGCGGCCTTCCCCGCACCCCACCTCTAATAAATTCCCCTTCACGTATTCTTTGGCTACAACATATGCTTTGAACAAGCGTTGGTGGATGGGGTTGTCAGAAGTGATTTTTTCTGACGTAATTTCTGTTGTAAATATTTTGGCCATAAAAAGTCTGTAAAAATAACGGACAGGGCTGGAAATTATAATTATTCCTTTAGCTTCTTTAATTTTCGTTGTATAAATCAGGGTATGAAAGCGACCATCATCATTCTTTCATGTTTTTTTGCGCTCAAAACAGGAGCCCAGGCGTTACAGGATATTAACTACAGCTACCTGTATAATCCAAATGAAAAATTTGCTCTCCATATAACTCCTGTTCATTCGAACAAAGCATGGGTAGTTTTATATGACCTCAGGTTCAAAACCAGTACCGACGAACCGCTCAGGTTCGTCATTCAATGGGAAAAGCGAGATGCGCTCAATGACAAACAGGGAGTCAGATTGACAGAGGATTCCCTGAACATTCATAAATCAGAAAAGGGTATTTGGGGCAGTATATCTTTTAGCGAGCCCGAAGCACCCAGGATAATCGTAGCCAAGGTGGTTGACAACGAGGCAAAACAAGCGTGGATGTTTTATAAAAATATTCTGCCAGAGTATCCCGTTAACGGATATCTTATGAATTCAAATGGTCAGCCTTACCTGGACTTATTCGTACAAAACGAGACCACCTTTTCAATAGGTAGTCCTGCGAACAGTGACCGGAGTTGGATCGTCTCATATTATTCCGATGATTTTCCGGCTGCTGCTCCAGCCTTTTCGGAAGGACTCGCAAGAGTTCCAAGCATTATGAAAGTTGATTCAACATTCACACTTTCACCATCCCAAAAAACAATGTACGATTCCGCAGGTTTGTACCTTGCTCAAACGGACACGAGTTCGAAGGAAGGATTTGCATTCCGTTCATATTATGATTACCCCAAATACTCGAGAATTGAAAATCTGGCCGGTCCATTAATTTATGTCAGTACGAAACAGGAAGCTGATAGACTGAGAGCCGCGAAGAGTGATAAAAAATCATTTGATCGGGTGATTCTTAGCATTACCGGCGACACCGAGAGAGCCAAAAGTTTCATGCGCAGTTATTTCCGACAGGTTGAATTGGCCAATCAATACTTCAGCTCTTATAAAGAAGGGTGGAAAACGGACCGGGGTATGATCTACATAATTTTTGGAATGCCAGAAGAAGTCTACAAGTTCACAGACAGGGAAGTGTGGTCTTATAAGAATGAAGTTTACAAAGTTACATTCGACTTTGTTCGTTCACCTACATTGTTTGATCCTGACAACTACGTGCTGGTTCGGAACAAAAAATTTCAGGAAACCTGGTATCAGGTTATCGACCTTTGGAGAAATGCACGGTTTTGACAGGTTTTGAATTGAATTTGCTTTCTTTACCAATCTTAAGCGACGAAGGTGGAAAAAACAGACATGATTTATGGTACCCGTGCCGTAATTGAAGCGATTGTAGCAGGCAAGGAAATAGAAAGGGTGATGATTCAAACCGGGTTAAACAATGAATTGTTGCGCGAGTTACTTAATAAGGCGAAAATGCATCAGGTGCCGGTCGTTTTCGTTCCAAAAGAAAAATTGCAGAGAGTAACTTCAAAAAACCATCAGGGTGTCATTTGTTTTTTATCAACCGTTTCGTACGCGTCATTGGATAACTTGATTCATCAGGCCTACAGTGAAGGGCGGGAGCCTTTCCTTCTGATAGTCGACAGAATTACAGATGTCCGTAACTTTGGTGCCATCGTTCGGACGGCTGAGTGTGCTGGAATCGATGGAATAGTAATTCCCGAAAAAGGAAATGCACCCCTTTCGAGTGACGCGATGAAAACGTCAGCTGGCGCGTTGAATCATGTGCCCATCGCTCGCGAAAAAGATCTGAAAAAAACAATTAGGTTTCTTCATGACAATGGTATTCGTGTGATTGCATGCACGGAGAAAGGAGTGAAAGAGATTTTTGATGTTTCAATGACCGGACCTGTGGCATTGATTTTGGGTTCAGAAGAAGATGGCATAGATGATAATCTGTTACGGGAGGCTGATGATCTTGCTAAGATCCCCATGAAGGGGAGGATCAATTCTCTTAACGTAGGAGTCGCTGCCGGAATTGCCATTTATGAAGTTATTAGGCAGAATCGGATTCGAGCTGAATCGTCAGTTTGATCTGTCTAAATAAAATCTGCTGCGTTCGGCCTTGTCTTAACATCATTAACGAATTTCCGGAATTGCTCCTCACGATCTTTCTCACATACGATTATAACATTTCCGAACTCGCCGACCAAATAACCATCCAGGCCTTGTGCCACGATGAGTTTGTCTGGCGATCCCTTAATGATACAGTTGCGTGTGTTATAAATCAGCGCATTGGCAGTGATCACGTTGTTGTTTCCATCTTTCGATGATATATCATGGATAGATCCCCAGGATCCCAGGTCAGACCATGAAAAGTTGCCGGGACACATGTACACATTGCTCGCTTTCTCCATTATTCCGTAATCAATAGAGATGTTTTTACATTGCGAATAGGCCGTAAGAATAGCTTGCTCTTCTCCCTCCGTTTCAATTTTTCCGAAAGCATCTTCAAAAAATTCAGAGAGCTCAGGAAGAAATTGATGCATGGCATTCAAAATGGCTTGCACACCCCAGATGAATATCCCGGAATTCCAAACGAAATCCCCACTCTCCAGGAACTTTTTGGCCAACTCAAGTTCTGGTTTTTCTGTAAAGGTTTTTACTCTCTTTAGAAATGAATTGTCTGTATGGAATTGAATATATCCGTACCCGGTTTCCGGTCGAGTTGGTGTTATGCCAATCGTAATAAGCTTATCCTGTGAAGAGGCTTCATCAGATGCTCTCGTAATTAATTCTTGAAACTCAGCCTCCTTTAAAATAAGGTGGTCTGAGGGGCTCACAACAATTACTGCATCTTTGTTACGTTGAACAATCTTATAGCTGGCATAAGCTATACAAGCAGCAGTATTTTTTCTCATGGGCTCGGCGAGGATTTGACCATCGTTGAGGTCGGGCAGTTGCTGCTTTACAAGTTGCGCATGCTCCTCATGTGTGACAACGTAAATGTTCTCCGGAAGACAAATCGGAAGAAATCGTTCGTATGTTGATTGAAGCAATGACTTACCTATTCCCAATACATCCAGGAATTGTTTTGGCTTTGAATTTCGGCTGTACGGCCAAAAGCGTACACCTACGCCTCCAGCCATCAGTACTACAAAAAGATTCTTGTTCATTTCAGTAATTGACGCGAATATGAGTTATCGGATGACAGTCGCCAAACATATTTGACATTTTATATCGATTAGCGAGAATTTAATATAATAATATTTCAACGAATTGGGAGCGTCAAGCAAACTTAGCAAAGTTTTCATCCCGCGGACACGAGACGAAATCAAGGGCAAAATCCAACATGACCCGTAGCAACAAGCTTAATATTTCTGCGTTTACTCTCATGTCGTGATAATGGAATTTAGTGGGATTGAGTAATATAATGATTATATCTCAAAAAAACGGGACATAAGGATTCAAAATTCCCAACAATTTTATTTTGGCAAGTCTCCTTATTCACATAGATGATTGTTCTTGCTTCAAGCATCACCAAATATCTTGTTGTTGACGGATGACGAAATCGTTTCCGACAATTGGCGAACCCTAAATTTTTTTGCCTGAATAAATGAAATTGGCGTGCAATTTTTTTGAGATTTTTAGTTATATTCATTGCCTTTTCAAAATTAGATTTGTTAATAAAATTTTTTCAATACTGAAATGATGTTGGTTGAAGAGAAAGATGCTTTGCGCGAACGACTGAAGGAAGTTTTTGGGTATAGTCAGTTCCGTGGAAATCAGGAAGTGATTATCCGCAATTTGTTGGATGGCAGAAATACGTTCGTCATTATGCCCACCGGGGCAGGGAAGTCCTTATGTTATCAGTTGCCGGCAATGATGCATGACGGTCTTGCCATTGTTATCTCTCCCCTTATTGCGTTAATGAAAAATCAGGTTGACCAGCTTAATGCCTACGGCGTTAATGCACGTTTTCTTAACTCAACACTTAGCAAGGGAGAGATAACAAGACTCAAGAAGGATTGCATGAATGGCAACGTGAAATTGCTTTATGTCGCCCCTGAATCTTTGAACAAAGAAGAAACCATTCAATTTCTCCAGAAGGTCAATGTAAATTTTGTTGCCATCGACGAGGCACATTGTATTTCCGAATGGGGTCACGATTTTAGACCTGAGTACAGAAGAATCAAAACCATGATTCAAAGCTTGGGTGAAAAACCTGTAATAGCCCTTACGGCGACAGCAACGCCCAAGGTCCAATTAGATATCCAAAAGAATTTGCAAATGGAAGAAGCTGATGTTTTCATCTCTTCTTTCAACCGCAAGAATCTTTACTACGAGGTTCGCCCAAAGAAGGAGACAAAGAAACAACTCATCAAATTCCTAAAGGACCATAAAGGAAAATCAGGAATCATTTATTGCCTCAGTCGGAAAAAGGTTGAGGAAATAGCTCAGCTGTTAAATGTTAACGGATTTAATGCGGCCCCCTACCACGCCGGTCTTGATCCGGACGTGAGGGTAAAAAATCAGGACGATTTTCTCAACGAGGAAATTGACATCATTGTTGCCACGATCGCCTTTGGGATGGGTATTGACAAGCCAGATGTTCGGTTTGTGGTGCATTATGACGTTCCAAAATCTCTCGAGGGATATTACCAGGAGACCGGGCGTGCCGGGCGTGACGGATTGGAGGGGATATGCCTCATGTTTTACAGCCATAACGATCTGAACAAGCTGGAGAAATTCAACAAGGATAAATCGGTTCAGGAAAGGGAGAACGCCCGAATCCTTCTCCAGGAAATGGAATATTACGCCGAGTCTCCGGTTTGCAGAAGGAGACAGTTGCTGCATTATTTTGGTGAAGAATACACGCAGGAAAATTGTGGAATGTGTGATAATTGTGTGCATCCCCGCGAGCGATTTGACGGTTCTGAATTTGTAAAGCTTGTCTTGGAAGCGGTGAAACAAACTAATGGGCGTTTTGGATTAAATCACCTGGTACATGTTATCCGCGGGATAGAGGATGAATACGTCAAAAGCTATGCGCACTTTGATTTGCCGATCTATGGAAAAGGCGGTCATGAAGATGCTGATTTTTGGAAGTCCGTAATCAGACAAACCTTAATCTACCAGTACCTTGAAAAAGATATAGACAATATTGGCGTGCTTAAGCTCTCCAAAAAGGGCGAGTCATTTATGAAGAAGCCCTATCCCATTGAGTTGGCGCGTGACCATGACTTCACTACTGAGATCGATGAGGAAGAGGAGTCCATAGAAAAATCGAACGGTGCAGCTAAAGCTTATGACGAAAAGCTTTTCGAAATATTGAAGACGCTGCGAAAGAAGATCGCTAAGGAGAGAGATCTTCCGCCTTACGTCATCTTTCAGGATCCATCCCTTGAGGAGATGGCCACGACCTATCCGATAAGCAAGGAGGAACTTGCCCAGGTGAACGGAGTTGGCATGGGTAAGGTCAATAAGTTCGGAGAAGAATTTATTGAGGTTATTCAGAGTTATGTGGACGAAAATGACATTGAGACAGCAAAAGATGTAGTGGTCAAGTCATCAGTCAACAAGTCCAAGATCAAGATATTTATCATACAGCAAATTGACCGAAAGATTGATCTGGAGGAGATTGCTGATTCAAAAAATATCTCTTTCGATGACATGTTAACCGAGATCGAGAATATTTGTTACTCCGGAACCAAGTTGAACATTGATTATTACCTTGACCAGGTGCTGGATAAGCACAAGCAAGACGACATTCTTGACTACTTTCTGAATTCTGAAACGGATAGCCTTGATGAAGCAATGAGCCATGAAACAAATGCAGATTACACAGAGGAAGAAATTCGGCTGATGAGAATTAAGTTCATGTCGGAATACGCCAATTAAGAACGGCTGAAGCTATGGAGTCAGGTTCGGTGGATAAATCGCTGAACCTGACTTTTTTATTTACAAAAAAATGATTTCTACCCTATATTTGGAGTCAAACTCTAATCCTCATGAACATTTTGATTGTTGGAAATGGTGGGCGTGAGCATGCATTGGCCTGGAAGATCAAGCAAAGCAAACTGTGCGATGAGCTTTATGTTGCTCCCGGTAATGCTGGTACATCCAAGTTCGCCCAAAACCTTTCCATCAATTCGGATGATTTCGGAGTGCTTGGCAACTTTTGCGTTAATCATGACATTCAACTTGTTATTGTCGGCCCCGAAACTCCGCTTGTTAAAGGTATTCGAGATTATTTTGAAAGTGATGAACTGTTAAAACATGTTCTGCTGGTGGGACCTGGAAAAGCAGGCGCTGAGCTTGAAGGAAGCAAGGATTTCGCCAAACGGTTTATGTTACGCCACGGCATTCCGACCGCCAAGGCAAGGGTTTTTCAGGCCAATGAAATGGAAGAAGCGCTTGATTACATTTCTACTTGTAAACCCCCTATTGTTTTAAAAGCAGATGGACTTGCCGCCGGGAAAGGGGTAATTATCAGTATCAGTCAACGGGAGGCAAAATCGGAAATCCGTGAAATGCTTCTCAATAAGAAGTTTGGAGAGGCTAGCGCAAAAGTTTTAGTAGAAGAGTTCTTGACTGGCATTGAGCTTTCTGTTTTTGTTTTAACCGACGGTCAGGATTACGTCATTCTTCCTGAGGCAAAGGATTATAAACGAATTGGAGACGGTGACACGGGACTTAATACCGGAGGAATGGGAGCGGTTTCACCGGTGGTATTCGCGGATTCTTCATTCATGAGTAAGGTGGAAGAGCGCATAGTGAGACCCACTATCAATGGACTTAAAAAAGAAGGAATCCCCTATAAAGGATTCATCTTCATTGGCTTGATGAATATGGGTGGAAATCCGTACGTAATTGAATATAATGTACGCATGGGCGATCCTGAAACGCAGGCCGTTATTCCCCGCATTAAGTCGGACCTTGTCGAATTGATGATAGCCGCGGCTAAAGGCAATTTGAAAAACTTCAAACTGGAAATTGACGATCGCTTTGCCGTTTCAGTTGTCATGGTTTCCGGAGGCTATCCGAACGCTTTCAGCAAGGGCAAAGTGGTGCAAGGGTTGGATGCTGCTAAAGATGCCCTTATCTTTCATGCGGGAACCAGGATCAACACAAAAGATGTGATAACCGATGGAGGACGCGTGTTGGCGATTACAGGGATGGACGAATCGCTGGAGAATGCGCGGAAAAAAGCCTATATGGGCGTTTCCCATGTAAGTTGGGAAGAGGCTTATTTTAGAAAAGATATTGGAATGGACTTGCTGAAACTGATTTAAATAAATTTTTATGGCTTGTGGATGTGGATCGGGTAAAGGCGATAAGGTGGCGGGCTGTCAGAATAACGGAGCATGCCAAACGGGAGGATGCAATAAAATGAACGTCTTTGATTGGCTCTCTAACATGGACATGCCATTGGAAGATCGGTTCAACATCGTTGAGGTGAGGTTTAAAAATGGACGGAAGGACTTTTATAGAAACACAGATAAAGTACCGCTCATAACCGGAGACGCTGTGGTTGTTGAGGTTCCTAACGGACATCACATAGGATATGTATCCTTGCAAGGGGAACTCGTACGGTTGCAAATGCAAAAAAAGAAAGTACCTGATGATGACCAGATAAAAAAGATATATCGTATTGCTCATCAGAAGGACCTGGAAAAATTTGAAGACGTCAAGAAAAGAGAACTGCCTACATTGTATCGGACGCGTGAGATCATCAGGGACATGAAACTGGAGATGAAGCTGTCGGATATTGAGTACCAGGCCGATAATGCTAAAGCAACATTTTTTTATTCCGCTGAAGATCGGGTCGATTTTCGTGAGTTGATCAAAGTACTGGCGGGAGAGTTTAAGATTCGGGTGGAGATGCGCCAGATCAGCTTACGCCAGGAAGCAGGACGATTAGGCGGCATCGGCGTGTGTGGACGTGAATTGTGCTGCTCGACCTGGTTGGGGGACTTTAAAAATGTCACAACAAGTGCCGCACGATATCAAAACCTTTCTTTGAATCCAAGTAAGCTTTCCGGGCAATGTGGACGACTGAAATGCTGCCTGAATTATGAGTTGGAAACTTACATGGAGGCATTGGAGGGCATCCCTAAAATTGAAGGACCTCTGCTCACCGAAAAGGGATCCGCTGTGCTTCAAAAGACGGACATCTTCAGGAAGATCATGTGGTTTGGTTTTAATGAGGAGAATACATGGTTTCCGATCAACGTTCAGCGGGTGAATGAAATTCTTAAAATGAACCAAGAGGGCAAAAAGCCGGCGAGCCTGGAGCTAGACATCGAAGCCGAAAAAGAATCGGTCCAGACCCTGAATAGCGACCTGGAAAGAATGGACAAAAAATTCAGTTCAAAGTCGCGGAAAAAAAGGAAAAAAAAGAGAGATAAGAATAACCGATCGAATCAACCGCGATGAAGTGGCTTTTATTTATCGCGGGCATTTTGCTTTTCACAGCCTGTGATCCTAACCGTGTTTATGAACAAAACGTTGACTTTGAACAGCGACAATGGTCGGTGTCCGAGCAACCTCAATTTGAATTTACCATCGATGACACGACACAAGGATATAATCTTTATGCCAATATCCGGAATGAGGTGTCATATCCAAATGCAAATCTGTATTTCACCTATTACCTGAATGATACAACCGGCAAGGTGCTGGCGAAAAAGTTGGTGACGGAATTTCTATTTGATAAGAAGACCGGAAGACCCTTTGGAAGTAGTGTCCTGGGAGATATCTATAATCACCGGTTTCCGATTTTGAAGAATTATTCATTTCAGACACCAGGAAAATACAGCGTTCGATTTGAACAGTTTATGCGTTCGGATACGCTCGAGGGAATACTAAGTGTAGGGTTGCGTGTTGAGAGAAACGAGAAATAGATTCTATCCAGCGGAAATTTCGTAGAAATTATTTTCGAGGTATTTTTTTGCCACCACCCTCAAATCCTCTGCCGTAGCTTTGTTTATTTTTTCAAGGAGGGAATTATAGTGATCTTTCCCCAGATTGAACAAGACGATACTTTTTATTTTATCTGCATGCGCAAAGGCCGTCGAAAGTTCGGTTTGAAAACTTCCAATAAAATGACAACGGGCAGTTTCAAGTTCTTCATCGCTTATCATCTCCTCACTGAGGCGATTGATCTCGCTTTTGATTCCTCTAAACGCGAGCTCTCTGTTCTCCTTATTTACATCAGTACCTATCGCGAGGTAGCTGTCGTGTGCCATTGCGTGGATAGAGGAATAAATTCCATATGTCAGACCCTTTTCCTCCCGAATATTCTTCATCAGGCGGGAGCCGAAGTATCCTCCCAAAATATGATTGACAAAGAGCAGGTAAGCATAATCGGGATGAGTTCTCCCAATTACTCTCTTACCTACGCGCAGTGAACTCTGAATACTATTTTCCTTGTCGGCGTGGTGTTTGTACCGGGGAGATGGCTCAGGGTGATGGTCAGTTTTTTCTATTTGCCGGTTGCTCAACGAGGCGAACGAATCCAGAATTTTTGTTTTTCTTTCAGCTCCGATTTTTCCAGATACAATTACCTTAAATTCTCCCAGCGCCTTGTTGTAAAATTGCACTAATCCATTGCGGTCAATTCTCCTCACATCTTCTTCATTCAGTTCTTTTCCGTAAGGATGGTGTTCTCCATAAATCGTCTTCTTGAATAACCTGGAGGCGAGGAAGCTCGTCTTCTCCTGATTAACTCTTAAATTTTGAGTATAAATTGATTTTAGTTGTTGTATTTCTTTTTCCGGAAAAATCGAACCGCTGATA
>DASUGQ010000428.1:0-15713 GCA_036273935.1 Cyclobacteriaceae bacterium | reverse complement strand
GCATCGCTCGGTTGGCGGGAATGCTATTCGTGCTGCTGTGCTGGGAGGAAATGACGGACTGATATCGAATTTTAGTTTAGTGATGGGCGTTGCCGGCGCTTCAGCAAATCAGCAAGGAGTCTTATTGGCCGGTGTAGCAGGCTTGTTGGCGGGTTCCTTGTCGATGTCATTAGGCGAATGGATTTCTGTGAAGAGTTCCCAGGAGTTGTATGAAAATCAAATGCAGATTGAAATGGAGGAATTGGAGACGAATCCTGAGGGCGAGATGAAGGAGCTTGCGCTTATATATATTGCGAAGGGCATCCCTGAAGAACAAGCTCATCAAATGGCTGGGGACATAATGAAAAATAGAACCTATGCGCATGAGGTTCTGGTAAAGGAAGAGTTGGGCATCGATGCTGAAGAACTGAAAGGCTCCGCAATTGAGGCGGCTATTTATTCTTTCATCCTGTTTGCAATTGGAGCTGTCATTCCTGTCGTGCCTTTCATTTTTGCCAATGGAATGAAGGCGATTGTAATAAGTGTCTCATTAAGTGCTGTGGGGCTATTCATGATTGGAGCTGCCATTACTTTATTTACGGGGAGAAATGTTTGGTTTTCCGGATTCAGGCAGGTCCTTTTTGGATTAGCTGCCGCTGCGATAACCTTCGGTATTGGAAAACTGATTGGCGTATCAGTGACATGATGTATTGGATGAGTGATTTCGGATTTTAAAATAAAGATATATGATTATTGTTCACGACATTTTCATTTGTAAGCCAGGCAATGCCTCGAAGCTTGCAAAAAAATTTAAAGATGCTATGGGTACCGCTGACGAGTTGGTCGCTATCATGACTGACATGACCGGGCAGTTCAACAGGGTAGTGATGGTTACCAGGTATGAAAGTCTCTCAGCCTACGAACAAAGCTGGGAAAAGTACATGCAAAACACGGAGGAGATGAAGAAGGTGAATGAAGCTTTGTCAGGATATCAGGATATGTATCTCACCGGGTCGCGGGAAATATATAAGTCCTGGTGAAGGAGACATAACCAGGTTGATACTTACCCTACCGTTGGGATATATTTGGGTGTTCCAGGGAACCTTTTATGCTCGCCATTACCAGAGCCGGAATGGAAATCAGTGCTTTGTCAATCGTAAAGCTTTTAGGAGTGAATGAAATGTTTTTCAACATTGATTCATGGATGATTTTTAACAATGAAAGGTTTCACATCATCATCGAACCATTGGTGTAGCCCGGGAATGTCTTTATTTCTCTTGATCTTTGTTTCAAAATTTATTTAACCCAACTCCTGAAGGAAAACGTCGACGAGTCGCTTCAATTTCCGGTTGACGTACAACGAACGGTTTGCATTCGTTTGCAGTAATTTTTTTTTCTGCAACGTTGCATTGGGTATTTAGTAACTATTCTTTACATCGGGCTATCCTATAGCCTTTTTTGCCGTAAACTTGCATCGTGGATCATGATATAAATTCAAAATTGATTTGCATGACAAAACTAAATGAGCCAATCCGGCAAGCATCTCTTTTTACGATGGGTGGATTGCCCGATCCGAGACTGATGCCGGGCTATGAGAGAAATGAGAGCAGGAAGGCAGATGGCGCAGAACAGAAAGGTGGATTCATTAAAATACTTTTTAATATATATAGTTTTTTGAATAACCCGTTCGCCCGGAAACTAAGCAACACACGAAGGGGAGTTTGATAGAAGAACACTTTGTGACCTTTTTGCATTTTTGAAATTGCCTGGTAGTCTTGAGAAGTAATTCGTTTACCTGGCAAGGCAAAAAGATTTGTTTAACCTAATCTGCAGAAGCCGTCTGGATCTTCCTGAGGAAGTCAACCGGGAGTAACGGAAGAGCGTGCCCTGAAGGGTATTTTTATTAATGATTGTTGTAGCGGAAAGTATAATCAAACTTTTATGAAGGTAGTGCGGAAAACGCTTGAACCAGGCGTTGTTGAATTTGAAAGAAGAGCTTTCTTTAATGCGTCGCTGAAACTGATAAGTGCTGGCAAGTTCCAACTTGCGTCGATGGATGAGATAGCATTTCATGCGAGAATCAGTGGAATGGCGACTCCCTTTATCTTCGAGAATAAAAACAATTTGTTTTCAGATCTCGTTGAGGATATCACTTCGCAAATAGCAAAAGTAATGAATGACGAAATGACGAAGGCCCACCCTCTTAAGCAAAAATTCTTTGCGTTGTGGCTGGCCTTGTATGAATATTATTCAAAACATCCTGGGGTCGCGTCGTTTATTGAACAGCGGGAGGCTTTGTGCAAATCTTCATCTTCTGAAATTTACCCTGATGCTTTTGAACCATTGATCGGCTTTTTCAAATCAGCTAAAGACGAAATCAGGAATGATATCAGTGCGGAAATACTGGCCACCGTGTTTCACGAGAATATTTTGGCGGCCGTAAAACTGAGGTCAGGCTTCATGTCGGACGCCGAGAATTTGAGACTTAAACTATTGCCTTTACTTCTATGGGAGAATTATGTCTGTCATGAGAGGGGTGGTCAAAAGGCAACGTATCGCTAAGTATTATTGACAGCATTCTATAGACGCATCTTTATTGTGCAAATTCTTCGCCATGCCTGAACGCTGCGAGGGCGAAGAGTGCAGGCTCATGGAAATAGCACATCCCCTGCAGGCCTATTTTTACATCGACGTTTAGATCGAACCGTTAATGCCATTTCATTTGACAAGGAATGGATTTGACGGCTTTCAGCTTTTTTTGCCGAACAAGTCGGGTTTTTTCTTCAATCAGTCGAATCGTGTTGTGCGTATGCTTCAATTCAGTAATATTGCGTTGTAATTACACAATGAAAGTATCTGAATTCCACACCATGAAAGTATTCATCGCACTACCCTGTGTCCTTTTGACCCTGGTTTCTTACGGTCAATGGACGGAAAAGAAGATTGAAAATGTTTCAATCATTACAAGCCCAATGGGACAAACCCTGGGTTATTCGCCTGCATCAGGTATAAAAATTTTGACTGTTGATGGTTTGGCTTTTAAGGATCTTAATAAAAATGGACAGCTCGACAAATATGAGGACTGGCGACTGCCTGTCGATGAACGGGCCAAAGATCTTGCGTCAAAAATGTCGATTGAGCAAATAGCCGGATTGATGCTTTACAGCGGACACCAATCAATTCCAGCCAGACCACGAGGTTTGGGAACAGGAACTTACAATGGTAAACCCTTTGCTGAAAGTGGCGCCGTTGCTTCTGATCTCTCAGATCAGCAAAAGACGTTTTTAATAAATGATAATCTTCGACATGTGCTGATAACAACTGTGGAGAGTCCTGAGGTTGCCGCCCGGTGGAGTAATAATGCACAAGCGTTGGTAGAAGGGCTTGGATTGGGAATCCCTGTCAATACAAGTTCAGACCCGCGAAACAGTGCTGATGCCAGCACAGAGTACAATGCGGGCAGTGGCGGAAAAATTTCAATGTGGCCCCAATCTCTTGGACTGGCTGCAACATTTGATCCTGCACTTGTACAAAAGTTTGGAACAATTGCATCAAAGGAATACCGGGCTTTAGGAATTGCTACTGCACTTTCACCACAGATTGATTTGGGAACAGAGCCAAGGTGGAACAGGATCAACGGAACTTTCGGTGAGGACCCCGCTTTGTCGGCAGATATGGCGAGAGCCTACATCGACGGATTTCAGACTTCTTCACGAAGTGCAGAGATAAAGGATGGTTGGGGATACGAAAGTGTTAACGCTATGGTCAAGCACTGGCCCAGTGGTGGTGCCGAGGAGGGTGGGAGAGATGCTCACTTTGCCTACGGAAAGTTTGCTGTTTACCCGGGAAACAATTTGGCCGCGCACATGATCCCGTTCCTGAAAGGTGCTTTCAATTTATCAGGGAAAACAAAAATGGCCTCGGCCGTCATGCCCTATTATACAATCTCGTATAATCAGGATACAAAATATAATAAGAACGTTGGTAATAGCTTCTCTAAATACATCATTACAGACCTTTTAAGACAAAAATATGGGTATGATGGCGTGGTGTGCACCGATTGGAGAATCACAGGAGACGAAGGGAAAACTCCAGATACCTTTGCCGGTAAGCCGTGGGGAGTAGAAAGTCAGACTGTTGCGCAGCGGCATTACAAAGTGATCATGGCCGGAGTTGATCAGTTTGGTGGTAACAACGAGGCGGGACCAGTGCTTGAAGCTTATCAGATTGGTGTTAAAGAACATGGCGAACAATTCATGAGAAAGCGTTTGGAGGAGTCAGCGGTTCGGTTATTAAGAAATATTTTTCGCGTTGGACTTTTTGAAAATCCTTATTTGGACCCGGCCGTTTCCAAAAGCGTAGTTGGAAATGCAGAATACATGACGGCGGGATATGAGGCACAATTGAAGTCTGTAGTATTATTAAAAAACAAATCGAAGGTTCTCCCGATTCAGAAAAATAAAACCGTTTACATTCCGAAGCGAACTGTTCCAGCCCGGACAGATTGGTTTGGAAATACTACTCCCGAGCATATCGAATACCCGGTCAACATGGATATTGTCAAAAAGTATTTCAAGGTAACAGAGGACCCGGCGCAAGCAGATCTCGCCATAGTTTTTGTAAAGAGTCCCGATGGCGGTGTGGGTTATAGTAAGGAAGACCGCGAGAAGGGGGGCAATGGTTATGTTCCGATTTCACTGCAATACAGTCCTTATGTAGCGACAGCCGCCAGAGAAAAAAGCATTGCAGCGGGTGATCCGGTAATTGATCCATCGATCATGAATCGATCGTACAAAGAAAAAGGGATAACTGCTTCGAATGTTACTGATCTCAAATCAATTCTGGATACACGAGCAGCCATGAAGGGAAAACCTGTTGTGGTGGTTATTAACGCAAGCAATCCAATGGTGTTTGCTGAGTTCGAAAAGCAGGTAGATGGAATTTTGTTTGGATTTGGTGTGATGGATCAGGCAGTGATGGATTTGCTATCGGGCAACGCAGAGCCGTCCGGTTTGCTTCCCGTTCAAATGCCCGCGAATATGGAGACGGTGGAACAACAACTGGAAGATGTACCTCACGATATGAAAGTACATGTTGATACGGAAGGGAATGCATACGATTTTGGTTTTGGCCTGAACTGGAAAGGTGTTATTGATGATAAGCGCGTCGCGACATATAAACCGAAATCACCAAAATTCTGATCATTTGTAATTGATTTAGAGTAAAGGCTTTGAAGATAACTTTGAAGCCTTTTTTAATTTGGTCGGCTATTGACGGAGAGGTGAAGCGCAGAGTTCTTTAAAAATTTCGGAAAGGACTTGTTTAATGTTTGATTTTCGTAACCAATTGTTAACTGTAGCTGTTTACTTTTAGAGTAAGAAATATTTACTGAAAATAAATTCTATACCATGGCAGTTATCAACCTGATTGTAAATGGAAAAAAAAGGACGGTGGATCTGGATCCTAAAACACCGATGCTTTGGGTGTTGCGGGAACATCTGAATCTTGTAGGTACCAAGTATGGATGCGGGATTGCACAATGCGGTGCTTGCACCATTCATCTCGATGGTGTTGCCGTTCGGTCTTGTCAGTTGCCGGTTTCAGCGGCGGAGAATAAGGCGATCACCACCATTGAAGGATTATCGCAAAATGGTGATCACCCTGTACAGAAAGCATGGCTTGAGCACGATGTTCCGCAATGTGGATATTGTCAGAGCGGTCAAATCATGACAGCCGCAGCATTTCTGAATGATAATCCAAATCCGACCGATGAAGAGATTGAATCGGCGATGCAGGGCAATCTATGCCGTTGTGGCACTTATCTCCGGATCAGGGCCGCTGTGAAAACTGCTTCTCAAACAACATCACATTAACATTCACTGCAAATGACACTGGTAAAAACAACAATAAACCGAAGATCTTTCTTAAAGGTCTCTGCGTTGGCAGGTGGTGGGATGATGCTTAGCTTTAGTTGGTTGGCTGGATGCAAGCCGTCAACTGAAGAGGCATTGGCTCTTCCCAAGGAATGGTTCGAACTAAATAGCTATATCAAAATAGGAGAAAATGGAGTCGTTACGCTGATGGCTCCGAATCCTGAATTCGGATCAAATGTTAAGACATCCTTGCCGATGATCCTGGCGGATGAGTTAGACATTGATTGGAAAAATGTTATCGTGGAACAAGCGGATTTTTTCCCTGAGCGATTTGAAAGACAATTTACCGGTGGCAGTCAGTCTGTCCGCCAGGGATGGAAAATTCTTCGTACCGCAGGCGCTACTGCCCGACAGATGTTAGTGGACGCCGCAGCGAAGACATGGAATGTTCCTGGTGAAGAAATTACTACCGAAGCAGGATTGTTGCATCACCAGTTGAGTGGAAAAAAAGCGGGCTACGGCGAAATGGCTTCCGTGGCGGCTACACTCCCTGTACCGAAGGAAGTAAAAATGAAGGACGTCAGCGATTTTAAAATCATTGGCACCTCCCGGAAAAACGTAGAAGGATTAAATATCGTCACGGGCAAACCGTTGTTTGGAATTGATCATATGCAAGAAGGAATGCTGATCGCTATGATCGCACATCCGCCTGCCTTTGGCTTGAAAGTGAAATCAGTAGATGATTCTGCTGCGAGGTCCATGCCCGGCATCAGGGATGTATTCACGATCAAAACACTTCCTGACGATTACGAAAGAAATGGTTTTGACACGACGACGTTCACAGAGTTGGTGGTGGTTGTTGGAAACACAACATGGGAAGTGATGAATGCCAAAAAGCAATTGAAGATAGAATGGGAAAAAATTTCTGACTCCAGTGTAGTGGTCAATGGCTGGGGAGGTAAACAAACCGTCAAGATCCCTGGTGGTCTGGAAAGTACTGAAGGACATAAATCCCGCATGGCCGAAATGGTGAAGAAGCCAGCGAGCATTCTGCGAAGAGATGGTGATGTGAAAGGAGCGTTTGCAAAGGCTACAAAAATTCTTGAGCGAACCTACTCAGCTCCGTATTTGGCCCATAACACGATGGAGCCGGTAAACTGTTTTGCCCACGTCACTGCAGAAAAAGCTGAGATCGATGGGCCGATCCAGGCGCCGGAATTTATTATGCAGACTCTTGTTGCGCGATTGGGATTGCCAAAAGAAAAGATTCACATTCGATTGGCCAGGATGGGAGGAGGATTTGGCATAAGGGCGTATGGTCATCACATGGTTGAGGCAGCCGTTATTTCGCAAAAGGTGAACGCACCCATTAAGATGGTGTATAGCCGTGAGGATGACATGACCTATGGTATTTATCGACCCACCTATACGGCCACCTACAAAGCCGCATTAGATAACGACAATAATCTCATCGCCTTTCACGTGCGGGGTGGTGGAATCCCCGAACATGCCGTTCACGCGAATCGCTTTCCTGCTGGTGCAGTCGACAACTACCTGGCTGAGGGTTGGGCGTTAGACTCCAACATCACCATCGGAGCATTCCGTGCGCCGCGTTCGAATTTCATTGGTGGTGCAGAGCAATCATTTCTGGATGAATTGGCAGAACTGGCTGGAAAGGACCCCATTGAATTTCGTCTCGAACTTCTCGAACGTGCCAGGATCAATCCGGTAGGCAAGGACAACGACTATGATCCGGAACGCTATGCCGGCGTGTTGAAATTAGTGAGAGAGAAATCCAAATGGGATGAGCCTCAAGCCAATGTCCACCGGGGTGTTTCAGCTTACTTCTGTCACAACACCTATGTAGCCGAGGTAGTTGATCTTGAAATGCAAAACGATAAACCCGTTATTCAAAAAGTATACGCAGCAGTGGACTGTGGAATAGTAGTGAACCCAGATGCAGCGGCTAATATGGGTGAAGGTGGCATTGTAGATGGAATTGGAAATGCCCTGTTTGGTGAAATGACTTTCGTAGACGGCGTACCTGAAAAAAAGAACTTCGATAAATATCGATTGATCAGACAGAGAGAGGCTCCGAAATCAATTGAAGTACATTTTGTGAAAAACGAACACGATCCAACGGGTCTTGGTGAACCGTTGTTTCCGCCTGTCTTTGCAGCACTTGCAAATGCCTTGTACAAGGCAAAAGGTAAACGTTACTATCAACAGCCATTCTTAAAGGAGGGAATTACTTTGGGATAACCATTAGTTTCAAGCCGGATAGCGCAGCTCAATCGGAATATTTGAATTTCGTAAGTAGTTGTTTGCTTTTTGTTTCGTTGAAGGTTGATTCCAGGTCTACCTTTGTCAGGTAAACAAACGAAACTATGGAAACAAAAATGCCGAAACGCAAACTGGGTAAAGGGAATTTAGAAGTCTCCGCTATCGGACTCGGCTGCATGGGAATGAGTTTCTCCTATTATCCGTTTCCGGAAAAAAAGGATGCTATCCATCTTATACATGAGGCCATAGAACAAGGCGTGAATTTTTTTGACACGGCTGAGGTGTATGGCCCTTATACCAATGAGGAACTTGTGGGTGAAGCCCTCGTGCCTTTTAAAGGCAAGGTAATAATCGCTACAAAGTTTGGCTTCAACATTCAGAATGGTAAAATGGTGGGCGTTAACAGCCGCCCGGAGAACATCAGACGCGCAGTCGAAGGTTCGTTGAAAAGGCTGGGAGTCGAGACCATCGACTTGCTTTATCAGCACCGTGTGGATCCCAATGTGCCGATTGAAGACGTGGCCGGAACTGTGAAAGAGCTGATCAAAGAGGGCAAAGTAAAATACTTTGGCCTTTCTGAAGCGGGCGCCAATACCATTCGCAAGGCACATGCTGTACAATCAGTGGCTGCGTTGCAAAGTGAATATTCATTGTGGACGCGGCAGCATGAAACAGAGATCATTCCAACCATCGAGGAACTGGGCATCGGTCTCGTTGCGTTCAGTCCGCTGGGAAAAGGTTTTCTCGCCGGTAAAATGAATGAGACCACAACGTTTGCAGATGGTGATATCCGGAAAATTCTTCCGCGCTTCACCGAAGAGGCACGGAAAGTCAACCAGGCATTAATTGATTTGCTTGGAACCTTTGCAGCAAAAAGAAATGCCACACCTGCACAGATTGCACTTGCGTGGGTATTGGCACAAAAGCCCTGGATCGTTCCGATTCCGGGCACGACCAAGCTGCATCGCCTGACAGAGAATATTGGAGCTGCTTATATTCAGCTCACTCCCCATGAAGTTCAGGAGATTGAAGACGCTTCAACTGAAATCAAAATTGTCGGTACGCGCTACACCGAGCAAATGGAAAAATCCACCGGGCTGTAGAAAGCGGAAAATGTAATTATATTTTAAATCTCTCGTTATTCGTTTGAAGATCACTAACCGTTGTTTATGTTCATGAGTATCTTTGAAGCATGGGCGTAGCGACAAAAAAGAAGGCAAATCAGCATTTCAATCTCATTCTCATACTGGGCCTGCTGACGGCCATCGGACCATTTTCAATTGACATGTATTTGCCGGCGTTCCCGGCAATCGCCAGGGGTTTGAATACGAGCATTGCGCAAGTCATGCTGTCACTGTCGAGTTTCTTCATTGGAATTTCTGCAGGTCAATTGGTGTACGGTCCGATGCTGGAACGGTTCGGCAGGAAGAAGCCCCTGTATGTCGGCCTGATCATCTACCTCTTCGCTTCAATCGGTTGTGCGTTCACGTTATCGGTGAATTCATTGATCGCATTCCGTTTCCTCCAGGCATTGGGAAGCTGCGCGGGAATGGTCACATCACGGGCAATCGTTCGCGATTTGTTCGAAGTGAAAGATAACGCCAAAGTATTTTCTTCTTTAATGCTGGTCGTGGCGGTTTCACCCATTATTGCGCCGACAGTTGGTGGTTATATTACCGCCGCGTTAGGGTGGCGCTATGTTTTCGCCATGCTCATTCTCGTGGATATTGCCATTCTTGCCGGGGTATACTTTCTATTACCAGAAAGTAAAAAGCCTGATCCCTCACACTCGCTGAGACCGATGGCCATTGCGAAAAATTTCGCCAGCATCATCGTGCAACCGAAGTTTTACATTTATGCTCTCACGGGTTCCATTGCCGCATCCGGACTGTATGCGTACATCAGCGGATCTCCCCATGTGTTTATTGAATTGTTCGGCGTAAATGAAAAGCAATATGGATGGATCTTTGCGATCATCGCGGTGGGGATCATCAGTGCCAGCCAGGTCAACACCTTTGTGTTAAGAAAGCATTCGAGTGAAAAAGTTGTACACGTCGCTTTATTAGTCCAGTGCATGATTGGTATGGCATTGGCTGGCGTGTCATTGCTGGAACTGAAAGAACTGTATCTGACGATCTTTCTCATATTTCTATACGTGAGTTGCCAGGGTTTTATTTTCCCCAATGCATCAGCCCTTACGTTGGCAGCGTTCGGCCACAACGCCGGCAACGCTTCGGCTTTGATGGGCGCCATACAAATGGGGATTGGCGCCATGGCTTCTGCCGTTGTAAGCTTTCTCCAGAACAATACCGCACTGCCCATGTCTGGTGTAATGGCGTTTTGTTCGATAACCGCGTTTTCTATTTTCATGATGGGGAGAAAAATTATTGTTCAGCAACCGACGTTGGAAGAATTGAAAGAAGAGGATGTGGATATGATAAGTGGAATATGAATTAAATGACAGGGCTTAAACACTAACCACTATGAACATGGCAGAAAATAAAAACGCCGTTTTTCAAAAAAGTGAGAAAACGCCTGGTGGATATTTCACAGGAACAGTGTGGGTAAAAAAATGTTAGTTCCGAATGACGCAATGTCATTGGTGTAAGCCAGTTTCAAGATAGGTGTGCCGTTACGCAGTCGCTGTCAGCTTGCTCGTTGAAGGTATTTAATCCAGTTTCCGTAGTTAATGGTTCGAGTCGAGTCGTCATTGTCAAAAAACGAAGCAAGCTCCTGGTCTAACCAACTTTCAGCTTGCTCGTAAGTTATTTGGTTTTTCTCAACTGCGGCGATGATGTTGCTCTGTGTTGTAAAGTACAACGTAAGTTGCTTTTTATTGAAGGTAATGGCGTTCTTAAATCTTTCTTCCGCTATAAAATTGAAGTTCTTTGGGATTAGATTTTCCTTTGTCCAGGGGTAAGTGTCATTACGAGGCGGGGAGGGGAATTTTTTCAGGTATACCTTCGGAAACCAATTGGTGAAATAGTTATTGCCCACCATTTCAGAAATAAAGTAATTCTCGTAAAGCACAAGCCAGCATTTATTTTTTAAAAGCCGGTTCGCTTCTATTAGAAACTTATCAATATCGAACCAATGGACACCCGAACTAACTGTAATCAAATCAAAGTAATTGTCTGCAAACGGCTGTTGTTCTGCGGAAGCAACTGAATAATGAATTTTGTGTGACTGCGATGCCAAATTCAACATCTCGTAGGAAGCATCAGTGCCGTAGACATTTGTTGCAATTTCTAAAAGTGCCTGGGTTGAAAGTCCGGTCCCACAACCAATGTCCAATGCGATATTGAGTTTTTTTTCAAGACGCAAATAATCTTTGATGTGCCTGATCGTGTTGCTATGGAAGTCAGGTCGTCCTTTTGAATAGCGTTCTGCTGCTGCTCTTGGAATAAAGTAGTTCATTCGCTGGTGGCTTGTTAAACGCACCCTCCGCCGTTGGAATATCTTGTTGTGATTAGGATACTATTTCGGGTAATCAGCGTGTGCTTTACTTTTCTGATCTGTCGCATATGTCTGTAAGTATGACTGAAAATCATAATATAGTATTGATGGACATCGGCGCCGGAAACGGTGAAGTTGTGCTATGTCAGTGCAATGCATTCAATGGAAACCAGAATTCCTGCTGGGAAAGGCATCACCTGGGGCACACTTCTTGCCGGTGCATCTTCTGGAAAGAATTCCTTGTAGACTTTGTTGATCACGCTGAAATCATTTCCACTCACCATAAAAATGGTCGTCTTTAGAATCTTTGAAAGACCAGATCCAGCTTCTCTCAGGACAATCTCTATATTTTTAAAACTTTGCCTTACTTGTTCTTCAAAGTCAGGACTTACGACTTGTCCGGTAGTTGGGTCAAGTCCCGCCATTCCTGATAAGAATATAAAACTGTCTGCAATGACGCATTGAGGGAATGCATCACTCATTCTGGGAGCTCGTGAGGTACTGAAGCCTTTCTTGGTGTTCATATCGTTGATTTTAGTTTTGTAGTAACGTCTGTGATGTGGCGTACAACCCTTTAGATTGAATTCATAAATATAATCAACATTCATAATCATAATTTTGTGCCCAAGTGGACTACCGTTTCGTTCATCCATTTATCCACAACTAGACCGCGAATGAACTATGCGTCAACAAACAAGGGTCTCCCACAACTCAATGAACCGTCCCTATTCGTCTGAAAGGCGCACCTCATAGATGAAAATCCGGCGAGGCTGGCTCGATTACAAACCGTGTTCTTTCGGTCCGTTGCAACAGTTATATTCTTTTTTTATTTCATACCAAAGTTCAGTCATGCCGTTTTTGTAGGCTGTAACATCTTTCAGGGTCAACACCTGTTCTTGTCCGATGTGGTCAAAAAATAATGTGCCGTCACCCAGAATAATAGGTAGCACCGATACTCTTATTTCATCTGTCAGTTTTAAACGAATGAAATCCCTGGCGAGCATTGCACCGCCTACAAGCCAGACATTTTTGTAATTTGGTTTTAGCCGTTCGTTCACAAGTTTGTTCAGGTCACCAGAATAAAATTCAATGTTGTGTCTTTCAATTGGCAGGTTTCTGCTGGTTACTACAATGGTCGGCTTGTCTCCATATGCCCACCCATACGATTTTGAAAGTTCCAGGGCGTGTTCGTATGTCCGAGAGCCCATTACATAGCAATCAATTGTCTTCAGAAATTCTTCCGGGTCTTGCCCGGAAACACCTTTCTCGTAGTTGCTTGATGTCTCAAACCACGAAACGCTGTTGTCTTTTTTAGCAATCACACCGTCAAGGCTTGAAACCATATGTATCGTTAGTCTAAATTTGCCATGTGTCATATGTTTATCGGGTATTGTTGTATTGAGATCATCAATCTATCCATGGTGTAGTCTCTATGAAAGGCTTACTGGCAACGTGAGTAAGTAAGCTCCTCTTCTTTTCATTCGGCAAATAAGGTTGAGCTTTGCGGAATTCAACCTTATCTTCTGATGCCCAAAACACCTTGAGTGGTATTGGTATTGAGATCAGGAGTCCACCGCCAGCTACGGCACTGGCTTTAATAAAATCCCTGCGATTAATGCCTGCTAGCTTATCCATCTATTGAATGTTTCTTTGGCGATGGAGCCTTCCTGCCCGATTAATTCAAGAAGCTGAGCCGGGCGAGGGCCAAAGAACTTCTCACCATCGATATCGATCCAGCAGCGAAGACGTATTTCTTTCTTTCCCATATCAACAATTTGTTTTCTTTATGTTTATGAAACAATTCTGTTTCGCAGAGGCCAGTTCGGAACAGTTATTTTTGTTTATCATGTTCAATCCATATAAGATTTGAAGTATTGTATCCAAAATCCTCTGCAATCTTTAAATATTTATTTTTTATCTCATCAGGTATGCTTGTTTCCCGGGAAAGAATCCATAGATACTTGAAACTTGCTCCGGCAATCAAGGCGTATCGATAATCTGAATCAAGCGCAATTACGTTATATCCTGAATAGAATGGACCAAAAAACGAAACCTTGAGCATTGCAATGTTATCATTTCCAACAAATTTTGCTTTGCCAATTGCTTCTTCCCATTTTCCTTTTTTCGTGTTATATCCTTTGTTGTAAACTTTAATTGATCCGTTAGTATTTAAAGAATATTCAGCCGTTGTATTATTCAAACCTCTCTCATATTTGAAATCTATCCTGGCAATCTCGTACCATTTGCCAAGAAATTTTTCCTTATCAAAAGGTTTAACAGCTGTTACACCTTCAGGTATGGTAGAACAGGAAAATATTCCCATCATGATGACAATAGTATTAAGTAAAAATATTAGTTCTCTTGTTTTCATTGATTTATAAAAAACTCATGAATCTTTCAAAATTGTCTGCCTTTGGTGCCGGCCGTTACATTTCAATCTTATCGTCAGATAAGTTCTTGCTTGATCGATAGCTTCAACTCACCGGGTCAGGGTTCAATTACCTTTTGATTCCGAAATTAATTCACACCAACCCTGAGAAACCCATAAAAGCCATCGCAAGGATGCTGGCGACCAGCAGGGCTGCCGGTACACCTTCTATGGCCTTCGGTAATTCAGCATCGTCCAGCTGCTCACGCATGCTGGCGAAAATGGTAATGGCCAGTGTAAATCCAACAGAGTTGCCAATGGCATAAAAAACACTCTCCAACAAATTCAGATCTTTTTGTATCACAAGAATGGCTACACCCAATATCGTACAGTTCGTCGTGATCAAGGGAAGGAACACGCCTAATGCCTGGTATAGTTCATTGCTCACCTTCTTCAACACAATCTCTACTACCTGGACAAGAAAAGCAATCACAAGAATGTAGGCGACCGTCTGCAAATAGCCAATGGACAGCGGCAACAATACATAGTGATGTAAAAGATAGGTCAGTACCGTGGACAGCGTCATCACAAAGATGACGGCGCCACCCATTCCCACAGCCGTGGAGAGACTTTTGGAAACCCCCAGGAAGGGACAGATGCCGAGGAAGCGGGCCAGCACGATGTTGTTGATGAATACAGCCGATATGATGATTAAGATGTATTCCATATGGTTATACTTTAGGTTTGGCGATAACAGCTTTCTTTGTTCGGGCGCCTGTTCGTTCCTTATCTTTCGCTACATTTTTTCTCCAGTTTCGAATGGCGATGAGAAAAGCCAGTGTAATGAAGGCGCCCGGGGCAAGAATGAAAATGATCATGCCATCTGCTTCGATGAACTTGAAACCAAAGACGGACAAATTGCCAAGGGCCTCACGAATAAATCCAAGAAGTGTGAGGGCAAAAGTAAATCCAATTCCCATTCCCAATCCGTCCACTGCACTTGCCGCTACGCCGTTTCGGGAAGCAAACGCTTCGGCTCTTCCCAACACAATACAATTCACAACGATGAGCGGGATAAAAATCCCGAGCTGCTCATGTAATGCGGGCACATACGCAGCCATTACAAAATCCACCACAGTAACAAACGCTGCGATGATGACGATGAAACTGGGTATCCGTACTTTATCCGGAATAAGATTTTTGACGAGCGAGATTGCTGCATTGGAGGTAACGAGCACAAACAAGGTAGCCAGTCCCATACCAAACCCGTTCCAGGCGGAGGTTGTGACGCCCAGCGTGGGACAAAGGCCCAGCAACAAGGTGAAAGTCGGATTCTCACTCAAAATTCCTTTCAACAGATTTTCTCTCGGACTAATTTTGTTTTCCATTCTTTTCGCTGATAAAAGTATCATACGCCAATTGTACTGCCTCTGAAAATGCCCGCGACGTAATCGTTGCACCACTGATGGCATCCACCTTGCCACCGTCCTTCTTGACCCTTAGTGGCGTAGTGCCGGGGTTCACGCCAATGAACTGGTCGATGAACGATGGCATGGTCATCTTGGATCCAAGTCCCGGCGTCTCTGTGTGCTGAAGAACCTGGATGTTCAGAATGTTGCCCGCCTTGTCAAACCCTACGATTAATATAATATCACCAGCGTAGCCACGGGGTGAAGAAGTCTTTACTGCTGTGCCGATCAATTCGCCGTTTTTCTTTGCCGGGAAAAATTGCAGACTGTCCCTGCCATCGCGAG
>DASUGQ010000427.1:0-3316 GCA_036273935.1 Cyclobacteriaceae bacterium | reverse complement strand
TTATTGCGGAAGTCCGATCGCGCCGGTCGAATCTATTTCATCGTTGGGCAAGTGTACCAGAAGCTTGGCTTTGAATCAGAGGCGTTTAATTTTTACAGGAAATGTTTGGGTACAAATCCTGAATATGAGACCGATTTTTATGCCCGGCTTTATATGGCTCAAGTAGCTGAGATCTCCAGAAGCCGGGATTTGACCGCTGCGCGAAAATCGTTTCGGAGGTTGTTGAAGGATAGGAAGAACAAAGAATTCAAAGACAAAATCTATTATGAAATTGGTGCATTTGAATTGAAGCAGAAAAACATAAACCAGGCCATTTCAAATTTTAACCTGGCCCTGAGAGAGGGTAGTAATCGTCGCATCGATGGCGAGGCATATCTGAGGCTTGGTGAAATTTACTATGATACACTTAAGAACTACGAGTTATCGCAGGCTTATTATGACAGCGCCATTGGAGCTCTGCCAACGAACGTTGAGAATTATGCAACCATTAAAGCCCGCCAGGAAGTATTAAATGAATTTGTGAAAAATCTCAATACGATCAAATGGCAAGACAGCCTATTGGTCATGGCGAATATGGACTCAGCTCAAATACGAAATCGGATTGACTCAGTCTTTAAAGAGAAGAAACGACTCGAGGAATTAGCGCAGGGCAAGAAAAAAAAGAGAAGATCCAACCGTGTTGAAATTGCTCCGACCAGCACAAATATATTTGGTACCGGTGAGGCTACTACAGAAACCACCTCCTGGTATTTTGGTAATCCATCTGCAATGTCCTTAGGGGAATCAGAATTCAGAAGAATATGGGGCGATATACCCCTGGAAGACAATTGGCGGCGCTCTCAAAAGATAAGTAACGCGTCAGTCGCAGGGAATGAAAACGTAGTATCAGGTAACAGCCCGGCTAATTCAGATCAAGCGGAGGAAGCCAAACCCATCGACCCGGTCGACGCCGAATTTGACCGGATCATTAAACAGATACCCCGAACGCAGGATCAAAAGGAGGCGTCGTTGAAAAAAATAGAGGATGCCTATTTCAGGCTTGGCGATATCTATTATTTTGATTTGAAAGAGAAGGATAATGCATCGGATGCATACAAAAAATTAATAGAACGTTTTCCGAAGTCTGACTACGTACCCGAGGCATACTACAAACTTTACCTTATCGCAAAGGAATCAAATGAACAACTGGCGGGCGAGTACGCCGATATTCTCAAAAAAGATTATTCATCTTCTACGTTTGCAAAAATCCTCATTAACCCAGACTACCTCAAGGAATCTGGTGAGACAATTGAAAAGCAAAAGTTGATCTATAAAACCGCGTATGATTATTATCAAAAAGGCAACTATGTTGATGCCCTGCAAACAGTCAATGAGGGATCAAGGCTTGGTCAAACGAACTTTACCGACAACATAGAATTGTTGCGGATCATGATCGTTGGTAAAACTGAAAATATTGAAGTCTATCAAAATGAGTTAACGAGTTTTGTTCAAAAAAATCCTGACAGCGAATTGATTCCATATGCCAGCAAACTACTGGACACATCGCAGGAGTTTGAGAAATACGAACAACAAAAATTGAACATGCGTTATTCCAGGGAAACAAATGGAAGTCATTATTTTGTTATAGTCTATAAGAGTGGTGAGTCGATCAACGACGTAGCCTCTGGTGTCATGGAATCTTTCAACAGGAATAATTTCGAAGACCTTAATCTGAAAACGAGCAATCTTACATTCAATGACACCTATAACCTGACTATTGTGAGTGAATTTGCGAATAGTGATAGCGCCCAGCGATATTACAGAGCATTCAACGAAAAGCTGCCTGATATCAATGAATTGCGAAACCATAATTTCAATAAATTTGTCATTTCAACTGATAATTTCAATATTTTTTACCGAACCAAAGGACTGAATGAGTACCTCCAATTCTTCGAAAAAAACTACCCGACGCAAACTCCTTAACCTTCTGCAACTGAAGAAGAGTTGGTTCCGGAAAGTAATTAAGGGCATTTGGATTCTGTTTTTTTGTGTAATCCTCGGTGTGCCCGTTTTTGTTTTGGCAGTTAGTGTTGATCTGTTCGGCCTTTTCGGTGGAATGCCCAGCCTGCGGGAAATAGAAAACCCCGAAAATGACCTGTCATCAGAATTGATCTCTGCGGATGGCGTTTCCCTTGGAAAATATTTTACATACAACAGAAGCCAGGTTACCTATGATCAATTGTCAAAAGACCTGGTAAGTACACTCTTGTACTCGGAGGATCATCGTTTTTATGACCATGCCGGCCTGGATTTTCAGGCATATCTCCGTGTCTTGTACGGTATCCTTACATTTAACACATCGCAGGGAGGTGGAAGTACAATCACACAGCAATTGGCTAAAAATCTATACACCCAAAATCAGGAAATGGGGCTTGATGGCTCATTGGCCAAATTCATGGGAGGGAAATTGCAACGCCCGATTCAAAAAATTAAGGAGTGGATCATTTCCGTTCACCTGGAGAAGAATTTTACCAAGGAGGAAATCATAGCGCTGTATTTAAACACTGCGCCCTTCAGCAGTAACGCCTATGGAATTAAGGTTGCGGCCAAAACATATTTCAATACTCAACCGGATAGTCTGAATCTTGTCGAGTCGGCTGTTTTGGTGGGAATGCTTCAAGCTCCAACTCGCTTCAATCCAAAATTGAACTATGACAATTCATTCAGAAAACGGAATGAAGTGCTTACAAAAGTATACAAGCACGGTTATATTGGAACATTTGAGGCGTACGACTCTCTCATTAAATTGCCAATAGATCTAGAGTATAAAGTTGAAAGCCACAATGAAGGATTGGCGACCTACTTCCGGAGCGTGATTAAGACTGATCTCATGGCTTGGTGTAAAGCACATAACTATGATTTGGAGGAATCCGGATTAAGAATCTACACAACAATTGACAGTCGCATGCAGCGCTATGCCGAGGAGGCTGTTGCAGAAAGTATGAAATCTTTACAGAAAGATTTTGACAGGGCATGGAAAGGACGCAATCCGTGGATTGATGATGATAAGCATGAGATAAAAGGATTTTTAGAATCCAGGATTAAACAAACAGCGTCCTACCGGCAACTTGCATCCAAATATGGAAAAGACTCTGATTCACTCAAGTACTTCCTTAATCTAAAAAGGCCCATGCGAATTTTTACCTGGAATGGCGAGCGCGATACAACGTTCAGTTATATGGATTCGCTGAATTATTACAAGCGCTTCCTCCGCGCAGGTTTTATGTCAATGGATGCGCTTACGGGAGAGGTCAAGGCATGGGTTGGAGATATCAAT
>DASUGQ010000426.1:0-7571 GCA_036273935.1 Cyclobacteriaceae bacterium | reverse complement strand
ATCGAGGATCTTAACGCTATTATCGAATACGGCAAGAAGGTAACCCGGGGAGCTGTAATGGGTGGAGGTTTGTTGGGTCTGGAGGCCGCTAAGGCTTTGCTGGACCTTGGGCTGGAGACGCATGTTGTTGAATTTGCTCCCCGCCTCATGCCCAGGCAAATTGACGACGCGGCTTCTGAAATTCTTGCCCATAAATTATCTCAACTCAACATTAAAATTCACACCGGTAAAAACACAAAGGCGATCGATGGCAATGGAAAGCTGGAGGGGCTTATCTTCTCCGATGACTCAAAGCTTGTTGTGGAAATGCTGGTGATCTCTGCGGGAATACGTCCCCGGGACGAGTTGGCAAAAGCGAATGGCCTGAATGTTCATGGCAGGGGAGGTATCGTTGTGGATAACCATTTGCGTACCAATGATGAAAATATTTTTGCCATCGGCGAAGCAGCCGTTCATAACAATTTGGTTTACGGATTGGTGGCCCCTGGATATGAAATGGCCGAAGTCGTGGTCAGGCAGTTAAATGGTGATCAATCGCGTTTGTTCACGGGGTTTGACATGTCAACCAAACTCAAATTGATTGGCGTTGATGTTTGCAGCTTTGGTGATCCATTTGCAGAAACGCCGGGAAGCATACCCATTGCATTCAAAGACAAACGCAAAGGCATTTACAAGCGAATCAATATTTCAGATGATGGAAAGCACTTGCTAGGTGGCATTCTGATTGGCGATGCTGCAGCGTATAACATGCTGCACCAAATGGTTGCGAATAAAATGCCGCTGCCCGAGCATCCTGAATCACTTATTGGTATTGGCGGAAATGGTGAGGTGGACGAGGCCGCCGGAGTGAAAAGCCTTCCCGAAACTGCACAGATATGTTCTTGCGAGAATGTTACAAAAGGAAATATCGTTCACGAGGTCACTCAATGCGGAGCGATCAAACTTGATGATGTAAAGAAAACAACCAAAGCGTGCACAGGTTGTGGCGGATGCACGCCAATGGTAAATGATATCATAAAGCTCACGCTCGAATCGTTAGGTCATTCGGTTAAGAAAACATTGTGTGAGCACTTTGACTATACGCGCCAGGAGTTGTTTGATCTTGTAAAAGTCAAGGGAATTACACGTTACGAAGGTCTGCTCGATGCACATGGAAAAGGTGATGGTTGCGAAATTTGTAAACCTGCCGTTGCTTCTATTCTCGCCAGTGTATGGAATGAGTTGATTGCTGAACAATCTACCATCCAGGATACGAATGACCGCTACCTGGCGAACATCCAGCGGGGCGGTACCTACTCCGTTGTTCCGCGAATTGCTGGCGGCGAAATTACACCGGAGAAGTTGATCGCCATCGGGCGCATCGCAAAGAAGTATAACCTCTATACAAAAATTACAGGTGGGCAACGCATCGACATGTTTGGTGCCCGCGTAGATCAGCTTCCAGATATT
Organism: Cyclobacteriaceae bacterium; assembly: GCA_036273935.1. Classification (GTDB taxonomy): domain Bacteria; phylum Bacteroidota; class Bacteroidia; order Cytophagales; family Cyclobacteriaceae; genus ZC4RG29. Next base: position 6,122 of record DASUGQ010000426.1, on the reverse strand, counting down.
TGGGAGGAATTAGTTGATGAGGGATTTGAAAGTGGACATGCTTATGGAAAGGCTCTGCGCACAATCAAAAGTTGCGTAGGCTCAACGTGGTGCCGTTACGGCGTCCAGGACTCGGTGTCGTTTGCCGTGTTCGTTGAGAATCGCTACAAGGGACTGCGCGCTCCTCATAAAATTAAAGGTGCTGTTTCAGGTTGTATTCGGGAATGTGCCGAGGCGCAGTCGAAAGACTTCGGAATAATTGCCACTGAAAAGGGATGGAATTTGTATGTCTGCGGAAATGGAGGTGCAAGGCCACAGCATGCCAAACTACTGATCGCTGACGTTGATACCGAAACATGCGTTAGGCTGATCGACAGGTTCCTGATGTTTTATATCAAGACCGCTGATCCCCTCACCCGTACGGCAACCTGGCTGAATAAAATGGAAGGTGGACTCCAATATTTATATGATATGATCGTCAATGATTCACTCGGTATTGCCGGTGAACTCGAAAAGGATATGGAGAAGCTAATTGCCAATTATCATTGCGAATGGAAGAAAGTTGTAGAAAGCCCTGAGCTGCGCTCCCAGTATAAACACTTCGTTAATGACGGGGAAGCTGACCCGACCCTGCAGTTTGTAGATATGAGAGGACAAAAATGTCCTGCTGATTGGAATAAGTGATTGCACGATTCAAAACGGAAGATTTAGATGGAATTACTGAACGAAATAAAAACCTTTACCTCTGATAAAATCAACGAGATAAAGGTGTGGTATAAGGCAGCACGCACAACCGACTTTCCCGAGAATGGCGGCGCTTGTGTTCGATATAAGGATATGCAGGTCGCAGTATTTAATTTTTCCAGGAGGAGTGAGTGGTATGCGTGTCAGAATCTTTGCCCTCATAAAATGCAAATGGTTCTTTCCCGTGGCATGATTGGTTCGCATGAAAGTGAGCCAAAAGTTGCTTGCCCATTTCATAAAAAAACATTCTCTCTAAAATCCGGGCAGTGTCTTAATGCGGAGGAACTGAACATTTCTGTTTTTCCTGTCAAGATCGAAGACGGATTCGTTTATATAGGCTTCACTAAATAGGTTTGCTCATAAATTACGGTGCAGCAATGTCAGGCTTTTCCGGGGCCTGACATTTTTTTTCATTGATGGAGTCAATTGATTTTGATTAATTTTGGAAAACACGGATGAACCTGAAATTCAAGGAAGTTCAACAAAGTCTTAATCGCTTCAGTCGGTTAGGAACGCTATACATATTGGCGTTAAGTGTTGTCGCTACTGTAGTCATTGCCGGACAGGTGTTGATTCAGTTACATCTTCGTAATCAGCTTACCGATTCACGCGTTGTGAATGTGGCCGGGCGTCAGCGGATGTTAAGTCAACGCATCACCAAGTATGCTCTTCTTCTCCAGCCTGATCAGACAAAAGAAAAAAGAGAGGAGATTCGATCATTCCTTGAAACTTCTGTTAACCATTGGAAAGTTTCGCAAGATGGCCTGTTGCACGGTGATGACAGCTTGAACCTTCCGGGAAAAAATAGCGAAAGGGTTCGCGCGATGTTTGTTGAGGTGAACCCGCATTTTGAATCGATGTATGCCAGCGGAAAGGCGATCGTAGCGCAATTGTATAACGACCCATTGACAGACTATGCTTCACTACAACCGGAGATCGACAATATCATCGCTCATGAGTCAAGTTTCCTCGAAGGAATGGATGGCATTGTTTTTCAGTATGACGATGAAGCCCACGAAAAAGTGTCTACGCTCAGCCGTCTTGAATACGTGCTTATTGTCACGTCACTCGTCGTTATTTTCCTGGAAATAATTTTTGTATTTCGGCCAACCACCTTGCAGGTCAATAAGACCATCAACCAGTTGATCTCTTCTGAACAAAATGCAAAACAACTTACGAAGGAGATCGGGGCGCTATATGGATCGTTGGAAAAATCATATGAACAGCTGTCGCAGGTGAATCAACCCTCCGAGAATCCAAAAATTTATGCGAAGACGGATCGCGGAGGTAATGTGATTTTTATTGCGGAGCTTTTTTCTGAGCTGAGCGGTGTACATACAATATCTTCCATGATGCGTCTCTGCGATCTTTTCACGGACTCCGGATTGGGTGACGACTGGATGGACGAAATTGTTGACCGCATCTCGGAGGGTAAGTCCTGGCAAGGAGAGATTTCCTTCAGGGGAAAAGACAACGTTGAGAAGGCGGTGGATATCATGGTCACTCCGGTGTATGGCGAAGGAGACGAAATCAATGAATTGATTGTGATGGGCTCCGACATCACCCGTCAAAAGCAGGCGGAGAAAACGATGAAGCAAAAAAATCGCGCTGAGATCGAAAAGAAAATAAATCAACAGAAGTTCCGTTCGGTGCTGATTCTCGAAGGTCAGGAAGAAGAAAGAAAACGCATTGCCATGGATATTCATGATGGCATTGGACAGATGCTGACATCACTGAAATATCAAATCGAATCGATCGAACAAAATGGCAACGAAAAGTTTAATCGCAAGATTGCGGAGATCAACCAGGGGATTAAAGACGTCATAAAAGAGGTTCGAAGGGTGACGTTTAATCTTAAGCCGACGGTTTTGGGTGACTATGGGTTACAGGCGGCACTTAACGTCTTTATCCAGGAAATCGGAAAACTGACGAACATCCAACTTGCATTTCGAACACAAGGTGATATGACGTATCGCCTTCCGCAGAAAGTTGAGAATAACATTTTCAGAATTGTGCAGGAGGCCATCAACAATGCCATAAAGTATTCCAATGCAGAGAAAATTGAAGTCCTGTTAAGACAGACTGAAAACGACCTTGTCATCACGGTGAATGATGAAGGTGACGGGTTTGATGAAAAAATAATTGAAGCCAGAGATATTAACATCGAATCAGGCAGGGGATTTTTTAATATGTACGAACGAACTGAGTATATTAACGGCACACTTGAAATCAAGTCGGCACCCGGCCAGGGAACAGTGGTCCACCTTTCCGTTCCTTTGAAGAGTGCGTCAGGCGTGGACGCATAAACTATGAGTGACAAAATAAATATTGTTTTGGCGGATGATCATGTGTTGGTCAGGAATGGCATCAAGGCTATGCTGGAGTCTGATCCCGCCATCCAGGTGATCGGAGAAGCAGGCAATGGGCTGGAGGCCCTTGAAATTGCTGCAAGAGTTCGCCCTCATTTGTTAATTCTCGATATCCGGATGCCGGAGATGACTGGGTTGGAGGCCGCTGCCAAATTGCAGAGTGTCGCACCGGGAACCAAGGCTGTTATTCTCTCGATGCACGACTCGGAAGAGTATGTATTGCAGGCACTGGATGCCGGGGCCTATGGTTACTTGTTAAAAGACACAGATAAGAATGAGTTTATCAAAGCCCTGAAACAAATTCATGGGGGCAGCAAGTACTTCAGCGGGGCCGTTTCAAATGTACTGGCTAACCGCTTGTTGAATGCCAAACCATCTGCCACGGTTGCTGTCGAGACGCATGATCCTTATAATCTCACCCGGAGGGAAAAGGAGATTCTTCAAATGGTCATTGACGGCAAACAGAACAAGCAAATTGCTGACGCTCTTGGCAAAAGTGTTCGCACGATTGAGACACACCGCTTCAACATCATGAAGAAACTGAATGTCAACAATGCCATTGATATGGTGAATAAGGCGGTGAAGGAAAATTTGGTGTGATGCTAACAATCTTTGGTCAATCACTTAAGTGACTTGTTCTTGGTCATGTAATAGAATTCTCGCTCCAACTCATACTTCATACGTTTCGCACTCCTTTTCATTATGAAGTATGGAATACCAAACATAAACGCCGCGTGAAAAAGAATAAATGGAAACACAAAGACAGGCATCGGATTTCCTGACAAAGAAATTGTGGTAATCATACCTATGTAGAATACTATTCCAATAATATAGAATGGAATGAACATCCCATGAAAGCCATTTATTTCTGTCTCAATCTTAAGTACGCCGTCCTTTTGTCTATAGGTTCCCTGTGCAACTGCAATATTCATGTTCATATCAAAGAACTTTCTCTTTCTTCGAATTTTGAATCCATCATAGCTCACGCTCCCCTTAAATTCATTTTTACTTGAACTAAATATTTCAAAGGCGGAGAACATAATTCCTGTACTTCCTTCATCTACATTTTCTTTGAATCGCTTCACAAAGTCTGATTTTTCGATTTCAATTTCCGTCGTAAAGAAATCAATCAACTTAAGCTGCTTTAGCAATTTCTTCATTTTGTTTACCCTGATTTATGGATAGCGTTGAAAATTGTAGGAGTAGTCTTTATGTCATGTAAATAACGATCAATACTTGAATACTTCTGGCAAAGTAAGGTAGACCTTAAGCCAGGATTTTTTTCAGGACCGTTATTCCACATCTTTTCGATCATTCGAATCAAAGTTCCACGAATTTGCTAAGAATTCCGCAACCGATTTCCCACTACTACGTAATCGTTTTCTGAGATTATTTACGTAAAAATACGTAATTATATTGCTTAAATACGTAGTTTTAATACGTAAATAATACTGAACCCAATGAGCGAATTAACTTCCAAAGCCCGTAAGATAAACCTGCTGGATTTTAAATCTTCCCCCATGCGGGCGTTCCATATCACATGGGTTACGTTCTTCCTTTGTTTTTTCGGATGGTTCGGCATCGCGCCGCTCATGCCGGTGGTTCGGAAAGACCTGGGATTGACTCAGGCGCAAATTGGAAACATCATTATCGCTTCAGTTGCCATCACAGTATTCGCCAGGCTTTTCATTGGCTGGCTATGCGACAAAATAGGCCCGCGCATTTGCTACAGTGCATTGTTAATCCTCGGATCAATTCCTGTCATGTTGATCGGGCTCAGCAATAGTTATGAAAGCTTCCTCCTGTTTCGACTGGCGATTGGTGTGATCGGTGCATCATTTGTCATTACACAGTATCACACTTCAATGATGTTTGCGCCCAATGTAGTTGGCACGGCTAACGCTGCCGTTGCTGGTTGGGGAAATATGGGAGGTGGCGCCACACTGATGGTCATGCCTTTGATTTTCTCTGTTTTTATCGGTTTAGGTTATATGGACGAAGTGGCCTGGCGTTACGCGATGGTTGTTCCAGGCATAGCGCTCATGGCCATGGGCTTCATATATTACTTTTTCACACAGGATACCCCTGATGGCAACCTCACCGACATCAGAAAAAGCAATGCTGACTACACCGGAAAAAAATCCGATGGGAAGGGAAGTTTCTGGACAGCTTGCAAAGATCATCGCGTCTGGATTTTATTCCTCGTGTACGGTGCCTGCTTCGGTATCGAGATCACCATTGACAACATCGCCACACTATATTTTGTTGACCGCTTCGGACTTGGCCTGAGAGAGGCCGGAATCATTGCAGGTCTTTTCGGCATGATGAACATTTTTGCCCGCGCGCTGGGTGGGATCTTTGGCGACAAAGCCGGAAACAAGTTCGGATTAAAAGGCAGGATTTTCGTTCTCGGTATTTTCCTCATGATGGAAGGGCTTGGCATCATCCTGTTCTCTTCAATGGATGTGCTCTTCTGGGCGATCATCACCATGCTGATCTTTGCCTTATTTCTGAAGATGTCGAATGGCGCCACCTATTCGGTAGTACCCTTTATCAATAAACGCGCGATTGGCGCAGTCTCTGGAATCGTGGGGGCTGGAGGTAATGTAGGGGCTGTGTTAGCAGGGATGCTGTTTGCATCCGGAGTTTCTTATCAGCGAAGCCTTCTTTTTATTGGCATTGCTGTTTCCATTGTATCGGTCCTGGCCATGCTGTTAGCCTTAGGTCAACGAGTCACGGTTGACGCTCAGCCCTCAATCGAACGAACACAACCAAAACTTAAGGAAGCCTATGCTCTTGTTGAAAGTAATTAATGTAAAACCAAATGAATAACCCCAAAACAAAGCCACTGATCATTGACCTCGAAGGGAGTCGCTACCAGGTAGTGAGTCCTTATATATAGTAAAAGAAAAGTCCCCTTTTAGAACCTCGAATTCTGCCAGGGGACAAATTTAGTTGTTACACTAAGCCTTAAATTTATGGATAAGAAATTACGGTTACCAAAATTATTACTTCTTTTTTGCCTCGGGC
>DASUGQ010000425.1:0-3412 GCA_036273935.1 Cyclobacteriaceae bacterium | reverse complement strand
AATAGTGTGGTTTAAACCTGCAACAGCATAGGGGAATGCGCTTGCGTACGTTTAACCTTGCCTCCCTTCGGCCGCATTATCGGCATCAGGTTCTATGGGTATAATCTCAGCCCGTTATGTTAAGGCACCCCTTTTATTTGTCCTGTAAAGTTAAAGCAGGAGTGTCATAAAAAAAATTTCGGCAATTGTTTTTCGTCCAAAACAATTAATATCATTCAAGTAATTCTAATTTTATGCTGATGTATAAGGCAAAAACCGGCACATATTCATTTGATCTTGAATCAACGGCTGAGGGAATTCTTGTTAACGGAGAATCTTTTTCATGGGACCAGGTGCAAATTGGGGAGGAATATTTTCACGTTATACACAACCATAAGAGCTATCGTGCAGTGGTCGTTAATGTTGACAAATTGACCAAGAAACTCAGTATCAGGATCAACAACTCCATCTACGAGGTTGCTTTACAGGACCGATTTGATTTGTTGCTGGAAAAGATGGGAATGAATAGCGGTCAAGCCAGCCGCCTAAATTTTATCAAGGCTCCAATGCCGGGACTAATTGTGGACCTAAGAGTTAAGGAGGGGGACAAGGTTAATGTTAATGATCCCTTGATTGTTCTTGAAGCCATGAAAATGGAAAATATTATTAAATCACCCGGGGCCGGAACTGTTAAATCGATTCGCGTGGAGAAGGGAGAGAGTGTCGAAAAAAGTCAAATCCTCATTGAATTTTGATGAAGGGAAAATCTCGCGATTGAGAGCAAATCTAATTTCAATGGATAATCTACCGCCGGTAAATTAAGTCCGGCCCCCAGTCACATATCACAAATAGTAGGTTATATTTGCCAAATTTTTACGTCGATTAAACGCGAATGAAGTACAAGAGAATCCTCCTCAAGTTAAGTGGCGAAGCGCTTCAGGGTGCAAACAAAAGCACAAATCTTGACCCGACTGTTCTTGAACAATACTGTGATGAGATAAAGAATGTGCGCAGTCATGGTGTTGAGGTAGCGATCGTTATAGGAGGTGGAAATATTTTCAGAGGTGGCCAGGCGGAGAAACTTGGCATTGATCGTGTGCAGGGCGATTATATGGGAATGTTAGCTACGGTAATTAACGGTATGGCGCTGCAAAGTGCCCTTGAACGTCATGGCATGTATACCCGGTTAATGGCAGGGATGAAAATGGAGCAGGTCTGTGAGCCTTTCATCAGACGCAGGGCAATCCGCCATTTGGAGAAAGGGCGAATTGTTATTTTTGGTGCGGGTATCGGAAATCCCTACTTCACTACTGATTCAACCGCCAGTCTTCGGGCGATAGAAGTACAGGCAGATGTTGTGTTGAAGGGAACACGTGTCGATGGTGTGTATACAAAAGATCCTGAAAAATTTCCTGACGCCGTTCGATACAAAACGCTCTCCTTCCAGGAAGCCTATGAAAAAAATCTTAATATCATGGATATGACGGCGTTCACACTCTGTATGGAGAATAAATTGCCGATCATCGTTTTTGACATGAATAAAAAAGGAAATTTATTGAACATAGTGTCCGGTGAGGAAGCAGGAACTTTGATCTCCTGAACCGCGGAAGCTCACTTCATCTCCTTCGCGTCTCTCTGATCGTTCTCCTTGTAATTTATTTTCCATCGGCTATATTTACCGCTCAAAATCGCATTACTATGGATGAAATTCAAATGTATCTTGATGAGGCAAGAGATTTGATGAACAAAGCCGTAGTTCATGTTGGCAATGAGCTGGCAAAGATCAGGGCTGGCAAAGCAAATCCGGCTATGCTTGATGGTGTGCAGATTTCATATTACGGCGCCATGTCACCACTCAACCAGGTGGCTTCAATGACCACACCAGATGCCCGTACCATTTTTATTAAACCCTGGGAAAAAGGCCTTATTCCCGAAGTCGAAAAGGCTATCATGAACGCCAACCTCGGATTGACTCCACAGAATGACGGTCAGCAGGTGATCATTAACATTCCGATGCTTACCGAAGAAAGACGTAAGCAGCTCGTTAAGCAGGTTGGGCATGAAGTAGAGCACGGTAAGGTCAGTGTGCGTAATATACGCAAGGAAACCAATGAGCATCTTAAAAGAATTAAGGGCGTTTCTGAAGACGACGTAAAGAATGCAGAAGAGACTGTTCAGAAATTTACCGATGAATTTATCACCCGGATTGACAACCTCATGAAGAAAAAAGAGACCGAAATCATGACAGTCTAAGCGCGAAGCTCCTTTATTTAAAGAGAACTTTATTAATTCTATCCCTGGAAAAAACTCCATTTTGATTCTTATCTTGTTTGATAAATCAAGAAAATGGAAACCTCGACGTCCTCGTTCGCCTCACGGGTCAAAAAAACAACAAAGAAAATTTTCCGCATCGTTTTGATTATCCTCGTGGTTGGTGGAATTGGGATTTTTTCATTTTACTACTGGGGAGTCTATGATGAGGGGGTAAGGGCCGGGACAGTATTGAGAATAAGCAAGAAGGGTATATTATTCAAAACTTATGAAGGCCAGTTAAATCTGAGCACATTTGGCGCCTTACGAGGAGCAAGTCCAATTATGGAAGCGTTTGACTTTTCGGTTGAGAATAGCGAAGAAAAAGTTTTAGAAGATTTGGAGGAAGTTGCCCTTACCGGTGAACGCGTTAATCTTCACTACATCAAACGGTACATTATTTTTCCGTGGAGAGGTGATACTAAATATTTCATTGTTGAGGTCGAGAGGTTGGGGAATCAACAAAAGCCAGACTAATTGCTGTTCAGATAAGCCTTGAGGTTTCCTTTATCTCTCGCCTGGATGGCCTTCTTCAGCTCTTTCGTCATGGGAACGTTGTTTCCTGAATCTTTGCTGTATGCCAGCATTTGGTCGAAGGCATTATATTCCATTTCCTCTGCAGTCGGAACATGATCATTGTTCTCCAATGCATATTTTGACATAGCCGCCATATAAATGCTCAGCACAGCTTCATTTTTTTCCATGAGTTTTCCGATTGACTCATCAATTACAAATTGATAGTCAGGTGTTCCCGACATCCATTTTGATAATGCGCCTAAAGCACTCTGTCGTGCCGGGTCCGATGCTTTTGCCGGAACACTGAGAATGAAATTTGCGCACTCGAGTATCTTACCTTCATTCGCCTCGTAATCTTCCTTTGAGTTAAACTCGATCGACTGCCAATCTTCCGGATTCTGCGAAAACATTTGCGTGTAGGCCAGCAGGCAAAGGCTGATTAGTATTATTGTCTTCATGATCTGACGAAAATCTTGCTTATTAATTTAATGAAAATATTTGGAGTTGATAAAGCGTTGGAGTCATTAAATTCCTTTTGATGAAGCCGCTCCCCATTTAGATACCGTTGAATAGCCTAATCGTCTTCATCTCACCGTTTGTATTTTAA
>DASUGQ010000424.1:0-37476 GCA_036273935.1 Cyclobacteriaceae bacterium | reverse complement strand
ATCAACGGTTTCACGCTCACATCGAAGGGAAAGGCATGGGGTTGTTTCTTGTTAAAACGCAGGTTGAGGCCCTTAATGGTACCATTGAAATAGAAAGCACGGTAAACAGAGGCACTACTTTCCATATTGTTCTTCCATTGAATTGACCCGGGATACTTAGAATATGACTAAGTCGAAGCGGTCAATTTGTCTTTTAAGTTGCAAACTATTTTTTAATAAAGACAGAAACCATATTTTCAACGCGTGAAGACTCGCCGTTTCATTCGCAAAGTTATCCGCCTGGTAATTCTTATTAAAAGATCGATCGATGTCCAATTCATCAGTCGCAGCAAACATCTCCTCAATAACTTTTTGAAATACACCTACCAGGTGACGGATGTGATGATGGCGGTGGTAAGCCTCGGGGCGCTCTCAATCATTGTATACGACATAGGGATCAATCCTATTTTCGGCCATCATCCCCTCACACACCACGCGTTGTCATTGGCGTTTGATCTCCTTGAAATCATTATGATCGCGCGTTTTGTTTCAGAATGGCGCGAAAAGAAAAAAATGAGTACCCATATCTTCAGTTTCTTTCTTGTTATTCTCACCTTTTATCTCAATCATTTACTCCATGACCTTGCCCAGATGGAAGCGTTGCGACCGAATCATTTCCTTGTAAAGAAAATAACCTTGTACGGCGGCATCGTCTTTCTCTTTTTGACAGAGGTTTCCAAGGTATTGAGATTTGTGTACCAAAAGAGCGTTAACCCCTCCTTTTTATTCATCACCAGTTTTGCCCTTATCATTTTTATCGGCAGCATTTTATTATTGCTGCCCAACGCTACCGTTAATGGAATTTCGACAGTCAACGCCATATTTACATCCACGAGCGCCGTCTGTGTTACAGGATTGGTGGTAGTCGACACGGCTACCACGTTCACTACGCTGGGCAAAGTCATTTTGCTGGGCCTCATTCAGATTGGAGGCCTGGGGATAATGACGTTTACTGCAGTGTTAAGCTACCTCGCTTCGGGATCCGTTTCCTTTCAAAGCCAGCTTGCACTCACAAATATGTTTAACAGCAAGCAAATGAGTAATGTGATTGCATTGGTGTCTCGTATCATTCTGGTAACATTCTTCTTTGAATTCATAGGTTTCATACTCATCCAATGGTCGGTCGGTGAAACAGTCTCAGACAATAAATCTGATACGATTTTCTTTGCCCTCTTCCATTCCATATCCGCATTCTGCAACGCCGGATTTTCAACACTTTCAAATGGCCTCTACGAGAAACCGGTGCGGTTCAATTACAGCCTTCATCTGATCGTTGCTTTTCTTATTCTCCTGGGAGGAATAGGCTTTCCGATTGTTTTCAATTTTTTCACATTTCTTCGGGAAAAAGCGATAAACTTCTTCAAAAGAATGTTGGGGTTACCAGTCCCTGAAATAAATACGCGAATACTCGGAATTAATTTTAAGCTGGCCATGACAACCAGCGGAATATTACTGGGCATTGGCTTTGTCACTTACCTCCTGTTCGAGCAAGAAAATACACTCGCCTATCATCCATCCATGTGGGGAAAAATTGTGACCTCGTTTTTCGGATCAGTTACGCCGCGGACAGCGGGATTTAACACAGTTGATCTTACCGTTTTAAATTTGCCGACAGTGATGGTCTACCTGTTACTCATGTATATTGGGGCCTCGCCGGGGTCAACCGGGGGAGGAATTAAGACGACAACCGCCGCAGTGGCATTTCTGAATTTAGGGAGCATTATTCGCGGCAAGAACAGAACAGAAGTTTTTCATACGCAGGTATCAGAACATTCCATCAATCGTGCGTTCGCCGTAGTTGTGATGTCTCTATTGATATTGGGATTGGGCATTCTCCTGATTGCGGTAAATGACAGCGATAAGGGATTGTTACGAATTGCTTTTGAAGTGTTCTCGGCATTCGCGACGGTTGGATTAACATTGGGACTGACCTCGGATCTATCGGCGTCAAGCAAAATTGTTTTGATAGTAATAATGTTTGTTGGCCGGGTCGGCGCGTTGACAATACTCATTGCGTTTATGAACCAGGCAAAGCAGCTTTACTATCGTTATCCATCTGAGGAGATAATATTCTAAACATTATTTAGAGCTATGAAATTTATTGTTTTTGGTTTAGGGAATTATGGTGCATCGCTTGGATCAAAGCTGACAGCGCTTGGCCACGAGGTAATTGGAGTCGATCACAACATAGAGGTAACTGAAAAGTGGAAGGATCACATTACTCACACCATAACCATGGATGCATCGAGTCGCGAAGCAATGCTTACACTCCCGCTAAAAGATGTTGACGCCGCAGTGATAAGCATTGGAGAAACGCCTGGAATAAACATCATGGTTGCGGCTCTCGTAAAACAACTTGGCGTTAAAAGAATTATCTGCCGGGTGATCAGCCCGCTTCAGCACACCGTACTCGAAAGTATGAACATCGAAGAATTTGCCTATCCGGAAGCTGACTCGGCAGAGCGGATGGCGTACAAACTCGATCTGAAAGGAGTTGTCGAGTCTTACAAAATTTCTGATGACTATCAATTACTTGAGGTCGAAGTTCCTTCCCGTTACATTGGAGCCAAAGTAGGAGCAATAAAATTTACTGATACATACCTGGTACAATTGGTGTCGGTCATTCGCACTGAAGAGCAAAAGAATATTTTTGGGGCATCTCACAGCGTAAGGAGGGTCCAGGGCATACCCGATCCCGAATTTGAATTAAAAAAGGGTGATACTTTACTGCTCTTTGGCAACGTGAAACAACTTGAAGAGTTCATCGAATACTGATCATGACACTCGCTTCGAAAATCATTGATTTTAACCGGCGTCTCACTATTGATAAACGCATTCCAAAGGACATCGACGTGTTGAATCCCTATCAGTCGCCGGGCACATTTGCTCTTGTGGAAAATTTTTATTCCAAGTACTACAACGACGATGTGGCAAGAACTTTAATCCTGGGAATAAATCCGGGCCGCTACGGAGGAGGCATCACCGGCATCCCTTTTACAGATCCTATTAAACTTGAAAAAATCTGCGGGATCAAAAACAGCTTGCCGAAAAAAGCAGAGCTCTCCGCTGACTTCATTTATCATGTAATTAATGACTATGGTGGCCCTGAAAAATTTTATCATCATTTTTATATCAGCTCCGTTTCACCGCTCGGTTTTACAAAAAACGGCAAGAACCTGAATTATTATGATATCAAAGAACTCAAAGAATGCCTCAAGACTTTTATAGTCGATTCGTTACAGCGGCAGCTTGCTTTTGGTTTGAATACGAAAGTATGCTACTGCCTGGGTGAAGGCGAAAATTTTAAATTTCTCAGGGATCTGAACACATCGTGGCGCTTCTTTGAAACGATTGTTCCACTCGCCCACCCACGGTTCATCATGCAGTACAGGAGAAAAAAGGTGGATGATTATACAGCAGCCTTCCTGAAAAAACTCAATGGCATTGAACTAAATAAGTCCTGATCACAATTCCTCCCTGAAGAAAATGATTCCAGGGATTTATCCGCTACTTTTACAGATAGATGACAGTACAGGAAGAACTTCATAATACCCTGGAGTTGATTCGCAAAGAACGGCTGGCCGACCTTGAACAATACCGCCAAAAAGTCTTAAACACGCCACTGAATAGAAAAACTCAGGAAGGTATTTGCTGGTACCCCGTCCGGCTTAAGCGTCATTACGTTGGAACGGGTGAACGGAACATAATTGAAATCGAACGCACAAACCATCTTGACCAACCCCATGTTTTTGGCTCGGGTAAGGTAGTCAGTGTCTTTTCTAACGCTGGGGGTAAGCCCGAACGGGACCACACGGGCGGCGTAATTAACTATGTGAGAGACAATACAATGGTCATCACGATGAACGCGGATGATCTGCCTGACTGGATTGAAGATCATCTTTTGGGTATAGATGTAATGTTTGATGAAATGACCTACCGCGAAATGGAGGCGGCATTAAAGTCAGTCATCAATGCAGAAAACAACCGAACCGCTGAACTGCGCGACATCCTCCTGGGACGCAACCGTGCAAAATTCTTTGAAGAAGAACATTCAAATGTACCCGAACTGAATGCCAGTCAACAGAAGGCAATGAACAAGGTCTTATCCGTGCTGGATATAGGATTTATTCATGGCCCACCGGGAACGGGGAAGACTACCACACTCGTTCACGCGATCAGGAAGGCTGTAGAAAAAGAAGAACAGGTTCTCGTATGTGCGCCCAGTAACGCTGCAGTTGACTTGCTGGCCGATAAACTTTCAGATCAGGGATTGCGTGTTTTACGAATAGGACATCCGGCAAGGGTTACGGAGCAATCGCTGAGTAAAACATTGGATGCGAGAATTGCGGGTCATGATTATTATAAAGACCTTAAGGTACTTCGGAAAAAAATTGGACAGCTTCGCGACATGGCGTTCAAGTACAAACGCAACTATGGTCGTACGGAAAAAGAACAAAGGAGATTATTACTGCAAGAGGCAAAGGCTGCAAAAGCTGATGCAGATGTGCTTGAATTCTATATTATAAATGACCTTATCCAAAACAGTGATGTGATTACCTGCACATTGGTGGGTTCATCGCATCCCCTCCTAAAGGGGAAACGATATAAAAGCGTATTTATTGACGAGGCAGCACAAGCCCTTGAGCCGGCCTGTTGGATACCAATCTTGCGCGCCGAAAGGGTGATCTTTGCGGGCGATCATTTTCAACTGCCTCCTACCATCAAATCTGGAGAGGCTGCGCAACAAGGACTGGCGATAACCCTGTTTGAAAAAAGTATTCAACACCAGCCAAAAGCTGCGTCAATGCTTCAGGTTCAATACAGGATGCACGAAGAGATCATGCGATTCTCCTCTAAATATTTCTACCATGACGAGCTGATCGCACATGACTCAGTCAAGAACTGGTTAATCGCAAAGAATGATTTGCCGGTTGAGTTCATCGATACGGCTGGCTGTGGCTTTCATGAAGCACAAGACCCTGAGACACTCAGCAGACTTAATCCTGAAGAAGCACAACTATTGATTCGACAAATTGAAAAATTGAAGGAAAAAATATCAGACAGTCATGATCACGTCAACATAGGTGTTATTACGCCTTATCGCGCGCAGGTTGATTACCTCAAAAAACGCTTTGAAAGTTCGTCAATACTTGAATCGATGTTGTCGCATATTACGATAGACACCGTTGATGCCTTTCAGGGCCAGGAACGCGACATAATAGCAATCAGTTTGGTTCGAAGCAACGATAAAGGAGAAGTAGGCTTTCTAAGTGATATCCGTAGAATGAACGTAGCGATGACGCGCGCCAGGAAAAAACTCATCATCATCGGTGATAGTTCTACACTGGGTTCACATCCCTTTTACCTTGACCTGCTTGACTTCATGCAGTTGCGGGGATTTTATAAAAGCGCCTGGGAGGTAATGGAAAATATTTAAAAAGAAAAAGCCCGGAATTTCCGGGCTCTCAAAAACCATTATATCTTTTTTTAATTAGAAACGGGCCGTCTTCACATTACCCTTCGTATCCGTGATTTCGAAAGTAAGTTCGCCCGAAACTTTAACAGCGTAAACCTGGGCAAAATCACCACTAAGGGATCTCGATTCGTCGAAAATAAGTCCATTGCGGCTGTAAATCTTGACATTAATTGCGTCTGCATTTCTAACCGACACGAGATACTTGCCGTCGCCGGAAGTCAACTTGCTAACATGGATATAATTTGTGGACGGGGTGGTTGCACCATGAACAATTTTTTGAGTCTGCTTGCCATTCGCATCGGCCAGTTCAACAGTATATTCACCCGCCTCGAGCTTTGAAAAATTCAGGGGCAGGATAAATCCATTTTGATTTACCGTTTCAGAAAAAATTAATTCCGATTTTTTGTTGTACAGGCTCAGTTTTACTTTTCCCTGTGCTTCGCCCTTGTAGATCACTTTGTAAACATTGGAACCTTTAACAGGAACGACAGCCAGGCCATCGTTGGCAACAGATGAAAGCACGGCGCCAAAAATCATCAGCGCGGAGATAAAAATTGATTTTGTTTTCATAGACATGAACATTTTTGGTTTAAAGAATTTTTCTTGTACAAGTATACGGTGGGTTAGCACGCTTGTTGCGTAGCTGTAAGGAAAGTGAATTTAATCTGTTAAATAACGATTGCACCAGATGGAATAGTCCGTCAACGTTGTCGATCTCTCCGGCAACGTGGTCAATAATTCAAAGCATGATTAGATCAATTTGAAACGATTGCAGAATCGTTGTAAACTCCAGGGATCAGGGCAATTCAGGAAGAACTGAGCGACAATCACTGAAAAAGCATATACCATAAGTGAAGTAAGAAGATCGCTGAGAAATTTTTTTATTGGCATTTGCAAATATGGGAAATGAAAAAAGTAACCAGGCAGAATAAAAAAAAGGTACTGCGTCATCGACAGTACCTTTTGAAAATCAAACAAAGAGATTTTAAAACCAGCCCAAACGGTTAAAAATATCCTGGATTTTGCCAGCATTCATTTCCCTGACAGTCTCCTTCGGTTACCCGATCAATTTGATCCTGGGGAATCGGTCGCAATACATGATAAGGCTGAATCAATGTTCCGGCCTCAACAGGATTCCATGCTGCGACTCTGGAAAGCAGTGACTGGGTGCGCGTTAAGTCAAACCAGCGCAATCCTTCCCCGTAGAACTCTCTCGTACGTTCATCCAAAATGAAATCCAGGGTAACATCGCCAGCCGTAATTTCCATAGCTGTCGCGTTGGCGGCATTTTCGGCATCGCTCAGGTTCTTATCATAAGCAGCCCTCCGCCTGATTACGTTGATCATTGCCGCAGCATTGTCGTTGTTACCGGCCTTGAAAGCAGCCTCGGCAGCGAGCAAATAAGTATCAGCAAAACGGAACAACACTACCGGACGCGTAGACGGGTCATTTGGCGCAGCACGTGTCGGGTCGTCAAACTTTTTTACCGCCGGCCAAACCTGATCAGTTTGCATGGACGGAGTTACTACTATTCCTTTGAAAGGCCGGGCTCCAATCGCGTAAGGCGCACCTGGTTCCTCATAATCAACAAAGTAAACACCGGTGTCACCGGCAACCAGATCTCCGCGCGAACCTGTTGACGTTTTGTTCACAATCCATACCGTCTTAAAAGTTTTACTGTAGCGCGTATCAACGTCTCTGTTCACAAATGCCTGATCATAAATGTAGCTCTTACCGGCATTAGGCCCCGAAGCTAATTTCTCAGCATTGAGTCTCATACGAAGATACGGGCGACCATTTTCCACATCTCTGTTGAACATATTTGATGCACTGTTGAATGTCCACGCATCTGATGCTGCACTGTAGGTTGAATTTGCTCCCAGAACACCACCGGAATAATTCCAGCGCTGGAACCATGGCGTTAAATTTTGAGCAGCACCACCGGATGCGCCAAGTTGGTATAGACCATAAGTCGCATCATTGCTGTGATCGCTTACAAATATGTTTTCCTTTCCGTAGTCATTTGCAATTTCAAACGCATCTCCATAGTCTTGCCACAAGTCAAGCCCATAGGCTGTTTTGTCTGTGATCAGGGAATTAAGTGTGGTATAAGCATTCTGAAAATCGGTGTTATTCCCCGTGAGCCAACCTCTCGAGAGTTGCGCCTTTCCTAACAGGAACAAAGCCGCAGCTTTGGTGGCAGCCTTGCCCAGGAAGGGAGCGGCAGGTTGATCTGGTAAGCGGTTTATTGCTTCATTCAGGTCAGACAGAATAACATCGTAAACCTCAAGCGCCGGAGACTTACTATCAGCCCGTGATGGCGTTGTGTTAAATTCCGTATGAAGAGGGACATCACCAAATGTCTTGACAAGATCATAATATAAGAAGGCGCGTAAGAAATATGCCTGGCCGAGGTACAGGTTCAAATCACTTTCGGGCAGCCCTGCCGTGGGTCCAATTTCAATGATACCGTTCAAGGTATTGATTGATGTATAGATTCCAAATGCACCATTAAAACTGGTTGAGGCTATACCATTATAAGTAAAGAAAATCGGCCCCGCTCCACCGCCACGTAAATGATCATCTGTTCCAGCCATTGTCTGCAGGGTAAACCCTTCAGTACCGTAGGAACCACGAATACTATTGTAAACACCCGCGAGCCCGCCTAATAATCCTTCCGGAGAATCGAAAAAAGCAGGTACAATTTGCGTCCTCGGCTCTTCGTCCAGGAGGTTGGAACAGTTTGCCAACATCAAGCTGATCACAAGCAATGTCAGATTGCGATATTTTTTGAATCGTTTCATAATTGAAATCATCCTTTAATTGTCAAAATTTTAAATTCACGCCAACAAGGAACTGCCGGGTCGACGGGATATTAGCATTCACAGTAATCTGTGCTCCCTGCGCACCTGAAGTAGATACACCAGCGTCAGGACTGGAGATAGCCCCACCATAACCGTTACCCTCAGGATCAGGTCCAAAACCTTTGTCAACAAACGGAGAATAGATCACGAAGGGATTAACTGCACTGACATAAATGCGCGCAGAAGTGAGCCCAGTCTTTGACAGCAAGGAATTAGCGAAAGTGTAACCTAAATTGATGCTGCGGCACTTAATAAAGGAGCCGTCCTGGTAGCCCAATGTAGAGGACCAAACCGGTTTGTCACGGCTCGCATCAGGTTCGGGAAATGCATTAGTCGGATTATTAGGTGTCCAGTAATCAACTTTCAACTGATTAACACGACCTTGGTTGAAGGCGAAGTATCCATTGAATCCCCCATCGGATGTCAGATACGGGACAACGATTTTCATCCCCATCCGGGCGTAGGTAATGACGGTAAGATCAAAACCTTTGAAGGTGAATCGATTGGTCAAACCTCCTTCCCATTTAGGTTGGAAATTACCGATGATCTGGCGATCGTCTGCGTTGATAATGTTGTTGCCATCCAGGTCCTGCACTCTTACCTCACCAACATGCTGAACAGGTGTGGTTTGTGTCGCAAGTTCCGCGGCGTCGCCTGCCTGCCAGATGCCAATCTTCTTAACATCATAGATCACTGACATCGGCTGTCCAACAAACCATCCGTTACTAACATCTTTTTCGACGCCGTTTTGCAACTCAACAATTTCATTACGATTGAAGAAATAAACAGCGTCAACACTCCAGTTAAATCCGTCGGGGTTCTTTATGATATCTCCACTGACTGTAATTTCCAAACCACGATTACGGGTCTTGCCAAGGTTTTCCGCTGTTGAGTTAGCACCAATGCTAGGCGGCAAGAGTACGTTTAGTAGAATGTCTTCTGTATCCTGCTGATAGTATTCGATCGCACCTGTCAAGCGATTTCCAAAGAAGCCAAAGTCCAATCCAATATTGTATTGGTCCGTGTGCTCCCAGCCTAACTGGTTGTTCGGCAAAGTCGTAACAAGGTACCCGATTTGATTGCCAGCTGCGGTCTTACCGAAATTGTACGCACTGGAGCTCAGACTGCCAAGAGTTGTGTACGGAGGGAAACTCTGATTACCGGTCCTTCCCCATCCAGCCCTCAATTTCAAATTGGTGACAAATGAGACATCGCTCATGAAGTTTTCATTTGAAATATTCCATGCGGCGGCAAATGCCGGATACGTGAGCCACTGGTGGCCCGGGGCTAGAATTGAAGAACCATCTCTGCGCACCGTAGCCGTTACACTGTATCGGCCATCATATCCATACGTAGCCCGGCCCATAAACGACAACAGACCTCGCTCTGAGAAATTGAACGGATTATCTCCTGAATTGGATGGGTTCTTCGCAGATACAGTATTGGCAAGGGCAAAGTTGTAAGCCTGGAAATAGTCGGCAGGCATTCCAAGACCAAATATCCCCGATCCTTGGGCATGATCTTTTTGTGCGCTGAACAATCCTGTGAAACCTATATTGTGCTTATCATTTATCGTTTTATTATAAATCAACAAGTTTTCAATAGTTGCCTGGAAGAATTCAGAATTTCTCACGTTTTCGTTCGACTGTGAATTGGTATAGGCTGTGTTTACGTAGGTGTTTGCTCCGGCATAATTATCAGACTGCTGTTGAGAATAATCAAGACCAACATTCAACCGATATTTCAAGTCTTTAAGAATCTGAACTTCACCATAGAGACTATTGAACGTTCTTAACCTTCGCGTACGCGCCAGAATAGCGTCGTCCTTTGAAATCAATGTGAGCGGACTTACCGCTTGTTCATCAATATGTCCGACCTGCGGTCTGAGGTTCACACTTCCATCTGCATTATATGGAGATGCTAATGGCGTCATTCTCATAAGGCCCGAGGGCACTCCATTGCCGCCGGGTAAATTAGAATAAGACAATGTATTGATGGTGTTGAGACCAATTTTTATCCGTTCGCTAACTTTGGTGTCCACAGTAGCGCGAATAGAGAAACGCTCAAAATTCTGGTTAGGGATTATCCCTGTCTCTTTCCAGTAATTCAAACCAACAGAGTATTGGGCTGCATCAGTACCTCCTGATGCCGTGATGTTATGGCTTGACTGATAACCTTTCTGATAAATGAGATCCTGCCAATTGGTACTGATACCTGCATCGAGCGCGGCTTGTTCGGCTGCTGTCAAAGGATAAGAGGTCGTACCGGGTGCCGTCTTGTTTCCGGCCGCTGCATCCAATTTAAATTGCGCGAGTTCAGGGCCATTCATGGTTCTGAGCTCATCCATCACACTGACAGAGCCATAAAAACCATCGTAAGAAATTGTAGTCTTCCCGGATTTTCCGCGCTTTGTCGTTATCAAAATCACGCCACCCGCCCCTCTTGATCCGTAAATCGCAGTGGCCGACGCATCCTTCAATATTTCAAGGCTGGCAATATCGTTGGGCGAAATATCATTGATGCTGCCACCATACGGAATTCCGTCGACAACCAGCAGCGGTGCGTCGGCAGCATCCTGTAGTGCCGCAGTTGCTACTCCATTTGCCTGGTCAGAACCTCCGCCTGAATTATAATTCGCCGGAGTAACAAGCGTTCTTGCTCCCCTGACCCGAATTTGTCCTGATGCCCCCGGCGTGGAAGCATTGCTGACAATAGTAATGCCGGCAGCCCGACCTTTCAACTGGTTAAACACGTTAGGTGAAGCGACTTCACGAAGGGTTTCCGACTTCAAAGACACGATCGCCCCGGTAACATCTCGCTTCTGCTGAACGCCGTATCCGACAACGACTACCTCGCTAAGGCTTTCAATGCTGGGTGTCAGCCCAACGTTTATGGTGGAGCGATTTCCGATTTGCTCCTCCTGGGTATTGTAGCCAATAAATGAAAACACCAGCGTTCCATTCTCACTTCCAACCGGAATGCTAATAGAATAATCACCTTGCGCATCGGTCGTGCTGCCATTGGTGGTATTCTTTAATACGATGTTGACACCGGGCATGCCGGCGCCGGTTTCATCAGTAACCTTTCCCTTAACCACCGTCTGTGCGAACAGGGAAAAGTGACCAATAACCGCGAGCATCAAAGTGAACCACAATCGCGGCCATCTATTGCGGTTCCGATGGACTAGTAGAATTACATCTTTCATAGAAAATTAATTAGAGTGAATAAAGTAAAACGCAACTGATTGCTTAATAAAAAGCGCCATAAAATTCATTTAAATCGATTTAATTAGCGCATTAAGGTAAATTATTTATCTTTTCAACACAACCGATTGCGTTAAAAAGGTTTAAAAATTAGATTTACCGGTAATTACAAGATGGCAGTTGCCCTTTTCCCACTCTATATTAAGGTGGGCAAAAATTGAATTGGCAACCCCGCGCCTCTCAGACCAGAACCAGGACCCATGAAAAACAAAAAAGAAGTAACGATATATGACCTCGCAGAAGAGCTGAAAGTCTCCCCATCCACCGTGTCGCGTGCCCTGAAAGACCATTTCAGTATCGGAAAAGAGATGATTGAAACAGTCAAGAAGCATGCGCAGCAGCGGGGCTACAGGCCCAATAGCATAGCAGCAAGCCTGCGCCGCAACAAGACCAACACAATTGGAATAATCACCTCGTGGATCAATCGCCCCTTCATGTCATCCCTGATCAGCGGTGTTGAAGAAGAGGCTGCAAAAGTCGGATACAACGTAATCATTTCACAATCTCATGATAGCTACGAGAGTGAAATGGCCAATGCAAAGGCGCTTTATGATAGCCGGGTCGGTGGAGTCATCGTCTCCCTGGCCATGGAGACTAAAAAATATGATCATTTCAATCAATTTGTCGAAAATGATATCCCTATTGTGTTTGTGGACCGGGTTTCAGAAGAATTCCGCGCGGACAAGGTAATAATAGACAACTTCGCTGCGGGCTTTGTCGCCACGAAGCACCTGATCGAGCAAGGATGCAAACGGATAGCACACTTTGCAGGGGCACAACATCGAAATGTGTACCGCGACCGACAGAGGGGATACATCGAAGCCTTAAAACGGCACAACCTGCCCGTTGACGAAAGTATAATTATCAAAGGCGATATTCTTAGCTCGGAAGAAGGTGTGAAAATGGCCAATCACCTTCTGGATCTCCCTAATCGGGCTGATGGAATTTTTTCGTCAAACGATACCTCAGCCGTTAGTGCCATTCTGTGTGCAAAAAAACGTGGAATCAAAGTACCCAAAGAACTCGCCATAATAGGATTTAATAATGACCCTATTTCCCTGATTGTCGAGCCTCAATTATCTACCATTGCTCACCCTGCCATTGATATGGGCAGAATTGCTGCACGGCAGGTAATGAAACACAAGGATCATAAAGACATCGTAACGTCGGAAACCATTACACTGAAAACTGAATTGATTGTGCGGGAATCTTCACTGAGAAAGAAAAAATAATTGACCTGTCATCAACACCCATGTCCGATTAATAATTTAAAGTATTGACGCAATTCCGGAAGTATTCATTTTTACTGTTATAGAAAAAACACAATGAAAAAATCCATTGTAGCATTGATACTTATATCCCTTTGCGCTTTTGAAAGCAGATCACAGATCTCGTATATTACCACTCAGAAAGAAAAAAATAATTTTCCATTATTCGCTTCGGGAAAAGCAACAGCAATTTATTTAAGCACACAGGACTACCCCGGATGCATACGGGCCGCCAAGGATCTTCAACAAGACATTGAACGGGTGACAACGGTACAGCCCTCGTTCAGCACAGATAAAATTCAGGCCTCTGACGAATTGATCATTATCGGCACCATCGGCAAGAGTACCTTGATCAACGAACTTATCAACAAGAAGAAAATTGATGTGACAGCGATCTCCGGAAAGTGGGAATCGTATCTGATACAGGTAGTCGAAAAACCATTGCCCAACGTGAAACGTGCTCTTGTAATAGCCGGCAGCGATAAGCGCGGAACGATATTCGGCATTTACGACGTGTCCAAACAAATTGGTGTGTCGCCCTGGTATTGGTGGGCCGACGTTCCGGTTAGAAAAAGTAATTCGCTCTACGCAAGACCCGTGCGCAATGTTCAACCTGAACCTGCAGTGAAATACCGTGGGATTTTTATTAATGACGAGCAACCCGCCCTGGGTGGCTGGGTCCGCGAAAATTACGGAGGCTTTAATCATCAATTCTATGAAAAAGTTTTTGAACTCATCCTCAGACTCAAAGGAAACTTTCTATGGCCGGCCATGTGGGGTCAAAGTATTTATTCGGATGATCCGCTTAGTCCAAAGCTTGCTGATGAGTATGGCATAGTGCTCAGCACATCTCATCATGAACCAATGATGCGAGCTCATGTAGAATGGCAACGTGCAGGTGGCGGCGAATGGAACTATGCAACCAATGAGCAAAAACTCAGGGAATTCTGGAGAGATGGAATCAAACGCATGGGCACCAACGAAAGCATCGTTACCCTGGCAATGCGTGGCGACGGCGATATGGCCATGAGCGCAGAAACAAATACAGCTCTTCTGGAAAAAATTGTTAACGATCAACGCAAAATTATTGCCGAAGTCACAGGCAAAGATGTCACGGCTACACCCCAGGTCTGGGCACTCTATAAAGAAGTGCAGGATTATTACGATAATGGTATGCGGGTACCAGAGGATGTCACGCTATTGCTCTGCGATGACAATTGGGGAAACATCCGCAAGCTTCCAAAGATGAAGGACGCACCTCGCAAAGGGGGCTACGGAATTTACTATCACTACGACTATGTTGGAGGACCCCGGAATTACAAATGGTTAAATACCAACCCCATCACCCGCGTGTGGGAACAAATGAATCTCGCCTATCAGTATGGAGCAAACAGAATCTGGATCGTTAATGTCGGCGACATTAAGCCCATGGAATTTCCAATCGATTTCTTTCTCGACTATGCATGGGATCCAACTAAGTGGAATCAGGACAACCTCGATGATTTCACAAAACAATGGGCGGCTTATCAGTTTGGCGATCAGTATGCACCTGAGATTGCACGAATCATTTCAACCTATACTAAATTTAATTCACGACGAAAACCGGAACTGCTGTCACCTGAAACATACAGTCTTGTCAATTACAGGGAATCGGAAACAATCGTTAAGGAATACAATCAACTGGCTGAAGATGCGGAGAATATTTATAGAAACTTGTCGCCGCAATACAAAGACGCATACTTTCAATTGGTGTTGTTCCCTGTCAAAGCTTGCGCCAACCTGAATGAATTGCACATCACAACGGGGCATAACAGGCTGTATTCGCAGCAGGGCAGAGCAAGTACAAATGAACTTGCCGATCGTGTTGAAGATCTGTTCAACAAAGACGCTCAACTCGCTCATTATTATAATAAGGTAATGGCGAATGGAAAGTGGAACCATATGATGGATCAGACCCACATCAGCTATACCTATTGGCAACAACCTGAAAAGGATGTCCTGCCCGACTTGAAGCGAATCACTTTACCTGAAGCGTCAGACATGGGCGTCGCCGTTGAAGGCACAACGCTCTGGTGGCCAAATGAAAATACAACAGCCGTGCTTCCGTCCTTTGATCGCTACAATCAACAACAACACTATCTTGAAATTTTCAACAGGGGCATCACACCTTTCAATTATAGCATAACCGCCAATGTACCCTGGGCGAGGGTTACGCCAAAGGAAGGACGACTTGAAAAAGAACAGCGCGTCGAAGTAACGGTTGATTGGAATAACGTACCAGCCGGAACGCACTCCGTTTTATTTGTCATTACGGGCGAAAATGGAAAAAAGGTTAATGTTAATACAACGGTGTACAATCCGTCAGAACCAAAGCCCGACCAACTCCTGGGCCATGTTGAAGCTAACGGCTATGTGTCAATCGAATCAGCACATTATACGAAAGCACTGAACTCGCCTTCCGCAACATGGAAACTCCTTCCTGATCTCGGGCGGACACTTTCAGCGGTCACGACTTTCCCGGTCACAGCCGAAAGCGACTTGCCTGAAAGTGATAGTCCTCATTTGGAATATTCCATTTACCTGTTTAATAGCGGTGAAATCAAAATAACTACTTTCATCTCACCGACGATAGACTTTCACAATAACGGGGGACTTCGCTATGCTATCTCCATCGATAATGAGAAGCCGCAAATCATCAACATTCACCCTGATACCTCGAATAAAGCATGGGAAAAATCAGTTGCCGATAATATCATTGAATCGGTCTCCAAACATATTGTCACTAAACCGGGGAGCCACATCGTTAAGTTCTGGAGAGTTGATCCCGCAATAGCCTTACAAAAATTTCTGGTAGAAACTACCGGCGCAAAGCCAAGTTATTTAGGCCCACCCGAAAGCTACTATCGTTTACCAAAAAACCAGCCCTGATCACTTCGAATTAATCCATAAACACCTTTCTCATGAAACTAAATCTCATAATTCTCGCCATCATTATTGGTTGTACTTCAACCGCTTTTTCACAACCACAACTATCAACAACTACGTCCGGGCAAGGGGATGAGGCAAAGGGACTGAAAGATTATTATAAAAACTATTTCACCGTTGGCGTCGCTGTATCACCCCAGGCACTGAAGGGCCCTGAAGCCGATCTGATCGTCAAACATTTCAACAGCCTCACCGCTGAGAACGCCATGAAGATGGGGCCAATACATCCGGAGGAAAATAAATACAATTGGCAACCCGCCGATGAAATTGTGAATTTCGCTGTGAAGAACGGAATGAAGGTGAGAGGGCACACACTATGCTGGCATAATCAAACGCCAAACTGGCTGTTCAAGGACGCAAACGGAAATGATGTGTCAAAGGAAGTGCTGTTAAAAAGGTTAAAGGATCACATCACGAGTGTAGTCACCCGTTATAAGGGCAAAGTCTATGCCTGGGATGTCGTGAATGAAGCAATCGATGATAACGATAGCAAGTTCTATCGCGAGTCGCCATGGCTTAAAATCTGCGGGGAAGAATTTATTGCAAAGGCATTTCAGTACGCACACGAAGCTGATCCTGATGCCTTATTGTTTTATAATGATTACAACACTGAAAGCCCGGGCAAACGTGACAGAATATATGCAATGGTGAAGAAATTAACAGACGCAAAAGTACCCATCCATGGCGTGGGCCTTCAGGGACACTGGTCAATCTATGAACCCACTGGAGATGCCGTCAAAGAATCCATTCAAAAATTCGCTTCATTAGGTATGGTCGTTCAGGTAACCGAGTTAGATATTTCAGTTTACAAAAGCGAACATGAAAGGCGAAACAAGACAGACGGTGAGGATGACACCTTTACGAGTGAAAAGGAGCAAAAACAAATAGATCAATACAAAACATTTTTTACTGTCTTTCGCGAAAATAAAAACAATTTGTCTTCAGTGACATTCTGGAACATTTCCGACAAACACTCCTGGCTGGATAACTTTCCCGTACGTGGACGAAAAAATTATCCCCTCTTATTCGACCAGGAACTAAAACCCAAAAAAGCGTATTGGGAAGTAGTGAATTTTTAAACGGAAATAAAGCGAATGATGAGAGTGCCGATCTTATTTATACTTTATCTTATTTTGAACATCAACGTTGTCGCTCAAATCAGATTGCCACGACTGGTCAGCGACGGAATGATTTTACAGCGTGACAGAAATGTGAAAATATGGGGATGGTCGTCACCTAACGAAAGCATAATGCTTACCCTGAACAATGAGCATTACCGAACGGGTGCTGATGAAAATGGCAACTGGGAAATTATTCTTCCGGCTCACTCAGCCGGCTTATCCTATGAAATGACCCTGACTGGAAAAAATGAAATAAAGATCAGGGATATTCTTTTTGGTGATGTCTGGGTTTGTTCGGGTCAGTCAAATATGGAACTGACCGTGGAGCGGGTGAAAGAAAAGTATGGCTCCATCATTGAAAATTCTGAAAATAAAAACATCCGGCAATTCCTGGTCCCGGACAAATATGATTTTAAAAAAGAAAATTCTGACCTTGAATCAGGAAGTTGGGAATCCGCGAATCCAAAAAGCGTCCTTGGATTTTCTGCCGTGGCTTATTTTTTTGCCCGGGAAATTAATGAGCAACACAATGTTCCTGTCGGACTGATCAATTCGGCACTGGGTGGCTCACCCGTTGAGGCCTGGATTAGTGAAGACGTCCTGATCAAATTCCCTGATCTGTATGCCGAACTGCAGAAATTTAAAGATGAAAAACTGATAGAGGACATTGAGGCCACGAATAAGAAAATAAATTACAACTGGTACAGCCAAATGCTGGAAAAGGATAAAGGAATTTCAGAGGATGGAATAAAATATACCGATCCGACCCTTCATGACAATCAGTGGAGCAACATGAACATACCCGGCCAGTGGGCGGACGGAACCAACGGTCCTCTTAATGGCTCTTTTTGGTTCAGAAAAAAAATCAACGTGCCAGCTTCGATGGTCGGAAAGCCTGCAAGACTATGGATGGGAAGAATCATTGACCAGGATTCAGTTTTCGTTAACGGAACTTTTGTGGGTACAACCGGATATCAATATCCACCACGGCGTTACCAATTCGGTCCGGATCTGTTGAAGGAAGGGGAAAACACGATCGCCGTCAGAGTCATCAATAGCGGGGGCCGCGGAGGTTTTGTCATGGACAAACCTTACTACCTGGCTGTTGGCCACGACACCGTTGATCTGAAAGGTACATGGAAATATAAATTAGGAACTACAATGCCTCCGATTGAAAATCAGACAACCATTCGATTCAAGCCAGCAGGCCTTTACAACAAAATGATTTCACCTCTTTTAAATTATTCCATTAAAGGCGTGATCTGGTACCAGGGTGAATCCAATACTTCACGGGCAAAGGAATATGAAAAGACGTTTCCCGCAATGATCATCAACTGGCGGCAAAAATGGAATCAGGGCGACTTCCCGTTTCTGTTTGTGCAACTGGCTAATTTTATGGAACCAACGGCTGAAGCCGTTGAGAGTGACTGGGCCGAATTAAGAGAAGCACAACGCAAAACGCTGAGTATTCCAAATACAGCTATGGCGGTAACAATTGATCTCGGCGAATGGAATGACATTCATCCACTGAACAAAAAAGACGTGGGGAAACGACTCGCCCTGGCTGCAGAAAAGCTTGCGTATGGAAACAAAGACGTCGTGTCTTCCGGCCCCACATACAAGTCATTGAAGGTCAGGGGAAACAAAATCACAATCACTTTTGATAATGTCGGCAAGGGGATCATGGCAAAAGGTGCAGATGGATTAAAATATTTTTCCATTGCAGGTCCGGATAAAAAATTCGTGTGGGCTGACACGGAGATCAAAGGTAATAAGGTGATCGTCTGGAGCAGTCAAATCAAAAATCCAGTGGCTGTGCGTTATGCCTGGGCGGATAACCCACAAAGCGCCAACCTCTATAATAAAGATGGACTACCCGCATCGCCCTTTCAGGCGGAGAAGAAGTAATTTGATTTTCGTGGAACTTCTATTGAAGAACAACCTCAGTTAAGATACCATTGGTAGCCTGGATCATTTCTTTTGATGGCTGCCCTCCCCCGACAAATATTTCAAACTCTCCCGGAAGAATTTCTCTTTTATTGTTCTCATTAATCACCGAAAATGCATCCGGTGAAAGAACGAAGTTTACAGTCCTCACTTCTCCTGGCTCAAGGTGAATCCTTTTGAATCCCTTCAAAGATTTGATGGGCACGGGGACCTTTGTGGATTTGTTTGAAACATAAAGCTGTACCACTTCATCCCCGGCCACCTTACCATCGTTTTTAACGTCAACTGCCATTCGAACAGTATCCCCTGCGTGATAGCCATCATTCGATCTGAGGTTGTCATAAACAAAGGTCGTGTAACTTAATCCGTAACCGAATGGATACAAAGGTTTCCCATTAAAGTAACGATACGTCTGCTTTGTCAGGGAGTAATCATCGAAAGCGGGCAGATCATGTTCGGACGTGTAAAATGTTACCGGTAATTTTCCGCCCGGATTGTAATCGCCAAACAGAACATCCGCAATTGCCTGGCCGGCAGCCTGACCGGGATACCAGGCTTCGATGATGGCGGGTATATTTTCCTTTTCCCAATTGACAGCCAAGGCGCTTCCGTTCAGCAAAACGAGAACAATAGGTTTCCCTAACGCATGAATTGATTTTATCAGTTCCGATTGCACGCCGGGCAGATCCAGCTTGGTTCGATCACCTCCCCTGAACCCGTCAATAACGACGTCCATCTCCTCTCCTTCCATCCGGGAAGTAATTCCCATACACATTATAATAACATCAGCCTGTTTAGCAATTTCCAGGGCTTGCTTCTTCAGCTCAGGTTTTGGTGCCGCCCAAACCAATTGCACTTGCGCATCAGCAAAGGATTCAATGGCTTCAACTTTTATCTTGTAACGTTTTCCTTTTGCAAGCTCAATGGGATCCGATTTCCTTAAACGCGGATCGCCATACTCGTCGCGAAAAGGATAAACGGTCCTTGCCACAAGACTATCATTGAGATAAAGCTTCGTATTGCAGGTACCAATGAATCCCAATTGATATTTTCCGGTTTGATCGGGTACAAGTTCTGTCGTCCATCGAACGCTGAAATTGTCGTCATCCATATCTTCCCGTGGCGCTTTGTCGTACCAGTTTGCATCGAGGTTGGGTTCCAGTGTAGTATAAAGGGGATCTCCGCTTAAGTCGTTATTGTTATAATATTCCGCGTTGACGCCATTCTTGCTTCCATCGCTGTAAAGTAAATTTGAAGGAATGGTATAGAACATCGGCATCCCCTCCGCCAATTCACAGCCTTGAGCAAACAGAACTTTTGATTGCGCTCCCAGTTTTTCGCGAATGCCCCGCAAAGGAGTTATCGGATCCGAGGGAACGCCATTATAATTGCCAAGAAGCATCAGCCATTGATCCGCGTTCGGTCCGATAACGGCTACTGTTTTTGCATTTTCCTTTTTCAGCGGCAAGAGATTACCCTTGTTTTCCAATAGTACAATTGACTCCCTCGCGGCCTGTAACGCAAGGGCCTTATTTTCTTTGCTGTCAACAACGGCATAAGGGATTTGCGCGTACTTCACCATTTCCGGCGGATCAAACATACCCAGTTTAAATCGCGCGGTGAAAAGACGCTTGACAGCAACATCAATTTCTTCCTCGGTGATCAGTTTTTCATCTACCGCTTCATTCAGAGACTTGAATACTTTTCCACAGCTTAAATCACAGCCGGAACGCACAGCCAACGCTGCCGCTTCCTCCGGTGTAGCAACAATTTTATGATGTTGGTAAATATCTTCCACTGCATCACAATCGGATACAACATAGCCCTGAAAACCCCAGTCTTTTCTCAAGAGATCAGTGAGCAACTTATCACTGCCACAACACGCTTCTCCGTTTAGCCGGTTGTAAGCACACATGATCGAGTAAGCGTGCCCTTCTTTGATCCCCATTTCAAATTGTGGAAGATACGTCTCTTGAAAATCACGTTGATTAATGACAGCGTCAAATGAATGTCGTTCAGGCTCGGGACCGCTGTGAACAGCGAAGTGTTTCACGGTGGCAATCGTTTTGAAATAATTGGGATCATCACCCTGGAGTCCCTTTACAAATTGAACTGCAAGTCTGCCGGTAAGGTATGGATCTTCACCGTAGGTCTCCTGGCCCCTGCCCCATCGCGGATCACGAAAGATATTTATGTTGGGGGACCATAACGTCAGGCCCTGGTACAAGAATCTTTTTCCTTTGTTTACAAAGTTGTGATGTTTTGCCCGCGCTTCATCAGAAATAGCAGTCGATACCTTAAACATAAGGTCCTCATCCCAGGTAGCCCCTAAACCAATTGCCTGAGGATACACAGTAGCCAGTCCGGCACGGGCAACCCCATGAAGCCCCTCATTCCACCAATTGTATTCTGGTATGCCCAGGCGCTCAATGGCAGGAGCGCTGTTGGACATCTGACTGATCTTTTCCTCCAATGTCATTCGACCAACAAGGTCATCAACGCGATCCTCCACGCTTAAAGAGGTATCCATGAAAGGGAAGTTTTGATTTTCATTTTTCTTGCTACACGAGCATAAAAAAAATGCGATCTGGAAAACTGCAATTGACTTATGTAACCAGTGTTTACAAAAGTTAAAGCTCTTCATTGTACTCATGGAGGATTATAGGTTTGGGTGATGATTTAAATTATAAGTGTGGTTTACGACCTTGACTAACCATGGACCTACATATTACCTAAAATATATGGTTATTGCCATTGAAAGGCGAAGTAAACACAAGGTTCTTCTCCGGTATTCCTGATCGCGTGCGGTATCTCAGATCCTAAGAAGATCAGGGCACCCGGCGATGCTGGTAAATGATTCCCGGCAATTTGCATCTCTGCATTGCCCTTCATCAGCAAAATAACTTCTTCTGCACGATGGGTATGAGGATCATGACTCTTTAAACCCGCATTAAGGGTAGTGACATGCATCTCAAACCGTGAGAACATCGCAGTTGGTTTTTCGAAGAAGTGTCGGATTCCTCCTTTGTCATGGGGAGTGAATACAATATCGTTCCAATCTACAATGAACGATCCGCCTGCTTGCTTACTTCGATCAAGATCAATGGGTAATTTAGACTTGTATCTGAAAATGTAGTAGGTAACAGGCACATCTCCTCCGTTCTCAAAACCGTGAATGTCTCCGGGCAAGGCAACAGCGACGCTTCCCGGACCAATGACCTTTGACTGAGCATCAATGGTGACTTTCAATTTCCCCGCCGTTACAATAATCAATTCCTCTTCATCCGCATGCGAATGAGGTGCATGAGGCGCCTTGCCGGGTTCCAAAGTTGATGCGTGGATCGATAAATGGGAAAGATCCGTCGTAGTGCCTTCAAGAATCTGGCGTCGCTCCCTCCCGGTTTCTTTGACAGCGTCCAAATCATTCCACTGATAAACAGTTGACCGCACATCAACTGTCTGTGCAACTAAAATATTGGTGATGAAGATCCCGAAAAGCAGCAGACGATTTTTCATGATGCGATGGTGCTTGGTTTAGGCTATCAGATACTTAAGACAATTGTAGTGATGGATTGCCCTTCAATGTTATAGCTTTGTCCGGACTGACATTGTCCAGCGTTTTGTATAACGATCCCTCCTTACTTTGTTTTACCGTTATACTTTCAATCGCGCCGCCACCAGCAAGCCCGATGTCCATGTCAGATTTACTTCCAGGATTGACAACTACAATAGTAATCTTATCCTGTGATGGATTGATAAAAGCTGACACAAGTAATGAACTGTTTTCAGAAGTAGCATCTATTCTTTGATAACCGGCGTCAATGTCCCTGGCAAAATGTTTTATCAGGTAGTAGTAGGGTGTAACGGCGTAATGGCCGCTTTGACCAATGGAGATCATGGCTACGTCGGGGTTAGAGGATAAGGGAGGTGCCCACACCATTTTCCAATATATATATCCTGAGGAGTTGGCCTCCGTCAATGTGCTGTTGATAAAACTTGCAGTATTGAGCCAGGATAGATTATCGGAGAACTCGGTCATAAGATTGGGTTTACCGTCATAACTTTTGATGTCTTGCAGATCCTGACTGATCTGCGCTGAAGGTGTGCTGCCATTGATGTTGTAAGGGTGATAGGCAAACATACTCAGATTGGATTTACCCTTCAAGGCTTCTGCAAAAGAAGAGAATGAATTCGTGTCAGGTGATTCAGGCCCTATCATTAACGGTGGATTCCCTCTGCCTTGAATTTTTTCATGAACCTTGTCAAAAGCAATGTCGTAACCGGGAAGGGACGCTGTCTCTGTGGCCGACCACTGGCATGTAGTCCATCCGGCATTGATGTAACCGGGTTCATTTTGAATACTGATATAATCCGGGTTGAAAGGCGTGTAATCAAGAACGTCTTCCCAATATTGAGCAAAAGCATCATACATAAAACCATTCGCGTCGCTCTTAAGGGTTCCTTCCCGCGAGCTGCCGTTACTTTTCAGCCCGGCCGGCGGGCCCCACGACGATAATAGTATCTTGATGGTGGGGTCATGAGATTTTACAAGATCATAGATCTCGTTGGTTGAAATAAACATCGTTCCTGAGATATCATCACTCATGGAAGTAGTGCCCTTATTGGTTGGATAGTCGTCCGGATAATACCAGTTCTTGAACCGGATAATGTCAGCACCCAGGTCTTCAAAGAGTAATTTTGCAATGGCATCCTTGCTGCTGCTCGAGGCCAGTCGATTCGAATACCACGTTAGTGCGGCACCAAACCCAACCATTTCCTGGTGAGTTATAGATGGATTAATGATAATTTTTTTTGCATCGGAGGGCGTGTTATTTGCGCTGGAAGTATCGTCATCCTCTCCACAAGAAAAAGCAATTACAAGCAACAACAGGAGCACTGATCCGTTGATTTTTCTCACCATTTTCGCGGACAACATATTTCAAAAATAAAAATAATTACGCAATCGGTTGCGTACATTGATTAAAAAATCTGTAAAATTCTGACCTATTTGAAATGCTGATTTTCAGCGTTATATCAATCGCTTACAACCATGACAATACTAAGAAAGCTTCTCCTGGCCTTGGTTCTAACCGGCACAACCCTGGGTCTAAAAGCCGAAGACGGGTACCGCCTTTGGTTGCGCTACGATAAAGTGGACAACGCTCAGAAGGTCGGCGAATATCGGCAGGCTATCAAAAATTGGATGGCCATCGGAAACACACCAACGATGACAGCGGCAAAAGAAGAACTCCAACTTGGCCTTGGCGGATTGCTCGGATCTTCAATCTCCGGTGTTAGCACCATCAAAACTGATGGCGTCGTAATCATTGGAAACGCGAACTCCCCCGAATTATCTAAACTTGACTTTATAAAAAATGTGGAAAGCCTTGGTGACGAAGGCTACCTGATTTTCACAACTACGATTAACAGGAAAAAGGTTATTGTCATTACAGGCAGGCGGGATGTCGGGGTCCTGTACGGAACATTTCACTTCTTGCGCTTACTTCAAACACAACAAAATATCAGTGATCTCTCGATCCAAAGTGTCCCAAGAGTCAAACTACGGATACTCAACCATTGGGACAACCTCGATCGGACAGTAGAACGTGGGTATGCAGGGTTTTCGATTTGGGATTGGCACAAACTTCCCGATTATATCGATCCCCGCTACAAGGACTATGCAAGGGCAAATGCTTCCATCGGAATCAATGGCAGTGTTGTTACCAATGTCAATGCAAACGCCCTCGTACTCACACCCCCCTATTTGGAGAAGGTTGCAGCCCTGGCAAATGTATTCCGCCCTTATGGTATAAAAATCTATCTCACGGCCCGTTTCAGCGCGCCGATTGAAATAGGCGGCCTCAAGACAGCCGATCCGCTTGACCAGGACGTAAGAAAATGGTGGAAAGATAAAGTTGCTGAGATTTATAAATACGTACCCGACTTTGGTGGCTTCGTGGTGAAAGCTAACTCCGAAGGCCAGCCCGGACCTCAAAACTATGGAAGAACACATGGCGACGGATCAAACATCTTGGCCGAAGCACTCGAACCCTTCCATGGCGTGGTGATGTGGCGCGCCTTTGTTTACGATAATAACGTTCCCGACGATCGTCACAAGCAAGCCTATAATGAATTCAAACCACTTGATGGAACCTTGAAACCAAATGTATTGGTGCAGGTAAAAAACGGTGCAATTGATTTTCAACCCAGAGAACCTTTTCACCCGTTGTTTGGGGCCATGCCAAAAACTCCGCTGATGATGGAGTTTCAGATCACGCAAGAATACCTGGGCTTCGCCACGCACCTGGTATACCTGGCCACGCTATTTAAAGAATGTCTTGACTCCGATACCTATGCCAAAGGTCAGGGCTCAACTGTTGCTAAGGTAATTGATGGTACATTGGACAATCATTCACTTTCCGGAATGTGCGGCGTTGCCAACATTGGCACAGACCGTAACTGGTGCGGACATCCTTTCGGTCAGGCGAATTGGTATTCGTTCGGACGCCTTGCCTGGGATCATCAGTTAACCGCCGATCAAATCGCTGATGAATGGATCAGGATGACTTTCAATAATAAAACTGAAACCATTGCTCCTATTAAATCCATCATGCTCACTTCGAGAGAAACCGTCGTTGATTACATGACACCGCTCGGGCTTCATCACATCATGGGTGTCGGGCATCATTATGGGCCAGGCCCGTGGGTAAACGCAGGACGTGCGGACTGGACCTCAGTTTATTACCATCGCGCAGACAGTACAGGAATCGGATTTGATCGGACGGCCACCGGAAGCAATGCCGTGAGCCAGTATTTTCCGCCTGTTGAAAAAATATTCTCCTCACTTGAGCTGTGCCCCGAAAAATATCTTCTTTGGTTTCATCACGTAAAGTGGGACTACAAGACAAAATCAGGCAAATCTTTGTGGGATGCACTGTGTTACAAGTATTCGAGGGGAGTGGACTCTGTTCGTTGGATGCAAAAAACCTGGAGTGGCCTGGAGAATAAAATTGACAATGATCGCTTCAATCACGTAAAAATGTTGCTCACTATCCAGGAAAAGGAGGCCGTCCGCTGGAGGAATTCATGTTTGCTATATTTCCAGACATTTTCAAAATTGCCGATCCCTGCGGAACTTGAAAAGCCAGAACACACTCTGGACTACTATGAAAAACTCTCATTCCCCTATGCGCCCGGAATTCGACCAAGGTGGTAATGAGAATGATTGAAAGGAACGATGGAGATTCAATAAATGTAATAACCAAATTTTTATATGATCTTAATGGAACAAACAATGCGGTGGTTCGGACCCAATGACCCCGTAAGCTTACAGGATATTTTGCAGTCCGGATGTACCGGGGTAGTGACCGCCCTCCATCACATTCCCGTTGGAGAAGTATGGACCGTAGATGAAATCAATCAAAGAAAGCAAACTGTTGAAGCAGCCGGGCTGACATGGACAGTAATCGAAAGCCTGCCGGTTCATGAAGACATAAAAAAACATACGGGCAATTACAAGCAACACATTGAAAACTACAAAATCAGTCTGCGCAATGTCGCCTCATGCGGATTGAAAGTGGTGACCTACAACTTCATGCCTATCCTGGACTGGATGAGAACAGATCCGTTCTTCACACTGGAGAATGGAAGTAAAGCGTTGCGCTTTGAAAAAGCAGCATTCCTCGCATTTGATTTGTTCATATTAAAGAGACCTGGCGCGGAAAAGGACTACAGCGCTGAAGATAAGGCACGCGCAGAAAAACGCTTCAAAAGTATGACGGCAGACGAAAAAGAAATTCTTTATCGCAATGCATTATTAGGACTGCCGGGAAGTGATGAGCGTTTCACAGAAGAACAAATTCTCAAGGCACTGAAATCTTATGAACATATCGATGCCGCTAAGCTGAAGGAAAATCTTTTCTACTTCTTACAACAGGTTGTTCCTGTTGCTGAAGAAGTGGGATTGAAAATGGCGATCCATCCTGATGATCCTCCCTTCCCGATTATTGGATTACCTCGTGTTGTCAGCACCGAGAAAGATGCTAAAGAACTGATCCAGGCAGCCCCCTCTCCGGCTAACGGACTTTGCTTTTGCACTGGGTCTTATGGCGCGCGGGCTGATAATGACCTTGCGGGAATGGTCAATCGATTGGGGGACAACATTCACTTTCTCCATCTGCGCAATACAAAACGTGACAGCGAAGGAAATTTCTACGAAGCCAATCACCTCGATGGAGACACCGACATGGCAGGTGTCGTGCGGGAAGTGGTCAGGCTCATGCAACGAACTGGTAAATCTATTCCCATGCGTCCTGACCATGGACATGTGATGTTGGATGATCTGAGGAAAAAAACGTATCCCGGTTATTCCGCCATCGGGCGATTGAAAGGTCTCGCCGAATTACGAGGGCTGGAAATCGGAATTGCAAAGTATGGATTGAAAGATTAATACATTACTTACTCGATCACCCACCACGAATAGGAATCCGGCTGAAGGTTGACGGTTAGCTCAACTTCATATTCCCTGTTTAAGGCATAGGTTTTCTGCCTACCTTCTTTTTCCCGGATGGAAACAGACGTCGCCTGGCCTGTATAATAAAGGGGTAGCATGATCTTTCTGGTGATGGTTTCTTGTGTGGGATTATAGAGCATGACCAATCCTTTCGTTTTCAATTGCGGATTGACGTGCATAATTCCATCCCAGTCCCTTCCATCCGCGCGGCGCAGATGAATAATGTCACTGTTCAAAATTTCACGATACTTCTTGTACCAGCGAATCACCTCGATCACCTTTTCCTTTGTTTCGTCCGTGTCATACAATCTCGGCCCTCGATAACAGGCTTGCACGCCAGCGCCATAATATTGCATCATCAGTTGCTCATAATCCTTCAGGTGAGCAGACAATGGCTCAAGCACAGCCTCGGGTCCTCCACCATGATAGCGCGTCAGTGGAACGAAGCCCCATCCCATGGATGAATTCTTGTCCCATGTTCCATCAAAAATATTTTGCCGATTCAGGATCTTCTGGTTTTCCCTTGGTAATGAAAAGTTTACTTCGCGATAGCCAATCCCCGTCTTGTGCGTCCCGTCGAGGAAGTACCAGTCGGGTGCGTTAATGTAAACACCGCGTTCATTCAGCCAGTGATAGAGATCTTTTTGAATTTCCATCTGCCTCCACTGACTGTCTTCCAGTCCCATATGACCCGGATGTGTTGTCGACGCGCAAACGTCGCCCGGATAGGGTCCGTCATTCTCCCATATGTCGAATCCCGTTTTCAGAAAAAAGTATTTGATCTTATCGCGGTAGGCAAGTCCCCACTTGCTTCCAAAGCATGGCGCATTTCCGAAGAATGCCCCTCCGGGCCGGCCGGTTTTTGGATCGATTACATCATCCTCATCACTTATCCTTCGCGAACTGAACAGCGAATAACCACCAATCAGGATGTCTTTGCTATGAGCGTAATCAGTAAGCGATTTCCACTTTTGAATGTTTGATGCCGACGAGTCTTCCATGTTGAGATGACTGCCAAAACTGAGAATAAGCGCTTCATATCCTGTAGCTGCACATTGGTCAACGGCGTTTTTTACCTCGTCGTCCGTTTTACTTACGAGGTGCATGAAGATGGGGTTCGCCGTCGTCCAGGGTGCCAGCGTTCTGTACATCTTACGAATGATCAACCCCCTGCGTTCGCGATCATAACTGTCCATCAAAAGCTCGTAGGTCCGGATTGAATTGAATGTTTCTCCGGCGTTCAAAAAGATTCCGGGAGCTTTTTCCGGATAAACTTCCAGCACGCAGGGTGTATTGTAATCATAATTGACTTGCGACGTGTATGTACTGTCAATCTTCCAGTGCAGGGTCTGATCGCTTAGATCATAACGCATCGCATTGTTGAAAGCATAATTCGTCTCCACATAAATGCTACTTTGTTTCTTCATCAACTCAGGACGACCAACGACGGCACTTTCCTCTTCAACTACAGCAAGGATTTCGTTCACCACGGTGTTCAGTTTGAAGGAATGGGAACTGTTATTTTCAATGGACAACCATTTGCCGATTAAAGGCAAGCCATCGTATAATTCGTAATGGATTTTTATGATAAAGCCTTTAAACTGAGATTGTGATGATTCATAGTTAAATGTAATAGACTTTCCCGTTGGCTGGTTTTTATTCATCGCCCAGGTCGTAGCCTTCCATTTGATGTAGGGTGAAATTTCTCCCGTAGTGTAATCAGTAAAATGAAAATCTTCTTCTCCTGTTTTAAGTTCATCCAACCAGGCTGGCAACAGGTACGCTTTTTCTTTTTGTCCCCTTAAACCTCCAACATTATATTTCTTACCATCAATAACAATTCTTGCTTCAGGTGAAAGAGCACGTAATAACTGTTGCCCGTTGACCATGTTTTTATAGTCGGTACACACCACATTAGGCGTTATCCGGAAACTCCGCTTTACCAGTCCATTGTAAAGGATGATGTCCTTACCATCGGCAGATTGAAACAGTTGGGCCTTTTCCTTTGGTGGAACAATAAGCCAGTCATTCGTAACCAAATCATCTCCGCCAGCACGCCACCTGGGAAGGTGATTGATGGCCTGGGCGAGAGAGATTTTGGAACCGACAAGAGAGATGACCAGGATAATCGTTCCTTTAAACCAATTCATAATAGCTAAATATGATTACAAGTGGATTGATGATTGAACCAAAGGTGTAGATTTATTTATAGAAAAAATAATCTGTCCATCACTTGTCGCTGATGGCTGAACAGCGTCAGATCATCGTTGTTTTTTCCATTGCTGTCTCATTCTCCCTCTTTTCAAAATTCAAATGATGAAATTTGAAAAGTGACAGAGAGTGGATTTCATCCATGGTTAATAAAAAAAAACAAATTGAAGTAGTGGTATGTTCCCTTTTGCCTGTCGCTAAAAAAGAAAAGCATGATCCCAAAAAATGAAATAGATTTGGGTAGAATTCTGTTGTTATCGTGTCATCTCTACCCGAAGATCAAATCATTAAAGGAATCCGAGAAGGAAGTGAAGCACACTTCAGGCAGGTATTTGATGCCTACTTTGATGCGTTATGCCACTACGCCTTCACTAAACTGCGGGATATGGATGAAGCTGAAGATATTGTCCAGGGAATGTTTGTAAAAGTGTGGGAAAAAAGATCATCGCTGGTCATCACCCAATCGATCAGGTCTTATCTTTTTCGTGCGGTACACAATCATTGCATCAACCAGCTGGAACATCGCGACGTAAGACAACGACATCTCACATACAAAACATCAACGACGGGCAATGAAAGTCAACCGCCCGAAGTTTTTCCTGAAGAACTGGAGGACAACATCAGAAATGCAATTGAACAACTTCCTCAACAATGCAGACTGATTTTTAAAATGAGCAGATACGAAGAATTGAAGTATGCTGAGATTGCCGACAAACTTGGAATTTCGGTGAATACCGTCGAAAATCAAATCAGCAAAGCGCTGAAAATCTTGCGGGCACAACTTAGCAACATCATCGTTTAAATTATTAACAAGAGCCATGGTGAAGAATGAAAATGAAATAGAGGTTAATGATGAACTGATCATCAGGTATCTCACGGGTGAAGCGGAGCCCGAAGAAGCGATGACGCTCCAAGACTGGCTTCAGTCACAGCAAAATCGCACCTACTTTGAAAGCTTTCAATCCGCATGGAACAACTCCTACCCGGCTCGAAAACCGAACGCACCGAATAGGGAAAAGGTGTGGGCTGCCTTGAGAACGCAAATTGCTTCAAAGGAAAACACAAAAGAAGAAAACGAAGAAATCAGCAGGCCATTTACTTTTTACCTCAAAATTGCCGCTTCAATTTTAATACTGCTCACTGCCGGGACTTTTGCGTATTACATGCTGCGCGATTACAACTTTTCCAGGCCGAAGAGCATCACGACAACAAACGAACAACGCGAAGTGATCTTGCCTGATAAATCGCACGTCATCCTGAGCCGAAACAGTTCAGTTGCATTCGATGAGCAATTCAAAGGGAATGTACGGGAAGTCAATTTCTCCGGCGAAGCTTTCTTTCACGTATCCCATGATCCGCAAAAGCCATTCATTATTCACACCAGGCTCGCTGATATCAGGGTGATCGGGACCTCGTTTAACGTAGCCGAGGCTAAAGATTCCGTTCAAATAAGTGTGGAGGAGGGAAAGGTAATGGTCATCACGAAACTGGATACAGCCTTCCTTGAACAAAGTCAAACCGTGGTGGCGAAAGCAGGGACGTCAATTATCGAAAAGGTCGTAAACGACCCAAACAATTATGCATATGCCACCCGCAAATTCTCCTTTAAAAACACACGACTCAAGGAGGTCTTCCGCTGCATTGAAAAATCATTTCCTTATACAATAGCCATCCAGAACAAAGCCATTGAAAATTGCCGCCTTACCGCTAACTTTGATAACACATCAGCCGATTACATGATGTCGTTAATCGCTGAGACACTAGATCTTTCCGTAACCAAAAACGATCATGAATTCATCCTGGAGGGAAACGGTTGCGAGTAGCGTACTCATCCTCTTTTCCACCATTGCGTTCGCGCAAAGCCGGGATGGCATAGGGCGTGATAAACTCACTGTTTCCTTTCATAACCTCGCTCTTGAAAACGTCCTTGAAGAAATTACAAAGAAAACGGGAGTTGATTTTGTTTATAGCGCCAACAACATTAATCCAAACAAGTTGCTCTCTTATTCCGCTGTCCAACAACCCCTCGATAACATCCTGTTTTCCATCGGGCAGCAATTGAATTTGTCATTCAGATGGTTTGGCGACCATGTTGTCGTGAAGAATAACCCCGCCTTCACCCAAACAATGTCAATCGGTGATCACGTAAAAAAAATTATCCCACCGGCGAAGAAGGCTGACGTGGATGTTCCTAACTTCTCTTCGGATTCACTCTTTGTCGAAGCATCCGCAAGAAGAACTGTTAATCATTCTATCGACAGCAAGCTATTTTCGTTCAGTGCGCTTTCCATAATTGAAAAAGTTAATGCAAGGCCAAAGCTGGACTCCATGATCCGCCGATCTTTGATGTCTCAAAATCAGAATGCTTACAAAACAAAACCGTCTTCGTGGTTCACTTCATTTGGCTTTTTTGTTAATGACTACACCTATACTGGATTGGAATTTCGTCTGGGCGTGAGGTCCTTCCATGGTATTCTCAATGCAAGCCTGGTAAATAACGAATTAAGCCGCGTTGGTTACGGCATTGGAACATTCTTACCTTCCAAATCGAAACACTGGTCATTCAGTCTCGATTATACTTTGTCAAAGCTGGAGAAGAAGAGCGACCTCGTAATAAACAACTACTACCAGCACATCATCTATAAGGATGCGATAGAACTCAGAAGCACTCAGCATCAAATTAAAATTCAGGCACATTATGCCCTTTCCCCGAACGTTTCATTAAAATTCGGACCGA
This sequence comes from Cyclobacteriaceae bacterium, assembly GCA_036273935.1. Classification (GTDB taxonomy): domain Bacteria; phylum Bacteroidota; class Bacteroidia; order Cytophagales; family Cyclobacteriaceae; genus ZC4RG29. The sequence continues at coordinate 5,053 of DASUGQ010000424.1, read as the reverse complement.
CGATAAACGTTTTAAGCACGCGCTATCGGTTTATGGATGAAAGTATTCCCGTTACCGCTGATTTGTTCCTCGTAACGCCGCACGATCGCACACTCATCAAGCTATCAGATTACTTGCGAGCCGCTAACACAATTATTCCGCCTTACACCATTGTTAACTCCTACTCGTCGGATCTGTTTGTCAACAGAAAGCTTTGGGTAGGTTTTGAAGCAGGCATAAACTACCGTGTAAATATTTCCGCCCGGAAATAGTGGTAAACCTGAAGTCCTCCTGTCTTACAGATATACAGGTTGATAAATTTCTTTTTCCAAATAATCAGCTCGGCTATGAAAACTAAAATTACTGAGTTCTGCCTCGTGATGAGTTGTTTCCTGCTGATGTTCCTGATCGATTTCATACAATCCAGGGAACAACAAGATCTGTTCGCGTCGGCGAGCGCTTTACGGCTGAAAGAAAAATTAAACCTTGAGGATTCACAAACAACAGCCATAAAAATGGCTAACCTGAAATTCTATGAAACCCTATCAGGTATTCATCGCTCCGATTTCGCCAATGAAGATTCCTACGTCAAAGCCATCCAAAAAGTGAAAAGCTTCCATCGCGAAAAAATCCTTCAGACGTTAACCTATCAACAGCAACAACAATGGCAATCTGTCCTCAGGGAAGAATGCCCCGATAGTCCCTGAACGAATATCCGTTAAGAATCAGGTAAGACCATATAATCATTTTCTGTTTGATTTTAATTACGCTCAATTGTAGTTTGCGCGACATTTACGGGAAAACTAAAATTGGTCCTGGTGCGTTTTGTCTGAGAACTTAAAGCGGAGATTATGCAACGAATGATGTTATTATTAGCTGTTTCGGTATTGTTTTCATGTACGGTAAACAGTCAGTCAAAAAATAGCGAGCAAAAAACTGCTTCGAAGGATACGGGATTTGAGATCAACCGAACCGATGAGGAGTGGAAAGCGATGCTTACTCCTGAGCAATACTACATTTTAAGAGAAAAGGGGACTGACCGTCCATTTACAGGAAAATACTATTTAAATCATGAGAAGGGCATCTATTCCTGTGCGGCGTGTGGCGCCGAATTGTTCACTTCGGATATGAAATTTGATTCCGAATGCGGATGGCCAAGCTTTGATAAGGAAATTGCCGGGGGAAAAATTAAGAAAGTTGTCGATACATCTCATGGAATGGTTCGCACCGAGATTGTTTGCGCCCGATGCGGTTCGCACCTCGGCCATTTGTTCGATGACGGCCCCACGCTTACCGGAAAGCGTTATTGCGTTAACTCAACCTCAATTGACTTTCAGAAAAAAGATCTGGCCAAAAAAGGATCGGATTGATTTCAGGCCGGCAAAGCATCGCCAGGAAAACTTCGGGATGATAAAATCTCATAAATGAAAATCCCGCTCTTAACACCAGGATCTTCATCCATGATCTTCTTCAACTCTTCCCTGCCAACATTGAAAATGCCTATCCCTTTGATTTCAGGGCTGTCGAACACAGGACATACAATGGATAATACGCCTTTAGCGCGCAATTCAAAATTTCGTCGCACATGCTCCCAGACAATTTCTTGACGGGTTGATACCCCATCGTTTGGGCCAGTCTTTAAAATCACCACCTCGTAAGGTCTTGATTTCGCCAGCATTTGCTGCATAAATTCGTCGGTGATCGATTCCATAGGTAATAGTTAGCTTGTTAAGATCTACGGATTCATTCGTTGAAAGGCCATTCTCAATTCATCAGGACTTGCCATAGCCATTTTCTCACTGAACCCAAAAGTCAGTTCTTTCTTTCCTTCGTCGAGCTGCTTAAAGGCAGCCTCGATAAAGTCACTTACCGGAGGAGCTGCATCATGCAGGCCCTTCCCCCCAAGATCGGTGTTCAACGCCGGGGGTATGATTTCAATAACATCAATGCCCTTTGGCTCGAGAAGCTTTCGCAATGATATCGTGTAAGAATGCAGAAATGCTTTTGTAGCCGAATATACAGGCGTCTTGGTCAGGGGAGTAAACGACAAACCGGAGGTTACATTCATGATCATCTCAAGCGATTTCAACTTCATGAAAAGCGTATTCAGATGAAGTGGTGCTTCCACGTTGATGGTCAGTTCTTCCTTTGCCCTCGAATAAAAATTATCATCGTCGATGGACATCCATTGCTGAATACCGGCGTTGTTAATCAGTATGGCTAAGTCACTGTGATTTTTAGCGATCCAGTTGAATAGGCCTGATCGCTGGGATTCGATGGACAAGTCGCAGGTTGTGGTGATCAGCATTGGCAATCTGGCTTTGGCCTCTTGCAGCGAAGACTCCCTTCTTCCACAGATAATTACTGTATTGTCGTCTTCAATAAATCGCTGAGCCAGCCCAACTCCAATTCCGGTGGCACCTCCCGTAATAAGAATTTTCTTGCCTGAAATTTTCATACTTATTTTTATTACAATGTCGCAAGGTTTACAGAATTTATTCTATCTCCTGATCAATTAACACCCGTTGGCTCGTCATGGCCAGCATCTTTCGCATTTCTTCCTGAGTTTTTTTTCAATATTTTGCCGGCATTAACCTAACCGTCATGCCAAGACCAGTCCCCGGAATCAAAAAGATTCTGCTTGCCCTTTCTCTATTTATTATCCTCCTCGAAAGCAATGGCCAGGAGACGTTCCCGCGAAACGATATTAAGGATCTGCGAACGGGAAAATATGCATTCACAGGTACCACCGTCGTCGTCGACTACCAGACAACCATTGAAAATGCCACACTGTTGATCAACGCTGGCAAGGTTGAGCAGGTTGGCAGTAATCTCACAGTGCCCCCCGGTTATAGCCTGGTTGATGTTAAGGGGAGTTACATCTACCCTTCCCTGATTGACATCTACACCAATTATGGTTTGGCGCCTGTATCTAAGACGTCGTCACGAAGTCCATTTGCGGGTGTCGAGCAAATTGAATCGAAGACCTCCGGAGCCTACAATGCAAACCAGGCGATTCACTCACAATTTAATGCTGCTGAAGAATTTTCCATTGACGCCAGCGCTGCCAAAGAAATGCAGAAGGTTGGCTTTGGCGCTGTGCTCTCATTCAAAGCGGATGGTTTGGCTCGCGGAACGTCTGCTTTCGTCACACTGGGAGAAAGTCGTGACAACAAAGTGGTCTTACAGCAAAGAGCCGGCGCTCACTATTCCTTTGATAAGGGGACGTCCACCCAAACCTTCCCCATTTCACTCATGGGCAGCATTGCCGTTCTGCGACAGACTTACCTCGATGCATCGTGGTATGGTAGCCAGAATCCAAGACCTTTTACCGATCAGTCACTTGAAGCATGGCTGACAACCCAACAACTGCCTCAAATATTTGAGAGCAGCGACTGGATGAGCACACTCCGAGCGGACAAACTTGGCGATGAATTTGGTGTGCAATACATTATCAAAGGTGCAGGTGATGAGTACAAGCGAATCGCCGAGATAAAATCAACGAACGCTGCCTTGATCGTTCCCGTAAATTTCCCGAAAGCTTACGAGGTTGAAGATGCGTTTGATGCCCTTCGCGTATCATTGGCGGATATGAAACATTGGGAACTTGCTCCGACCAATTTATCTGCATTAGAGAAAGCACGAATCACCTTTGCAATAACGACAAACGGCCTGGAGAAAAAAGCTGAATTCATGCCGAACATGATCAAGGCAATAGAGAATGGGTTAACTGAAAAGACTGCATTGAAAGCATTGACTGACACACCCGCGCGTCTACTGAAAGTTGATCATATGGTCGGAAGTCTGAAAAAAGGAATGATCGCCAACTTTATCATCACATCAGGAAAGTTATTTGACAGCAAGACCAAGGTCCTTCAAAATTGGATACAGGGTGAACCTGCTTTTATCGATGATTCTCCCGCTGAGGATTTCAGCGGGATTTATAAACTTTCCTTAGACGATACAACATTTACCCTGGAAGTCAGTGGTGAGGTTGGAAACCAGAAAGGAAAGATCAAAGTGAACGATTCCACAGCGATGGATGTATCCTCGACCTTTGAAGACCAGTTGGTCACGTTGAGTTTCAAAGCGCCGAAAGATACAACCGGAAGCATCAGGTTGTCCGGGTGGAGGGTGGATACAGGGTGGAAAGGAAGAGGACAATTGCCCGATGGAACATGGATCAGTTGGCAAAGCATTCGAACGGGTGATGTGACAGATACAACAAAGTTAAAAAAGGACGAGCACAAAAAATCCGAAACAGGAGAAGTTATCTATCCCTTTGTGGCCCATGGCGCTTCAGTTTTACCAGTGACCCAAACACTCCTGATTCGAAATGCAACTGTATGGACAAACGAAGCAGAAGGTGTACTCAATCAAACGGACGTATTGCTGAAGGATGGTAAAATCGCCCACATCGGAAAAAATATCACCGACAACACGGCGCGGGTTATAGACGGAACGGGTAAACATCTCACCGCTGGCATCATTGATGAACATTCACACATCGCTGCTGCCAGCATTAACGACCTTGCAACAAATTCAGGTATGGTGCGAATGGGTGATGTGGTCAACCCGGAAGATATCAATATCTACTACGCACTGGCCGGCGGCGTGGTCGCCGTTCAGGTGCTTCACGGCTCAGCCAATCCCATTGGCGGTCAATCGGCTCTCATCAAACTGCGATGGGGCGAGACGGCGGAGAACATGAAGATTAGAGGAGCGGATCCCTTCATAAAATTTGCGCTCGGTGAAAACGTGAAACGAAGTTACAACCCAAGCTCCATCCGCTATCCGCTCACCCGCATGGGCGTCGAACAGGTTTATATGGATGCATTCACCAATGCACGGGAGTATGAAAAGAAGTGGGCGGCCTATAACAATCTTCCTGCTAAAGAAAAAGCAACCGCTATCAAACCAAGAAGAGATCTTCTGGAGGAGACGATGCTTGAAATATTAAACAGAAAACGCTTTGTTACCTGTCACTCCTATGTTCAGTCCGAAATCAACATGCTGATGAAAGTGGCTGAAAAGTTCAACTTCAGAATAAATACGTTCACGCACATTCTGGAAG
>DASUGQ010000423.1:0-2729 GCA_036273935.1 Cyclobacteriaceae bacterium | reverse complement strand
TACTACAAGGCGTTCGGGTTAGTCCTGATGGCTAATCGCGAAATGGATGCAGTCAAAAAAGATTTGTACCTGGACCAGGCACTTGATGCCATCACGAAGGCAAAGGAGATCGGGCCAAACGAATCTGAGGTTGAGGCCGTGATTGGGTTTGTCCACATGATGCGTCTTACCGTTGATCCTTCGACACGCGGACCTAAGTATTCAGCCCTTGCTATGCAATCCTTTTCCAGGGCTGTCGTGTTAAACCCGGAGAATCCACGAGCACTGGCTTTAATGGCTCAGATGCAATTTGGTACAGCTCAATTTTTTGGATCGTCCACCGATGAAGCCTGTTCAACCGTACAGAAAGCATTGGAAAAGTTTGATACCTTCACTTCGGAAAATCCATTGGCGCCGGTTTGGGGAAAGGGAATGACCGAAGAACTTAAGACAGCCTGCGAAGTTAAAGGGAACAAGTAATCCGTCGCAGGATATTATAAACATCTCAGTCGCAAATTCGTGAAGATCAGCAAGGGACAAATAAGAACCATCATCGTCTGCTGCGCAGGCGGTTTGATCATTCCATCAATGACCTGTCGAACCTGTCTTGAGTCGCCAAAGATTTACTTTCAAGTGGCGGTCATCACGACTTCTCTTTGGATAATGATGTGGTTTGGAAACGAATTTCTCAGCCATTATCTCGATCGAAAAATATCCTGGACATCAAAACCATTAAAGCGTTTTGCTGCGGGCATTGTTGGGATGGTAGTCTACACTGTATTAGCAACCCTTTTTCTGATACAACTTTCTGAATGGATTTTTAAGATTTCTCTTGGTAATGTTTCGAGCATGCTTTACATCACTGTGCTAGTGACGTTTGTCATTACATTATTCATGACAAGCAGGTCATTTCTTTTTAACTGGAAGCAAGCGGATATTAATGCTGAAAAACTCCTGCGTGAGAATTTATCGGCGCGCTATGAGAATTTAAAGAGCCAGGTTAATCCTCATTTTCTTTTTAACAGTCTTAATGCGCTCACCAATCTTGTGTATGAAGATCAGGACAAGGCAGTAAAATTTATTAAGCAACTTTCCGATGTGTACCGCTATGTTTTGGATACCCGCGATCGGGAAGTGGTGAGCATTCAGGAGGAACTGAAATTTCTCACATCATACGTCTACCTTCAACAAATCCGTTTTGGGGAGAAGTTGAAAATTAATATCAATTTAAATGGAACAAATTCACTTGTGGCTCCACTGGCTTTGCAAATGCTCATTGAAAATGCAATCAAGCATAACGAAGTTTCGGAAGAGAAGCCCTTGCATGTGCGTATCTATGCTGATGATCATTATCTCATTGTAGAGAATAATTTGCAAAGGAAAATGAATACGGAACAGGGATCATCCAAAATCGGATTGGAAAACATTAAGAAAAGGTATGAGTACCTGTCCGAACGAGGCGTTCTCATCGAAGAGAATGCCTCAAGATTTGCAGTTCGGCTGCCTTTAATAACTGAAGTTCATTAGTATGATATGAATATTCTTATAATAGAAGATGAGGAACAGGCGGCGCAGCGTTTGGAGTCGTTGGTCCGATTGATCATTCCAGGGGTCAATGTATTGGCAAAACTTGATACGGTCAGGCGTGCTGTGGAATGGTTTACACGTAACCCACCGCCCGACCTGGTATTTATGGATATTCAGTTAGCGGATGGCATCGGCTTTATGATCTTTGATCAATGTGAAGTGGCATCACCCATAATTTTTACAACGGCTTATGATGAATACGCGCTCAAAGCATTTAAAGTAAATAGCATCGATTATATCCTTAAGCCAGTTGACAAAATTGAACTGGAGGCCGCCATAAATAAATTCAGAGGACTTGCCCGGAATAGTAAGGAGGAACAATCAAAACTTATTTCGAGCATTGGTGAAGCAATGAAAATGCTTACGAAAAAATTCAAGACCCGGTTTGTCGTAAAAGTAGGGGAGCATTTACGAACGATCGAAATCACTGATGTTCAGTATTTTTATAGTCAGGATAAAACGACTTTTTGCACCACTTGTGAAGGCCGCAAGCTGGTCCTTGATTATACGCTTGAACAGCTTGAAGACATGGTTGATCCTGAACGATTTTATCGCATCAACCGAAAATACCTTATCTCTTCAGACGCCATCGCCGACATTATCAGCTATACGAATAGTCGCCTGAAAGTATTATTGAAAGATTCGCAGGACAATGATGTAATTGTTGCTCGTGAACGTGTGCAGGATTTTAAGAGCTGGCTGGACAGATAAAGAATTGAATTGTCAGAGCGCGGGTTGGCTATTCTTTGAAGCGCTTCTTCAGGTCTTCGATATCCGACTGTTTCAATGGTTTTGTGATGAACTGAATCACATTCTTATTGGCAAACGCCTGTTCCTTGTCCTTTTTATTGTTAGAGCTGGTAAGGACGACAATTTTAGCTTTTTCCCGCACGTTTTCCGGAAGCTCATCAAAATTTTCAAGGAACGAAAAACCGTCAACGTCGGGCATATTCAGGTCGAGGAAAATCACATCGGGCGGAGCTTCACCATTAAGCATTTTCAGCCAGTTTAATGCCTCTTCTGCCGACCGGTAAAGGACAAGTTGTTGAGAGAAATTATATACCTCCAGGAATCTTCGTTGAATAAATAGATCGATGTCGCTATCGTCAATGAGTACAGCTTTCGCCACCATGCGCTAACAGGTTTAGTTTAGAACTTGCCGT
>DASUGQ010000422.1:0-11799 GCA_036273935.1 Cyclobacteriaceae bacterium | reverse complement strand
AGTAATATCAACTTCCCACCAGAAAAATCCCTGACGCGCAGATACTTCATAATAATGGTGGTTGTTATGCCAGCCTTCACCAAGGGTGAGTAAAGCAAGCCATACACTGTTGCGGCTCTCATCATTTGATTCGTAGCGCTGCTTTCCGAATTTATGCATGATGGAGTTGATTGAAAACGTCGCGTGATATAATATAACGGTGCTTAAGAAAAAGCCAATGAACAAAGTTGACAAACCAGCGGATGTAAACATCATGGTGATACTACCGCCATTAACAATGCCACCAAGTGCTGTCACGACAATAGCAAGTATAACTGGAGGAACGAGGTAATGCTTGTTTAACCAAACCAACTCCGGATATTTTGCATAATCCCCAATGATCTTATAGTCCGTTTCTTTGAAATCAGGGCCAACAATCCAGCCGACGTGGGAATACCAGAAACCATAAAGCTTCATTGAGTGGGGATCAGCTGGCGTATCACTATGCCGATGGTGATGACGGTGATGGGAAGCCCACCACAATGCTCCTTTCTGCGCAGTCGTTTGTGCCATAAAAGCAATTACGAACTGGAACCAACGTGAAGTAGAGTATGATTTGTGAGCAAAATAACGATGATATCCTCCCGTTACCCAGAACATCCGGGTTAGGTATAGAACAATGCACACGATCCAGTCGAACAAAGTCGCTCCTGTCCAGATCGCTGCTAAAGGAATCAGGTGAACCGTCAGAAAGGCGATTTCTGTTTTGACTTGAGGTTTCCTCCTCTTGGGTAATTCAATTGTTTGAGCAGTCATTTATCGCTTCATTTTTACTTTAATCCCTTCTTGTTACTTCCTCAAGATTCTTTTATTTGTAAATGAGGCTGGAACGAGTTGATGGGAATACAAAATTAACTATTAAACTAAATAGTTATGCATTAAACTATTTCTTATAAACACGGATGTAGGTAAAAGGTGCCGTTTCAAGTAGTTAATTTTATTGAACTAACAATTGTGAGGGAATTGTTCCAGAGCACCATGGGAAAAGAAAAACGAAGCAAAATAGACAGTCTTCGGCGTTTAGAACTCCAGGATGATCGTGCCGTATATGTTATCACATGTGGCATAAAAGGTTGCGTCTGTGGCAGAGAAGACATTGAATGCGGAAGAGGTTTTTTTTCATTGTTCATACAGGCTGCTTACGGCATTCAGTTTTCACATAGGGCAAGTGTTCCCTATCATGTTGACTATGGCAATTTGAATTATAGATACTCCGATTCAAAAAGAGCAGATTCGAATTTTTGGAACTACTACTTTAATCAACCGATAAAGAGTATTGACAATGACCTCAAACCAGTTATTAACAGATTTATCGAATTGTATCCGTTGAAGATATGGAGTCGCCAGCATTTTCGCGAAGTCAACAAGGAAGTGATTCGTCATCTGGAATTCACGAAAAATTTAAAGCTTCGCGTGGAAGAGGCAATTGACAGGTTAAAAGGAAAGACTGTGTTGGGCGTGCACATTCGCCTGACGGATCATGCCGATGAAATTTCTCCTGTCAAATTCGAAAAATATTTATCGATGATTGACAAACATATCTACCACTATGATTTACTATTCGTTGCAACAGACGACCAGCACGCACTGAAGGAACTCCAAAATAAATATGGACAAAAAGTCATTTACAATGATGCAACCAGATCAGAGGACAATCAGCCCGTTCATTTAAATGATGCAATTGAACATAGGGCTACGCTTGGATTTGAAGTTTTTATTGATTGCTATTGCCTGTCATTATGTAAAAAAGTAATTCTAAATCATTCGAACGTTTCTTATTCCGCCTTGCTTTTTAACCCTGAATTGCCTTACATTTTAATGGAAAGAGTTAAGCCGAAAATTAAACGCTTGAAAACACTTTTGCTCTATTATCTGAATCATTGGGGGATACGAAAATGGTAAACGATGATCTGATATCCATAACGCCAATCCAGGAAAGGCTTGAATGCCCGCATTGTGCTAAGGAAAATATTTACGAATCCTGCATATTTCAAGGTATCCATACTTTAGTCAGATCCAGATGTGAGCGTTGCCAGGCAGGCCTTTTCCAAACACTGCGCGTGGGCCATGACCTGTTATTTCCAATGTACTTTGATGAGCATGGAAAAATGCTCATGGCGGATGACAAAGCGATCAGGTGGCTATCACAACCGTTGATCAAGGCATTATTTCAAGGAGCAAAAGTTAAGGTAAAAATCAAAAAGGAAATTCTTCATCAGAAGAAAGAAGCCATTGTCCTCAATTGTCTTGATAATTGTTTCGGTCACGTATTCTTTAAGCTCTGGAATGCCTCCGTTCTGAAAAAAAAATATACAGACAAGTCGATCATTGTCTTTGTACCTTCTATCATGCGCTGGTTAGTCCCTGATGGAATCGATGAAATATGGTCCTTCGAGCATTCATTCGATGAGATAGAAAAACATTTAGTCGGTCTTGACGACGATATAAAGCAAAACCTTCTGCCGAGATTTCAAAAGGTGTGGATGAGCAAGGCCTTTACCCATCTTGATCTGGCCAAAGTGGACTTGAAAGCGATGTTGAGAAGGGACCGGTTTGACTTAACGAAGTTCAAAGCCGTTCAACCTCAAATAACTTTCGTATTGAGAGAAGATCGATTCTGGCATCGTCATCCTTTTGAATTTTTTCTCTTTAAAGTATTTGTGAAGCTTGGATGGTCAAAAAGGATTTTTGTTTGGAGACAAAATCATCTCATCAACAGACTTTCTGCGCTCATAAAAAGTCGAATTGATAACATTAGATTCGCTGCTACGGGAATTGGCAACAGAAGTGGATTGCTACCGATCATAGAAGATAAGAGAAAAGTGAGACTCACTCCTCAAGACGAAGATGACTGGTGTAAGCTTTATGCGAGGAGCCACATTGTGATTGGGGTACATGGATCAAATATGCTCATTCCCTCTGCATTATCTGCCGGCTTCATAGAGATACTTCCGCGACACAAGATAAGGCATATAGCCGAGGAGACGCTAATTAACTACAATAGCCGGTATTCACTTTTCCTTGGGCGACATGTTGACCATTTTGCCTCGCCCCGCCTTATTGCGGATCACGCCGTCAGCCTGATCAGGGATTTTCCCTACCTCTTCATAAACACTGAGCAAGCGATTTAACCATTTCAAGGAATATATTACCCATTGTAAGTCCCATCACTGGAAATTCTGATTTTCGAGCTATCTTTGCAGTCTTTCGTGTAGCTATGCAACCTGCCCAGACCATAACGCTCTATCAGCCCCTCCTGCATGCAATTGCCTATAATCTGGTAAGGTGCAAGGAGGATGCGGAGGATATTGTGCAGGAAACGTTCCTGAAATGGCTTTCCCTTGAACCCCAGAAAAAGATCGAGGACATCAAGGCCTACCTTGTGAAGGCTGTTATCAACAATTGCCATAATCACCTTAAGGCGTTTCAAAAAAAGAAGATTGAATTGTTCAACAGCGTGAACATGCCTGATGTGATGAACAGATTCAAGGAGATAAATCTATCCCACATTGATTTCGAAATAAACCTGTCAGCGGCACTGAAGGCGATTCAAACCAAACTTCAGCCTCTCGAACGGGCAGTTTACGTCCTGAGAGAGGTATTTGATGTTGATTATGAGACGCTTCAGGAGACCTTGAACAAAAAGAAAGAACATTGCCGCCAATTGTTTTGCCGGGCGAAGGACAAGTTAAACAAGGAAGGACTCTCCATACACATTGAACTTCCAGATACGAGCAAGCTGAAAGAGGCGTTCAAAAGGGCCTGCAATTTTGGTCAAATTGAGGAACTGGTCCAGGAACTCAAAAAAGACCCGTCTTCAAAATAATTTATTCATCCTGTCACAAAATCAAACACACCTTGTCTTACATCTTAAAGCCCTTCGGCTAATAGCATTTTATTACCTTTAACTAAACCTCCCATGATTGTTATTCTGGCATTTTTCGTAGCCCACTGGTATCTGTCTCTCTTCTTCCAGACGTTCTTCCTCCATCGATATGCGTCCCACAGGGCCTTTACCATGAACAAGACGACAGAGAAAATATTTTTCATCCTTACCTGGATATTCCAGGGGTCAAATTATCTGAGCGCTTATGGTTATGGTGTAATGCACCGAATGCACCACGCGTTTGCAGATACCGAAAATGATCCACATTCTCCTAAGTACGATGAGACGATCTGGAACATGATGTGGAAAACGAAAACGATTTATTCCGCCATCACCAAAGATCAGATGTTGGTAGACGAACGCTTTACGCAAGGGGTTCCCCGTTGGAAAAGCTTTGACAAGTTTGCCTGCTCATGGCCGTCACGATTATTTTGGGGAGCGATGTATACCATGGTATATGTACAGTTTGCTACAACCTGGTGGTTATGGCTTTTATTGCCTCTCCAATTTATCATTAGCCCAATTCACGGTGCTATCATTAATTGGTTCGCGCACAAATATGGCTATAGAAATTTTGAAGTTGGCGACACTTCTAGAAACTTCCTTCCCTTTGATTTTTTGATGATGGGAGAAAGTTATCACAACAATCATCACAAATATGGTTCAAGAGCAAATTTTGGAGGCATACGCTGGCACGAGATTGATCCCACTTACCTCGTTGTTCGACTACTCAACAGCATTGGGGTAATCCAACTCGCCAGACAAAAAGAACTAAAGATCAGCGACGTAAAAAAAGCTGCGTAGAAAGATTCATTTCTGATATACCGGAGCCCGCAGGATTCAAATTGAGTCTGCGGGCTCTTGTTTTAATGGACCCGCGCTAAGAATATCATCGTATTCCGCACTTATTTTTTTTTCAAAATGCTCAACACTTCATTGAGTTTGAGCAATGCCTCCACAGGACTGACGGTGTTGATATCAACTTTAGATAACATCTCCTGTATCTCTTTAAACCTTGGATCTGCTTCGAATAAACTCATTTGAGGAGACGGCTTAGGTACCTCCTGCAGTTTCTTTTTTCCTTCATTCTTGTGTTTGTCTTTTTCGAGAAAGTGAAGAATTTCATTGGCGCGCAAGACCACCTTGTTTGGCATTCCCGCTAACTGGGCGACGTGAATTCCAAAACTGTGCTCGCTGCCTCCTTCTTTCAGTTTTCGCATGAAAATGATTTTATCCCCGACTTCCTTAACAGACACATTGAAATTTTTCACGCGGGAAAGATCTTCCTGAAGTTGATTCAATTCATGGTAGTGCGTGGCAAAAAGTGTTTTTGGTTTAAAGTCTTTATGATTGTGAAGATATTCAACAATGGCCCAGGCGATGGATACGCCATCGTATGTGCTGGTTCCACGCCCGATTTCATCCATTAGAATGAGACTACGGTCACTCAGATTGTTAAGGATACTCGAAGTCTCAATCATTTCTACCATGAAGGTCGATTCACCGCGCGAAAGATTATCTGAAGCGCCAACCCGTGTAAAAACTTTATCCACTAAACCAATTGAAGCCGACGAGGCTGGTACGAAACATCCCATCTGCGCCATCAAAACAATCAGCGCTGTTTGACGGAGCAGAGCCGACTTACCTGCCATGTTTGGTCCTGTGATAATTAAAATCTGTTGACAGTCATTGTCGAGATAAATATCATTTGGTACATAAGCTTCTCCGATGGGCAATTGCCTTTCAATAACCGGGTGCCGACCGTCTTTAATATCAAGGATCAGTGAATCGTTAACGGAAGGCTTTACGTAACGGTTCGACCTGGCAACTATAGCAAAAGAGAGCAGACAGTCAATCAATGCGATCACCTTTGCGTTCTGCTGTATCTGAGGAATGAAATCAGCAGTGTGCAAAACGAGATCACTAAAGATTCGTTGCTCGATGGCTGTGAGCTTCTCCTCGGCATGAAGAATTTTCTCTTCGTATACCTTTAACTCTTCAGTGATGTACCGTTCAGCGTTGACTAGCGTTTGTTTTCGAATCCAATCGCCAGGTACTTTGTCCTTATTGGAATTGCTTACCTCGAGGTAATATCCGAAAACCTTATTGTAAGAAATCTTTAATGAATTGATTCCAGTGCGGTCTATTTCCCTTCTTTGAATTTGTAGCAGATAATCTTTTCCTGAAAAAGCAATTTTCCTCAGTTCATCAAGCTCTGCGTCGATTCCATCTTTAATCAAACCACCCTGATTGGACGCGATGGAAACATCTTCGAGTAATTCGTGATCAATTTTCTGAATCAGAAATTCTAAAGGGTGAAGTTGATCCGCCATTTTGTTTAGGGTAGCCGAAGACTTCTGATGAAGCAGTTCAATAATGGGGCTAATGCATTTGAGGGATCGCTTTAGCTGGATCATTTCCCTTGGATTGATCCGGTTCACCGCTACCTTTGAAACGAGACGTTCGAGATCCGAAATCTGCTTTAATTGATTACCTAACTCTTCTAATAAATCCGTTTCATTCTTAAATGTTTCCACAAAGGACAAACGTTCTTCAATGGCAGTTTTATCCTTCAGGGGAAGGATCATCCACTTTCGAAGCTGACGAGCCCCCATAGGTGTTATCGTGCGATCAAGAATACTTATCAAAGGAACGCCACCCTCGTGCTGCGGATTTACAATTTCAAGATTTCGAATCGTGAATTTATCCAGCCACACAAATTTGTCTTCGTCGATCCGCGAGACGGCGGCTATATGCGAGGTATCTTTATGTTCAGTGTCTTCCAGGTAATGCAACACAGCACCTGCGGCAATAATTGCCTCACCCAGGCCATCGATGCCAAAGCCTCGCAGTGATGCTGTCTTGAATTGATTGACCAGTTTTTCGTAGGTGTAATCGTAAGCATACACCCAGTCATCAAGCGCGAAGGTGCTGTGATCTTCGCCAAAAAGATCTTCAAATTTTTCCCGGGAATGTTTATTGAAAATAATTTCTGCCGGAGCAAATCCCTGGATCAATTTCAAAATGTATTCTTCATTTCCCTGTGAAACATAAAATTCACCGGTAGACACGTCGAGAAATGCAACACCAGTTTGATCACGCCCTTGATGAACCGAAGCAAGAAAGTTATTTTGCTTCTGTTCCAGTACGTTGTCATTGAAAGACAAACCAGGTGTAACCAATTCAGTAACACCGCGCTTTACGATTCCCTTGACGAATCGCGGATCCTCCAATTGATCACAAATCGCCACACGATTTCCTGCTCTTACAAGTTTTGGTAAATAAGAATCCAATGCGTGATGCGGAAAGCCGGCGAGCTCTATTTCCGAAGCGGATCCGTTTCCTCTTTTTGTGAGAACAATACCCAATACTTTACTTGCCGCTATAGCATCCTGTCCGAATGTTTCGTAAAAATCGCCCACCCGAAAAAGCAACAAAGCTCCCGGATACTTTGCCTTTATGGCATTATATTGCTTCATTAGCGGAGTTTCGATTGCCGTTTTTGTTTCAGACATGATCAGCAAATATATAGAATTAGCCGATTAGCAGATATCACAATCAGATCATGAATTGTGTTGTTCCGGAATGATAGCTGCACCCAGGCAAAATGGCAATTGCCCCAATGTAAAGGAGAAATCATATGTCAACGTTTTCACGATTCATGCGGCATATCTTTATCGTTCTGGTTTTAACGACAGGTGTTGAAAATCTCCTCGCGCAACACCCCGGCATTGATAACGCTTTGCTTTGGAAGATTTCGGGCAATGGTCTTCAAAAACCATCTTACCTTTTTGGAACTTATCACCTGCTGAACAGTGACTACCTGGAAACTATTCCCAAGGTAAAATCAGCTTTTGAAAAATCAGACGGTGTTGTTGTAGAAACTGAATTGGATTCTTCCCTGATGATGAAAATGATGTTTATGATGGTCATGCCTGACAAAAAGATTGTTGATCTGATGAGTGAAGAGGATTATGCCCTGGTATCGAAAGAAGTGCAGGAGACGATGGGAGCTCCAATCAATATGATAGCGCAGTTCAAACCTACGTTTATCACATTCATGCTCACGGTAGCTTACAATCAATCTGAAAATGGTGAAGTCCTGAATAAATACGGCGGGCATCCGCTTGACAGTCACTTTGCTTCTGTTGCCAGAAAGAAAAATAAACCGGTCGGAACATTTGAAACGATGGAAGAACAGATCACAATGGTATTCGATCATGATCCGGTTGAGAAACAAGCGGAGGACCTCGTGACATTTGTCAAGTCAAAAAAAGAAAATCTCAAAGTTCTTCCAAAACTGCTCAAGCTCTACATGGATGAAAATCTCAATGACCTGTACGCATTATCGAAAAAATATGAACGCCAATTTGGAGAGACTACTTATCTCACAGACGACCGGAATGTTCGATGGATGGAGAAATTGCCTGGGTTTCTAAACTTGGGAAATCAGTTCATCGCGGTCGGTGCTTTTCATCTTACGGGGAACAAGGGACTCATCAGCTTACTCCGAGACAAGGGATATAAGGTTGAGGCACTTGCCAGCAAATAATTGAAGATCCCACTTTCTTGTCTTTGAGGCTCGACGCTTTCAGCATCATTTCATGTGGCTAATACTTCATGCTTCTTTCACTTTTCACATCTTCCTGATCGCGCGAAGTGACATCCTTTTTCTCAGGAGAATTAGCCGCGATGCTTGAGGCGCTTAATTTGGAGACGTTTCCGCCCACACCAAAATATTAATTGTGTTTCTTCTCTGGCATCTCGTTTGTTTATCTGAAGCCAGAACGATATTCATGTTGGAAATAAAACTTAACGATTATGAAAATGAAATTTACTGGAATCATGCTAAGCATATGTGTGATGCTCCTAGCGGTTACATCATCCTTTTCGCAAGGAAAAAGAAATGGGCGTGGTAGAGGCGACCATGGAGACAGGCATGACAAGGAGTGGAGCGACAACGCACGCGTTCGCGAATATTATTATGGAGGTGACCATTACACAAGGAGCGATGATCGCTATTATCATTATAATACGAACTCCTGGATAAGGCAACACCATCCGAACATAAACACAAGGTATGTATACTTCCGTGACTACAATGTGTATTACGACTACAAGCGGCATGTTTACATGACCTTGTCGGGGAGGAACTGGCTGCTTACTTCTGACATTCCATTAGTAATGCGTAGTGTTGAACCTCATCGGATTGTGTATGTTAACGCAGATTATGCCGGTGATGATTTATTTAACTATCACGCTCGTCATAGTAACTACAATATCAGGGACATGTATTGCTTACATTAGTTTTGTAACCAGTGTTGATTTATCAAAAAATAAAAAAGCCGCCTTTGTTGGGCGGCTTTTTTAGAGGAAATCAAATTATTTAAATCTCTGCAGGAAACTTTTTGGAACCAGTATCTTCTTTACTCCGGCTGAAGTGTTTCTGAATGTCAACTTGTTAATGCCATCCATATTTCCAAAGATTCTCCCGCGACTCCCTGTGGCAGGAACATCAATGTCAGTTAGGTTTGTATAGTCTGTTCCTGATTTAGTAACGGTCTGGGCCACGTGCGGTAGAGTGCCTGTGTCTTGGTCCCACGGATTTATATTGGCCAATGCATATGTGCCATCAAATTGTAAATCGGATGCCGATCCGTTCACCGTTCCTCCTAAGTTGACGAACGTGGCGGTAAAGTTTAGTGGGTCGGCAGTGCCTTCATAATAGACGTAGCTAAATCCATAATTAGCATCCGGATTACCACCTAGTAACAGAACTGCTTCTGAATCATTACCAGGATTAGCGCCGCCACCTACCAGGCCGGGATCAACGATCTGGAGCCCTTGATCAGGATTGTCTGTGGGATTGTTATACCAAACAAGTATATCCATGTCCACATCACCACTACCTGAGCCATCCCAGTCGAGAAATACTACCATGTCGTCCTCATAGATGTTGAGAGTATATTGTAAACCTGTATCGCTAAGTTTACCCGGTCCCGATACCACCGAGGTAAGCGTGAGAATCACTGTCTCATTCCCTGTCCCCGTATCGAAGTCGTACTCAAAGTTTCCATCTTCGAAGATCTCAATCTCGATGGTTGCCTCAGTCGCGCCGGCTGCAATTGTTATATAACCACCTTCAGGCGAAATGGTATAGTCTCCGCCGGCCTGTGGCGTATACTTGCTTGCTGTTCCCTCAACCGTATAAGATAATACAACTGTCTCCGATAAAGCCCTGTCAATATTGATCTTAACTTCGACGGTCCCCGCGCTTTCAGCCACATCCTGTTCAGTTTCTGCAAAAGCCATCTCCGATTTCGGCTTCTCATCGTCCTTACACGAGGAAATAAATACCAACCCCACTATGACCATCAACGAGGGTATCCAACTTAGTTTATAGATTGAACGCATAAAGTGAATTTTAGAATAGTTAGAGAGTTTAAGATAGCAATTTACAGGGATAAAAATGTTTATTTGTGACCAATATTCTTTTAATCATGATCAGAAAGGGGTTTTTAACTACTTCAGAGAATGTGAATCAATCTAAAAACAGTACAAAAGTCGGCGTCTTTTGGTTGGCTTTTTTTCTTTTTGCATTACTTGCGTGCCGACCTGAAAAGCAAAAAACAGAACCAATGACAGTTGATCCACATTCTTTTTCCAGGCCCGGTGAAGCCATTGTAACCCACTTGAGCTGGATTGCAAACGTTGACTTTGAGACAAAGATTATTTCTGCCATAGCAACATGGTCCGTCGATCAAATTGAGCGTGATCAAATCATTCTGGACACAAAGGCGCTTGACATTTCAAGCGTGGTAAATGATCGCGGTGAAGCGTTGCATTTTGAATTGGGAAAAAGTGATTCGGTACTGGGGCAAGCCCTTAAAATCAAACTATTGCCGGGGACAAAAAAAATATCTATAACCTACTCCACGCATCAAAATGCCGAGGCGCTTCAATGGCTCCTCCCCCAGCAAACGGCAGATAAAAAGTACCCTTTCCTGTTCACGCAATCAGAAGCAATACTTGCACGCAGTTGGATCCCCTGCCAGGACTCGCCGGGCGTCCGGTTTACGTATGATGCAAAGGTAACAGTGCCCAACGATTTGCTGGTGCTAATGAGTGCGTCCAATCCGCAGCAGAAGAATGATTCAGGTGTTTATCATTTTGAAATGAAGCAACCTATTCCTTCTTACCTGATGGCCCTGACAGTCGGCGATGTTTCCTTTAAATCCATCAGCACCCGAAGTGGTATTTATGCAGAACCTTCTGTTGTTGATACAGCCGTGTGGGAATTTGCCGACCTCGAAAAAATGATTGCAGGAGCGGAAGAACTCTACGGGCCATACCGGTGGGATCGTTATGATGTAATTGTGTTGCCGCCAAGTTTTCCATTCGGTGGTATGGAAAATCCAAGACTTACCTTTGCAACCCCTACCGTTTTAGCGGGCGACCGATCACTCACCTCATTGATCGCCCATGAACTCGCGCACAGCTGGTCTGGAAATCTTGTAACCAATGCAACGTGGAATGACTTTTGGCTTAATGAGGGTTTTACAGTTTATTTTGAAACTCGCATCATGGAGAAACTTTATGGCAGAAGCTATGCTGAAATGCTTGCATCTCTAAACTTACAGAGCTTGAAAGATGAAATCAAAGATCTTGAAGAAAAGGGCCTGGCAAAAGATACAAAGCTGAAACTCGATCTTGCCGGGAGAAATCCTGACGATGGCGTGACAGAAGTGGCGTACAACAAAGGTTATTACTTTCTGCGTCTCATCGAAGAGAAATTTGGCCGTGAAAAATTTGACGCCTTCGTGAAAGATTATTTTTCGGAGAATGCTTTCAAATCAATGGACACGGAACGGTTT
>DASUGQ010000421.1:0-14163 GCA_036273935.1 Cyclobacteriaceae bacterium | reverse complement strand
TTGGTGGGTATGTTAATAAACACGCTGATCAAAGCGAGTCTTGAAAGGGGAATTAACGAGATTGCATTGGCAGGCGGTGTTTCGGCAAACTCTGGACTTCGGTCGGCATTAAAAAAAGTGGCAGCCGAACGTCAATGGAATGCTTATATTCCGGCATTTGAATATTGTACTGACAACGCGGCGATGATCGCCATGGCAGCTCATTTCAAATTTTTGAAAAAAGAATTTTCGGATCTTTCCGTGACACCGCTGGCCCGAATGCCGATAGAAAAAAGGATTAGTTAGAATTTCAAGATGAAAAATCAACGATTCTCCAACGATATAAATATTAAGAATCGACAAGCGGGTCATTCCTACGAACTGCTGGATAAGTACATCGCTGGTATGGTCTTGAAGGGAACTGAAATAAAATCAATCAAGGAGGGAAAAGTCAACCTTCAGGATGGATATTGCTACTTCAGCAATGGTGAAGTCTTTGTTAAAGGAATAAATATAACGCCCTATGCGCAGGGCACTCATTACAATCACGAGCCTGCCAGGGAACGAAAGCTTCTATTAAAGAAATCGGAAGTGAGAAAATTGGAAGCCAAGGTGGAGGAAAAAGGTTTAACCCTTGTACCCCTTCGTTTGTTTATAAATGGTCGGGGATTTGCAAAGCTTGAGATCGCGTTGGCACGTGGTAAGAAATTATACGACAAGCGCCAATCTATGAAAGAGAAGGACGCCAAAAGGGAGCTGGACAGGATGAAACTTTGAAATCATCAGATGTAAATTTTTTAACCAATCTTTTCAATTGGAAGTTTTAAGAGAGATTATGGAGTCCATCGACTATGGAGTTTGCCGGCTAAGCCTGGTACCCGTCAGAAGGGAACCCTCTGATAAATCCGAGCAAGTCACTCAATTGTTATTTGGTGATCACTATGAAGTAATCGAAGCTTCACGGGACGGAAAGTGGTTGCAATTGAGAACAAACTTTGACGGTTATACAGGTTGGGTAGACCGTCGCCAGCACCATCAGGTTTCAAAAGAATATTTTTTATACTGTAACAAGGCTGAGTTTAAGATCACTATTGATCTTACTTCGAGCATACTCTATCATAAAAACCGGCAACTCATTTTAATGGGTAGTGTAATTCCAATTTCCAGTTCTGAACTTTTTAAGATGGAAGAACAATTTGCTTTTAATGGCGAAACAAAAAATCTTGGACAAAAAAGAGAATTTGAATATCTGAAAAATATCGCTTTTAAATATTTGAACGCCCCTTACGTTTGGGGAGGCAAGAGTCCGTTTGGCATTGATTGCTCAGGTTTTGTCCAGATCGTTTTTAAAATTTGTGGATATAAACTCTCCAGGGATTCTGGGCAGCAGGCAACTCAAGGCAAGTCAGTCAAAAGCAGAGGAGAAACACGACCTGGCGATCTCGTTTTTTTTCAAAATGAATCCGGCAAGGTTCATCATGTGGGAATTCTTCTCGATGACAGCAGGATTATACACAGCTCCGGCAAAGTTCGTACTGACCATCTTAATGAAGACGGAATTTTTGATGAGAATATAAATGAGATAACCCACAAGCTCTCCCATTTCAGAAGAATTTTACCTGAATAATACGACAAACCTCCGTTGCCACCATACCTTATTGCTGTCCCTTTAAGTAATTTTGGTTAAAATCAAGGGGCCCGGCTCTTTGTTAGTAAAAAGTTTGAATCTATATTTCGTCATGAGCAATAGGGTATTGGTACTCAATCAAGATTTCAGTCCGCTAATGGTCTGTTCCGTTGAGCGAGCCTTTATTCTTGTGTTCCTGAAAAAGAGCGAAATGGTTAAGTCGTCCAATGGTCATAAGTTGCATTCCGTGACCCAGACTTTCCCCATGCCGTCTGTAATCCGACTAAATCGATACGTTAACGCCCCTTATAAGGGCGTTAATCTTACCAGACAAAATATATTTAAGCGTGATAATTTTGAGTGTGCTTACTGTGGCACAAGACGAGAACTTACAATCGATCACGTTTTCCCCAGGGGGCGGGGAGGCACAGATTCATGGACCAACCTTGTAACCGCTTGCAAGAAATGCAATGCAAAAAAGGGGGACTACACGCCTGAGGAAGCTGGTATGCCTTTGAGACGGAAACCCTACAAACCTTCATATTCCATTTTTCTGAAAGATCATTTGAATGGTCAGGCGGGTGAATGGGATACATTTTTAAATGGTCATCACCACTGACCGAAAGAAATAGAAATTTAATGAGTTCCATTTTTGACTACCAGGATAAAACTGTTATTGTAACAGGCGGTGGCAGCGGCATTGGCCAATCCATTGCGAGAAGTTTCGCGTCGAACAATGCTCGCATTTATATTCTCGATCTCAATGAAGAGGGGTCGATGCAAACTGTTGAAGCAATTGTCAGTGATAAAGGATGGGCCAAGGCATTACCATGCAACGTAGCAGATCAGTCGAACGTAAAAGCCACAATTGATTCAATAGCCCGGGAATCGGGAAAAATTGATGTACTTATTAATAATGCAGGCATCGCGCATATTGGTACGCTTGAAACTACCTCTGAGGCGGACTTTGATCGCGTGTTCCAGGTGAACGTCAAGGGAGTATATAATGTCATGCATGAAGTGATCGGTCACATGAAAAAGCAAGGTGGAGGAGTTATCCTGAATATGGCTTCCATCGCAGCAACATCGGGTATACCGGACAGGTTTGCCTATTCCATGAGCAAGGGCGCCGTACTGACGATGACCCTATCGGTCGCAAGAGATTTTTTGAGCGACAATATTCGTTGCAATAGCATTTCGCCGGCCCGCGTTCATACTCCTTTTGTAGATGGATTCTTAAGAAAAAATTATCCAGGACAAGAGGCGGCGATGTTTGACAAGCTTTCGAAAGCTCAGCCAATCGGGAGAATGGGAAAACCCGAGGAAATCGCTTCGCTGGCCCTTTATCTTTGTTCGAAAGAAGCTTCGTTCATTACGGGTTGCGATTACCTGATCGATGGCGGTTTTACTGCACTGAGATAAAAGTAACTTGGTGGATTCTATAAATTAACATAACAACGAATGAAACTATTACGCTTTGGTGAATCCGGTAATGAAAAACCCGGTGTAATGATTAATGACCAGATTTTGGATGTGTCCTCTTTTGGCGAAGATTTCGGAGAAAAGTTTTTTGAAACTGATGGATTAACCAGGCTTAAGACGTGGTTGGATGGTAAAGCTTCGTCACTGCCTAAAGTAAGTTCGGATGTTCGATTCGGAATTCCCTTTACGAGGCCTTCCAAAATTATTTGCATCGGATTGAATTATTCTGATCATGCAAAAGAGACAGGTGCTCAAGTCCCTCCCGAACCTGTCGTTTTTTTTAAAGCGACATCCGCTATGACCGGCCCTAATGATAATCTTGTCATTCCACGGAACAGCAAGAAGACCGATTGGGAAGTTGAATTGGCGGTAGTGATCGGAAAACGCACTTCTTACGTAGACGAAAAGGATGCTATGAATTATATCGCCGGGTATTGTCTGCACAATGATTATAGCGAACGTGAATTTCAAATTGAACGAAGCGGCCAGTGGGTTAAAGGAAAGAGCTGCGATTCCTTCGCACCGTTAGGACCTTTTCTTGTTACGAAAGATGAAGTGAATGATGTTCATAATTTACGTCTCTGGTTGAAGGCGAATGGAGCCAAAATGCAATATGGCACAACAGCAAATTTGATTTATAAAATTCCTTTCCTCGTGAGCTACCTGAGTCAATTCATGTCGCTGCTTCCAGGTGATGTAATCTCTACCGGCACACCCGCAGGCGTTGGTATGGGAATGAAACCCCAGCAGTTTCTAAAAGCAGGAGATATTATTGAATTGGGTATTGAGGGATTGGGAGAGCAAAGGCAGGTAGCTATGAATGCCTAAATCGTTTGGCGATTCACGGACGACTTTTGATGATCACTTTCATTAAGGTACCCTCGTCCAGTTTGCTTTCAATGATGATGGAGCCTCCTATTTTTTTCAATAGGTCACGACAAAGTTTGAGCCCGATGCCAAGACCTTTTTCAGCGTGCGTGCCGACTTTTGATGCGTATTGATCATTCAATATCCGGTTGATCGTGTCCTCATTCATACCAACGCCGGAATCCTGAACGGCAAGGAAGATCGATTCACTTTCTTTCCACGACCTCACCATTATCTTGCCTCCATCGGGTGTAAACTTAACCGCGTTTGAGATAAGATTGCGCAAAACAATGGTAAGGATTTCGCTATCGGAATGGATGACCATGTCCGTATCGACTGCCGTGCTGAGGCCAATCTTTTTGTTCTCGCAGGCGCGATCGAAAAGCGAAAGGACCGACTTAACTATATTTGCAATTCTTACCTCTTCAGTTTTGACTGTCACCTTATCAAAATTGGATTTTGTCCATAACAAAGTAGTATCCAGAAACTCGAGTGCCTGAGATGAACGTTCACTTATACTTTGCGCGATGTTTCTGAATTCCTCCTGGGTGATATGTTCATTTAAAGTCATTTGGACAAGGCTATTTAAATTCGATAACGGGCCGCGCAGGTCATGACTCAGAATGGAGAGCATCTTATTTTGATTTTCGCCTGTTTTCTCCAACTCTTCTTCTTTCATCGCAAACTCATGAACATTGACAAACGCTACCAATTGATAATTTCCCAGCGTTGAAGATTTCACTTCGTACCACCGGTCTCCGTGTTCCTTCGTATGAACCAAGGCTTTCATGAGAATGTAGTTGAGCCCCTTATTCCTGGATTCCACGGCAAGGTCATTCCAACCTTTCATAACTTCTGCGCGGTAGGAAGGATCAGGGTAAGCCATTTTAAACCAATCTTCAATTAATGGAATCTCCTGAAGGGAGTAGCCTATTTCGTCATGGAATTTCTCATTCAAAAAGATATTAAGATAAGTGCCTTCTTTGTACTCAGAAATAAGGAAAGGATAGGGTAAGAAATCGAGTATTTGTTGTAATGACTTTCGAGGAATGGCGAACTGGTCGAATCGGAGCATGACAAATAGGTTAGCAGATATATCCCGTTATATCACCTTGTCAATCAGTTGGACTTAACCCATGAGAGGCTGGCTCGGTTCCTATTGAAAGCCTTAAAAAGGAGAGGGGACAATTTAGACCTGCATGCTGTACTTGAAAAGTTGCAATTGCATTCCTGATACAAAGCATGACAAAGTATAATTAAGTTAAAGAAATATTAGAACAATCCGAAACGGAGTCGGCCAGCACTGAGTTTATCAAATTGATTGGATGTATTTCAATCCATTCCGATCATCATAAAAGCTCCCCAGTAAATTGGCTCAGGATATTCGTTACGAAGTTCCTTTTTAGCATCAGTAAAACTCTGTCTCAGCTTGTTGCTGTTGAGCCATTTTTGATAAAACTTCAGCATAAGTTTTTGCGTGGCCTCGTCATCTACTTTAAACATGCTCATGATCAAAACCTTGGCGCCGGCCACTAAAAAAGCTCGCTGCAATCCATAGACACCTTCTCCCTGCTCAACGTCTCCCAACCCTGTCTCACAGGCACTCAGTACAACGAGATCGGTCTTATCAAGATTGAGGCTCATGGCTTCATATGCCGTGAGTATGCCGTTGTCCATGTTATAATTAAAGTCGGTTTTGCTAAGCAGGTCACCCGCGCCTTTTAAGAGCAATCCTGTACGCATCAGTGGGTTTTGAGTGAGCATGGCTTCATTGCCCTGAATTTCTTCCGCAAGCGTCATCTCTTCGGAAGGTTTGTACAAACCATGCGTAGCGATATGAAAAATTTTCGGACTGTTGAGCTCCTTAACCTGCTCCTCCGAGGCCGCGCCTTCAACAAACTCTGTAGTATTCCAACCTTTTTGCTTGAGCATGTATTGCAGTTGCGCTACTTCTTTTTCTGTTCCTGGCAAAGCCGTGATGGTGGCGTCAGCGGATGCAGTAAGGTAAAATGTCGGGTTGCCAAACATAGAAGCCGTGTTTTCGGGGCTTGATAATTTAGATTTACGTTTGTTGAAATAGAGATCACGGGTATTGCTCACCAAAATGATATTTGAGTTGTCAATAACGTACCTTCCGTCAGGTGTGGGGATGGCTTCCAGGTTGATCTGATTGTAGACGCCGTCACCTGACAGGTAGATGCTCGACGCCAAACCGATCTCCCGGTAAATCGGGGCCCAGAAAACATCATAGGACACCTTATCCGGTATGAGGCCCGTTATTGCATTTCGATAATACTTAAAATATCGGGTTTCCATTTTCCTGCCATCCTTAAAAATGATTGCTTTTGGTCTGGAGAAATCTTTTTTCAGATAAAGTGCTGCGTAGATTATTGAGTCTGTGAAAACATGATCGAAATATCTGTATCGCACCATTTCAATGGCTACTTCATTTTCGTTCAGGGATTTTGCTACCATATCGAATCGGACAGGAGCTTTTTCATAAGTTTGTCCGAAATCTTCTGAACGTTCACTTAAGTCCTTCTCCAATCTTTCCACCTCCTGTTGTAGTGTCGCCGGCTCGATCTCGTTTTCCATCAGTTGTTCGGGTGTCATCGACAAGGCCAGTGTAAGACGTTCCTTCTTGTCAACCCACTCCTTGTACTTTTCCTTCAGTGCTTCATCAGTGCTGTTCATTATTCTTTCGCGGATCTTGATGGATGAACTCAGGAGAAGTGCTTTAGTCAGCAACTGGTAGTTGTAAATTTTTCCGGTAAGGTCTTTGAAATCATCGAGGTTGCTGAAGGCGAGCGTATTGTAAAATTCAAAATCTCCCTTTATTGTATTCCAGTATTTTGCTTTTTCGCGTTCACTCAGTGCGGGGAAATAATCCTGGATAAATTGTTCGTAGTTGCCCAACGATTCCTCGATCATTCTTTTTGAAGCCTTGTAATTCTTCTGCATATAATTAACCCTGCTGAGCTTCGACAAAACTTTCACATATTCAGGGTGACGCGTGCTGAAGAACTTTTCGTACAGATCTTTTGATTTGTTATAGTACTCCTCCGCCTTTTTGAAGTTTCGTTGTTGATAGTACACGTCACCTGTCAGGACGTATATGCTGGCCAGGTTAATGTTGTTCTTTGAACCTGTTTTGGACAGCCAGATGTGCTCAGCCGACGAGAGTGCACTGAAAGCAATTTCAAATTGCTTTTCGGAGATATAGAATACTGCGACATTCTTGAGCACCTCCGCATATTGTGGATTTTGATTGCCTAACTTGCTCGCCATAATATCTCTCGACTCCAACATCAGTTGCTCTACTTGTTTGCGATTGTCACCTTTATAAAATTTAATCAGCGCGAGTTGGGCAAGGGATTTGCCAACTTCGATATGATTCCTGCCAAACTGTTTTTCCTGGCTGGTCAGCGCTTTCGTGATATTATCCTCCGCTTTTTCATAATCGCCAAGCGTATAGTAAATATCACTCAGCAACTTTTGCGTTGGAGCTGCTTTGGTGGAAGCGTCACCAAACGATTTTATGGCAATATCATTGGCGCGGAGGGCTGTTCGTTCAGCTTCCGGATATTCTCCTTTTGCAAGGAGAATTCGGCCTCGCTCAACAAGAGGCATAATCAGCCGGATGGAATTTTGTCCATATAATTTCTCATATTCCAGGAATAGGTTATCCAGGAGTTTGTCGGCATCCGAGTACCTGCCCAGTTGAATGAGCAGACCGGTCAGTTCCTCTGCAGAAGACAGTTCATTTGATATCGCTGTCTTTGATTTAGCAATGATCCTCCGGCTCCTCTCAAGATTAGCGGTGGCTTCATCGAACAATCCGAATGTACCATAGAGCTTTGCTTGCGTTTCAAGTGCGTCGACATAGGCGGGTTCATATTCAACATAATCGCGGTTATGTTTCAAATCAATTACCTCCAGTGCCTTCTTAATGTCCTTGTCCACTTTGTCGTAGTCGCCAAGCTTCAATCCAAGTTTGGCTATGTTCGTCAGTTCAATGCCATAGAGAATATCATCATCGCGATATTTTTGAATGGAAGCATCTGAGGCTTGCTTCAGTGTTTTGGAGGCTAGCACGTATTGATCTGTTAGTTCGTAAATAGTTGCGAGGTGGTTGAGTATCTCAAGAATATCTTTATGCCGGAAATCAATTTCTTTCTCCACGACACCCTTATATGATTCAGCATAAATTTTATTGGCCTCGTCAATTTTATTTGTGAAATCCAGGTAAAAGTTTGCCAGGTAAATCCGGGTGAGGTGATATTGCGGAGATGTATCGCCGTACAACGCTCCGGATGCATCAACAATCTGATTCAGGTAACTTTCAGCGTTTGCATATTTTCTTTCCGCAAGCGCAACATCCTTAAGGAAGTATAAAATGCGCAGTGTTGTCTTATAGTTTTTTGGAAGTGTTTTCGAATGAAGAACGGCTAACGCTTCAGTCTCAAGATCTTTTGTCTTATCCCTGTTAAGCTTTGAATTGAATTCAACGGCCTGCATGTTGATTCGTAGTAAACTGGTTTTGGGAAAATATTTATCCAGGACCTTTTGATATTCAGATTTTACATTTTGATACTTTGCTTTCCCATCATTGAACATGAGCTCTTCCAGGTAGGTGAGATAAATTTGATGGGCGAGTTCATTCGTAGGATTAACCCTTCGTTTCAGATCATTTAAAATTCCATCCAGTTGAAGATCCTTAGGACGGCTGCCGGTGTTCCCATTTTCTATCATGTAGTTTGCCCACCGATACCTGTTCTCAACCCCAACCGTGTTGGTCTCACCCAGGTACTTGATTTTTCCCCTTAGCCAGCCATCAACAGCAGCGAATGCGGAATCTGCGCTAATAAGACTCCCTTTTTTACTATAAGCGGCACCGATGAGCATGAGACACTGAGCATAGTCACCAAATCGTTGCGCGAGTTCTTCTTCGGGTACGCGCCTTGTTTTAATCTGGTCATTCTCCGTGTAGGTTTCTTTTTCAACAGCCCGCTGAGCGAAAAGGGTTTCATTCGCGCGGAGAATCGAAAGTGCTTCATTGCAGAATCCCTGCTCAATCATTGCTTCCGTTTCGATCAATGCAATCCGCAATTTCAGGACACTGTTCATCTCTCCAGCCGCTTCAATAATTGTCTTTGCCTTTGAAATGTACTCACGGGTCATTCTATAATTACCGTAGTCGTTATAGATGCTCGCCACATCAAGGAGGATTGCGCCGTGCGCAACTGAATTCTCGCCCACGGCCGATGCGCTGGATGTAATAGCATTATTCAGGCTGGCGTCAAATCCAACCAATATGCCTTGTGCAAGATTATATCTCGCCTCCCGAATGTAGTATGCGGCAAGGTAGTTACCGCCTCCTGTCTTAGGTATGGAGCTTTTGAACTTGTTGAGCGTTTTTATGGCCTTCGCATAACTGCCGCCCGCGTAATAGGTGTCAGCTTTTTTTAGAAATTTTAGTTTCTGTGAAAAAGTCGCTTGCGAAAAAATAATGAGCAGCAAACACAGAATCGCCTTCAATGCTTTCATAAGCGTAGGTTAGGATTGATGTTACCAATTTTAAATTTAGTGATTTATCCCGAACGGGCGACAAAGGTTTTTGATAAAGAGAGCAATTTGGAGATAGCTATCCTTTTAACATCTTTTTCAGAATTTCTTCCGCGGCGGCAGTAATCACTGTACCGGGCCCGAAGATGAATGAGACTCCAGCCTGATAGAGGAAATCATAATCTTGCGTTGGTATCACACCTCCTGCGACGACGTAAATGTCGGACCTGCCTATTTTTTTTAGCGATTCAATTAGTTGAGGAATTAATGTCTTGTGTCCGCCGGCCAGCGACGATATGCCCACAATGTGAACATCATTTTCAGCCGCCTGCCTGGCCACTTCTTCAGGCGTTTGAAACAGGGGGCCTATGTCGACATCAAATCCCATGTCGGCAAAGCTTGTGGCTATTACTTTCGCTCCCCGGTCATGTCCATCCTGGCCCATCTTCGCTACCAATATCCGTGGTCGGCGACCATCAAGCGCTGCAAATGTGTCGGTAAGTTTTCGAACATTTTGAAATTGCTGATGATCCTTCATTTCCCGTGAATATACACCGGAAATGGATTGAATAGTAGCCTTATATCTCCCAAATGCTATTTCCATAGCCATCGATATTTCGCCAAGCGTTGCCCGACTTCTCGCGGCTTCGATGGCGTATTCAAGCAAATTTCCATTGCCGCTTGAAGCGCAATTGGTCAGATTGTCGAGTGCAGTTTGAGTCACTTTTTCATCGCGACTTTTTCTGAGTTGGTTAAGACGCTCGATCTGCTCCGTCCTCACGGTTGCGTTATCCACTTCGAGGATATCGATCTCCGGTTGCTCATCAGTTGTATACTTATTAACGCCAACGATGCAATCCTGTCCTGAGTCGATCCTGGCCTGCTTCGCCGCTGCTGCCTGTTCAATCTTCATTTTTGGAATACCCCGCTCAATGGCTTTCGTCATGCCGCCTAATTGTTCAACTTCCTCAATTAATTCAAGCGCCTTCTCAGCGAGCTCAGCCGTGAGGCTTTCGATGTAGTAGGATCCGCCAAAGGGATCAACCACTTTCGTAATTCCCGTCTGCTGTTCTATGTAGAGTTGCGTGTTGCGCGCAATGGCAGCGGAAAAATCGGTAGGTAATGCCAGCGCCTCATCAAGCGCATTGGTATGAAGCGATTGGGTGTGACCGAATACGGCGGCCAGGGCCTCAATACACGTACGGGTTACGTTATTAAAGGGATCCTGGGCGGTCAGGCTCCAACCGGAAGTCTGGCAATGTGTTCGCAGCGCCAATGATTTGGGATTAGCCGGACTGAATTGTTTTATCAGGGCGGACCAAAGCAATCGGCCCGCGCGCAGCTTGGCGATCTCCATAAAAAAATTCATTCCGATCCCCCAAAAAAACGAAAGCCTTGGGGCAAAATCATCAATAGGAATGCCAGCTTGTAAACCTGCGCGAACATATTCGAGCCCGTCTGCGAGGGTATATGCCAGCTCCAAATGTGCAGGGGCGCCTGCTTCATGCATGTGATATCCGCTTATGCTGATGGAATTGAATTTTGGCATGTGGCGAGAAGTGTACGAAAATATATCAGCCACAATTCGCATGGACGCACCAGGAGGGTAGATGTAGGTATTGCGTACCATGAATTCTTTAAGGATATCATTTTGAATGGTGCCTGTCAACTGATGTGGTTTTACGCCTTGCTCTTCTGCCGTAACAATAAAGAACGCCAGGATTGGAATCACGGCGCCATTCATCGTCATGGAAACAGACATCTTGTCAAGAGGAATCTGGTCGAACAGAATTTTCATGTCAAGCACAGAGTCAATGGCTACACCTGCTTTACCTACATCTCCGGCAACTCGAGGATGATCAGAATCATAACCCCGATGAGTGGCCAGATCGAATGCTACTGACAATCCCCGCTGACCCGCCGCAAGATTTCTTCGATAAAATGCGTTTGACTCTTTTGCTGTAGAAAATCCCGCGTACTGCCTGATCGTCCATGGCCGCGTTGCATACATTGTTGCGTAAGGTCCGCGCAAGTAGGGGGGAATACCTGCGGTGAAATCAAGGTGAATTAAATCGCGTATATCCTCTTCGCTGTATTCCGATTTAATATTTATGCCTTCAGGACTTCGCCAGGAAGGAAGTCCCGATAAATTTGAATGAGCGGGTTTGAATTGATCGAATGCTATGGTGGTAAAATCCGGCTTCATGGTTATACCAGCTTCTCCTTAAATTTTGCCCAAGCATTTTCAGCCAGTTTGTTTACAATTGTATCAATAAAATAAGACCCGATCGTTGGATCTGCGACAGCATTAAAATGCGATTCTTCTCTCAAAACAGACGAGATGTTTCTTGCTACACGTTCCAACATTGGGTTGGACGGCTCCTGAGGATAGACAGACAAAGACTGACATCCGCCAAGAGTTGCCGCCAACCCTGCAATGGATGACTTCAGCATGTTCGTATGAGGACCACCGCTTTCATCACGAAGAGCTTCACACCGCATATGCAAGTGAATGCTATCAAATGGATGATCGACACCGTAAGCTCTGATCACCTGGTACCAAAGTATCCGCAAGGCTTTGAGTTTTGCAAGGGTGAAAAAAAATTGAGTACCTGATTCCAGTGAGAATGAAATAGACGAAAATATTTTTTCAGGATCACATTTTTTATCTGTAAGGTAATCAACCAGATGAACGCCCTTTACCAACGCTTCAACAATTTCCTCTGCAGGATCTTTCTGACTTTCAATCCATACACCCATTGAAAAAAAATTTTTAGCCATTGCCAGATCGGAAAAAATTGATTCCCTTTCAGAGGGAATTTTTTTCCAGAAGATTCCTCCGTAAACTTTTTCAGGCGATGAATGACGTACCTGAAGATAATCAACAAAAGATCTGCTGACGGAAACGTCCGGAAACATATAGAACACTTGACAAGACTCGAGTTGAATCCCATTCAATAAAAGTTTAAAATCGATGTTTCTTCCGCACTCAATAAGTACACCATCTGCTCCGTTTTCAAGATTCTTCATTGTCTTTTGATTTGCGAAGCTCTCATCTGTTGAGAGCACAGGAGGCAGATTTAACCATGACCGTGCGCCGTGAAAATTCCTGACATCAGGTGCAAGGTGAAAATTATTTCTTATGGCCAGCTTTTCATGATCTTTTTTGTCATAATAAGGAGCGAATTCCGTTTCATTCGCCCCTTTCCACGTCAATTGGTCGACTGTGCGAGGTTGAGTTTCAGCGGAGGCAATTTTTATCCAGTCTTCTTTGGTAGCAGGCGAAAATCTAGAGAATAAAGATTTGATGGATAATTTGTTGGACATGATTGATAGAAACGTATCTTCAATTTTAATTAAGTTTTGTTTACCTCTTGCGTTTTATGTAAAAAATTGTAATGGATTTTTTTTATATAAATCAAATCGACAAGTGCTTGATTTCTTAAACTCTTTTTTCACATCTTTGTCTCCCCTTCCCATTTAGCGGGAGCCAAAATCTTCATGAACGTAAACTCGATGGAAGTAACTTACGGCACTGTTTGGAATGATTGTCTCGAAGTAATTCGTACAAATGTGGGGGAAGAAAATTTTAATACTTGGTTCAAACCGATCATTCCACTACGCGTTGATGGTGACGTGCTCACCATCCAGGTGCCCTCCCAGTTTTTTTATGAATGGCTTGAGGACAATTATGTCCCCGTGCTTAAAAAGGCTGTTCACAGCGTGCTCGGTCCCATGGGACGGTTGGAGTACTCGGTGATCGTCGATAGTGGTAATCAACAGAACCCTCCTGTTGCGGTGAACTATCCCAACGGCATGCGCAAGGGCAGTATGACCGTGAACGGAGTTGGCTCTGACGACTACTCACCTTTTACGTTCAAGGCCCTTAATCCGCAAACTGTCAACTCTCGCCTGAATCCCAATTATACATTCGACAATTTCGTCGAAGGGGATTGTAACCGCCTCGCGCGCTCAGCCGGAGTTGCTGTAGCCAAAAAGCCGGGCATAACCTCCTTCAACCCATTGATGCTATACGGAGGCGTGGGCGTTGGAAAGACTCACCTTGTCCAGGCCATTGGCAATGAGATAAAAAATAATCTCCCGGATAAGATTGTCCTTTATGTAGATCAAAACGATTTTACGAATCAGTTCCTGGGTGCATTGCAGAATCATAAACTTCAGGAATTTCAAAATTTTTATTTACAGGTCGATTTGCTCATCCTGGACGATGTGCAATTTCTTGCAGGCCGTGAGAAGACACAGGAAATGTTCTTCCATATCTTCAATCAACTGCATCAGTCCGGGAAGCAAATTATCATGACAAGTGATTGTCCGCCCCGTGACCTGAAGGGATTTCAGGAGCGATTGTTATCCCGATTCAAATGGGGATTGACGGCCGATTTGCAGGAACCTGATTTTGAGACCAAGGTTGCTATTATCAATCGCAAGATGCAGTCAGACGGACTCGAGATCCCTACTGAAGTAACCGAGTATCTTGCCTATTCAGTTGACACCAACCTTCGCGATATGGAAGGTGTTTTGAATTCATTGATTTTCCACGCCACTTTGCTCAAGAAGGAAATTGACCTGGAACTGGCCAAGGAAGTGATGAAGAATATCATAAAGGAAATTCAATCCGATGT
>DASUGQ010000420.1:0-6380 GCA_036273935.1 Cyclobacteriaceae bacterium | reverse complement strand
GTTTGATAGTTTAAGTTATAAGCTGGAAAAGGCCTTTCAAACACTCAAAGGTCAGGGGAGAATTACCGAAATCAATGTAGCAAGCACCATTAAGGAAATCCGAAAAGCCCTGATAGATGCTGACGTCAATTACAAGGTAGCAAAGGAAGTTACGGATGAAATCAAGGAAAAAGCAATGGGCGAGGATGTGCTCACCGCCATCTCACCAAGCCAACTCCTGGTTAAAATCACGAATGACGAACTTACCCAGTTAATGGGAGGCGAAAGTGAGGACATAAAAGTCGAGGGAAATCCATCGGTAATTTTGATCGCGGGTTTACAAGGTTCGGGTAAAACTACTTTTACTGGAAAACTTGCAAACTATCTTAAAAAACAGGGAAGGTCAGTCTTGCTTGCCGCCTGCGATATTTATCGTCCAGCCGCCATCGATCAATTGAAAGTGCTTGGTGAGCAGGTTGGCGTAGAGGTATATGCAGAGCCGGAAAACAAAGACGCAGTGAAAATTGCGGGCGCGGCGCTGGAACATGCAAAGAAAAACAACCATCGGGTTGTAATTGTCGATACCGCCGGGCGTCTGGCTGTTGATGAAGAAATGATGGATGAGATTGCCCGCCTCAAGGCATTCCTCAAACCATCAGAGACGTTATTCGTCGTGGATTCCATGACTGGTCAAGACGCCGTTAACACTGCCAAAGCATTTAATGATCGTCTCGATTTCAATGGGGTGGTGCTCACGAAGCTCGACGGTGATACACGAGGTGGCGCGGCGCTTTCCATTCGGCGCGTCGTGGATAAGCCAATAAAATTCGTCAGCACGGGCGAAAAAATGGACGCCATTGATCGGTTCTATCCTGACCGCATGGCCAGCCGGATTCTCGGAATGGGTGATGTTGTCACCCTTGTTGAAAAAGCCCAGGAGGTTTTTGACGAACAGGAGGCAAAGCGACTAAACAGCAAGATCCGGAAGAACCAATTTGACTTTAACGACTTCCTTTCCCAACTGGAACAGGTGAAAAAGATGGGGAATATGAAAGATTTACTTGGTATGATTCCCGGAATGGGCAAAGCCCTGAAAGAAGTTGATATCGATGACAACTCCTTTAAACCGATTGAGGCTATCATACGCTCAATGACGCTACAGGAACGCGAAAATCCCGACGTCATCAACGGGAGTCGGAAAAACAGGATCGCAAAGGGCAGCGGCACAACTGTGCAGGAGGTAAACCAACTCCTTAAGCAATTCCAGGAGATGCGCAAGGTGATGAAGACGATGAACAAAATGGGTGGTGGCAAGCGTGCCTTGTCAGCCCTCAATCCCTTTGGCCGATAAAATTTCTCAAAAATTTTTAAGGTTTTGTAAACCACTCAACCAATGAATTCGTTATGCCATTGGTTTACAGGTAAAAATAGACCACATATCCAAAATGCCCTGATTATGTCAGGGCATTTTCATAAATAGTCATCGATAACTTAAATAAATCCAATCACATACTTATGAAATACTCATTATATCTAACTCTTCTGGCATTGCTCGTGTTCAGTTCAAGTTATGCTCAAGATCAGAAGCCAGCGAGCCCAGAGGAAACCGTTACCGGATCAATTGGTGGAAATTCTGTGACGATCGTTTACTGCAAACCATCCGCCCGCGGTAGAAAAATTATGGGTGGCCTGGTTCCCTATGGTGAAGTATGGAGAACGGGAGCCAATGCTGCGACAACGATCGAGTTCACGAAAGCTGCCAAGATAGAAGGCAAGGAGCTGCCGGCGGGAAAGTATGAGTTGTTCACGATCCCTGGCGAAAATGAATGGGTTGTCATTTTCCAGAAGTATGGAAAGCAGTGGGGTCACTACAGTTATAAAAAAGAAAATGATGTATTGCGGGTAACGGTGAAGCCTGAGAAAACAAAGGAATTTGTTGAGACATTCAAAATAACGGTTGAAAAAAATGACATTAACATGAAATGGGAGAATACATCGGTCTCGTTCAATGTGAAGGCATAGTTAATTAACCGATCAGTTCCTGATAAATTTTAATAATAAAACCGGACGACTTGTTCTCCGGTTTTTTTATTTTAAGCATATTGTAAGAAAAAGAGAAAGCCGTTATGTATGTAGTTGGCCGACACGATCGAATAGACCTTCCTGACCTTGGATTAACAAATATCCATGCCAAGATTGATACGGGCGCCTATTCATGTTGTCTGCATTGTCAGCATGCAGCAATTGTTGATGGCCGCCTTGAGTTTGTTTTACTTGACGAAGAGCATCCTGAGTTCACAGGGATGAAATTTGTGTTTGAAAAATTTGAAGAACGGGATATCAAGAATTCATTTGGAGAAAAGGAACGACGCTTCGTCATTGAGACATCGATCAAAATATTTGAAGAGGAATTTATTACCACCTTTTCTCTTAGCAATCGGGGATCGTTAAAGTTTCCCGTACTCATCGGACGAAAACTTCTCCGACATCATTTTCTTATTGATGTCAGCAAGAAAAATCAGTCTTACCTCAACAAACGTCGCAAAGAGCGCGCCTGGCAAAGAAGTCAGTTATAATACTTCCAACAAAATTGTATGAACATCGCTATCCTCTCACGCAATTCAAAGTTGTATTCCACTCTGCGACTAAAAGAAGCGGGAGAAAAAAGAGGACATGACGTCGAGATCATCGATCACATGAAATGCGTCCTCTACATTGAAAAGAAGAGTCCCATGGTGCTCTATCAGGGGCGCAAGCTTGACTACTTTGACGCAGTGATTCCGAGAATCGGAGCATCCGTCACATTTTATGGAGCTGCGGTTGTTCGTCAGTTTGAAATGATGAAAGTGTTTACTGCGATTGAATCACAGGCACTGATACGTTCGCGTGACAAATTACGGAGCCTTCAGGTCTTGTCGCGCGCTGGGTTGGGCTTACCAAAAACAATTTTCATGGATTATACCCGAGATACCGAAGGAATCGTTGAATCCGTTGGTGGTGCTCCGGTCGTCATTAAGTTGCTGGAGGGAACTCAGGGCCTGGGCGTCGTTCTCGCTGAAAATAAAAAAGCTGCCAAATCCGTTATCGAAGCCTTTCATGGTGTAAAGACAAGAATCATTGTGCAGGAGTTTATCAAGGAAGCCAAGGGAGCAGATATCCGCGCTTTTGTTGTTGACGGCGAGGTTGTCGGGGCAATGAAGCGACAGGCAAAGGAAGGAGAATTCAGGAGTAATCTTCACCGCGGTGGAACAGCGAGTATAGTTAAACTCAATCGAAACGAGAAGCATACCGCGATATTAGCGGCAAAAAAAATGGGGCTGGGCATAGCCGGCGTTGATATGCTGCCTTCCAAACGAGGGCCGCTCGTCGTGGAGGTGAACTCCTCGCCCGGCCTTGAGGGTATAGAAGACGCTACCAAAATAGACATTGCCTCGAAGATTATTCAATACCTCGAAAAAAATGCCGTTAAGAAAAAAATACAAAAGGATAAAGTGAATGCATAGCAACGGATTCCCGATTACTCAAAGTTGATGGTTTGTGTTACATTTAAATTGTCAACCCAACTTAAACCTCACTGATGAGACGAATCGTCATAGCAGGTAATGAGATCCGTCCCGGAGAAACGAAGGAGATCAAAATCAATATTGCACGCCTGCCTTCGCACACTGAAATTCATACCCCTATTTTTGTCGCGCGAGGCATGGAAGACGGTCCCGTTCTGGCGTTGACTGCCGGCATGCATGGCGATGAGATTAATGGTATGGAAATCGTAAGAAGAATTCTGGACACGGGTCTTAACCGTCCCAAGAGAGGTACGGTCGTCTGTATGCCGATTGTAAATATCTATGGCTTTCTTAATTTTTCACGAGACGTTCCCGATGGAAAAGATATTAATCGGTCGTTTCCTGGTCACAAGAATGGTTCATTGGCGAGCCGTGTGGCTTTTCACCTGATGCATGACGTAATTCCCTTTGTCGACTTCGGTGTTGATTTTCATACCGGCGGAGCTATGCGCACCAATTACCCGCAAGTAAGAGCCGTTCTCCGCGATGATAAAAATATGGAACTGGCGACTGCCTTTGCGCCACCCTTTACATTGGACATGCCCTTTCGTCCGAATTCACTTCGCAAGGAAGCTGCCAAGCACGGAAAAAATATTATTGTGTATGAAGGTGGTGAGTCCCTTCGTTTCGACAATCACGCGATTGAGGAAGGTATTGCGGGAACACTTCGTCTCATGAAATATTTGAACATGATCGACTGGGCATCTGAACCAAAGGAAAAAAACCGCGTAATCTGGAATTCATCCTGGGTGAGAGCAAAGCATGCGGGTTTATTTCAACCCAATGTTATTTGTGGTCAATTGGTTCACAAAGGTGAATGGTTGGGAACGATCACAGATCCGTTTGGAGATTTTAAAGAACAAATTGTTGCACCAGAGGCGGGTTATGTTATCGGGCTAAATAATATTCCGGTTATTAATGCGGGCGATGCACTTATGCACCTGGGAATGGATAACTTTTGCAAACTGGAAAATCATCAACAGGAAGAATAATCAAATGGAGGACTTTCTCGATAAGTACGGATATTTTGCATTGATGATTGGCACGTTCTTCGAAGGCGAAACAGCGATATTGGTGGCGTCCTCTCTTTCTCACACCGGACTTTTTAAAATTCCATATACCGTTTTGTTTGGCTTCACTGGTTCCTTTGTGAGCGACTGGATTTATTACCTCATCGGACGATTCAATGGGAAATATTTCATAGCAAAGAGGCCAAAATTAAAAGAGAAGGTTCAGCCGATCAACGACTTCTTTCACAAACATAAGATCCAGATTCTTTTCACTTATCGGTTCATGTACGGTTTCCGGGTCGTCATCCCACTCATTATCGGAATGAGTAATGTTAAGCCGCTGCAATATCTTGGTTACAGCCTGGTGACCGGAATAATTTGGGCGTCGACGGTGAGTTCGACCGGTTACTTCATCGGGAAATTTCTCAACCTCAAAACGGAAGTATTCGAACAGAATATTTTATTCATTATCTCAGGTTTCGCCCTTTTTGGCCTGTTGATGGGGTACTTCGTAAAAAGAATCACGCAGAAAGAAATGAGACTCCCTGTTTAGGAATTCAAAAGTCCATCTGTTTTACTCAAAAATCACAGATGACCGGAATTATGCGTTTTTACCGATGCAATTTAAATCTGCAAAAGCTTCCTCAAGTCTTGCTACAAAGGTCTCCTCTCCTTTTCGAAGCCATACCCGCGGGTCATAATACTTTTTGTTGGGCTTCTCAGGTCCTTCAGGGTTTCCTAATTGCGATTGCAGGTAATCCTTGTTCTTCGCATAGTAGTTCAGAACACCTTCCCAAAAGGCCCACTGCATATCGGTGTCGATGTTCATTTTAATTACACCATAGTCGAGGGTCTCAGTAATTTGTTGCTTGGGGGATCCACTTCCGCCATGAAACACAAAACAAACGGGCTTTGACCTTCCCGTCAACCCAAGTTTGTCCGCAATGTAGGTCTGACTGTTTCGAAGTATCTCCGGTCTTAACTCAACATTGCCAGGACTGTATACGCCGTGGACATTACCAAAGGAAGCCGCTACCGTAAACATCGAATCTACTTCGCTTAACGCTTCATATGCCTGAAACACATCACCTGGCTGCGTATAAAGTTTTGCGTTCTCTATCCCGGAGTTGTCAACGCCATCTTCTTCACCACCGGTTATGCCAAGTTCAATTTCTATTCCCATCTCCAGTTCCGCCATGCGCTCATAATACTTTCTTGATGTTTCAATGTTTTCGTGGAGCGGCTCTTCGCTCAGGTCAAGCATGTGCGAACTGAAAAGCGGAACACCATTTTTTTTCTTGTATTCCTTCCCGGCGTCCAGCAATCCATCAATCCATGGCAGCCATTTTTTTGCAGCGTGGTCAGTATGAAGAATAACGGGAACACCGTAATACTTCGCCACATTATGAATATGCAAAGCACCACTCACAGCACCTGAAATATTCGCTTGCAATTTGTCATTGGGCATTCCTTTTCCTGCCATGAACTGCGCACCACCATTGCTGAACTGAATGATGACGGGAGAATTTACCTTTCGTGCCGTTTCCAGAACGGCGTTTATGGTATTTGATCCTACCACATTCACAGCAGGCATTGCAAAACGACTTTCTTTTGCATCCTGATACAATGCTGCCAGCTCCTCGCCAAACAGCACACCTGAACTATACTTTGCCATTTATTAATTTTATTAAAATGGGTTAACGATAAGAACTTTAATTACCCTGATCACTTCGAAGGGAGCGATCCCCGCAAATTCGAGCAGCAAGATTAGGGAAAGTTTGCCTTTTGAAAAAAATATGAAGGGCAAATTAGAGCGAATTAAATTGCA
>DASUGQ010000419.1:0-8576 GCA_036273935.1 Cyclobacteriaceae bacterium | reverse complement strand
AATTGCAGGGCTTTTTTTATGCGCAAATTTTTTCTCTTAATGCGCAAATATTTTCTGTGTGCAAAAACACATCCGAATTTCTTACACCACCGGACTACTTTTATAAAGAGAAAATTTTACATTTCGCGTCAATCAAAATTTCTTCAATTGTCATGGCAGATTTTCAGATTAAGAAATCACCTAAAGCTTATGATGTTTGTATCGTAGGTTCAGGTGCAGGAGGAGGTATGGCTGCATATGTGCTTGCTAACGCAGGCATCAAGGTGGCCCTTTTAGAAGCTGGCCCGCTCTACGATCCGGCAAAAAATGTGACGCAGTTAAAGTGGCCGTGGGAATCGCCAAGACGAGGAGCAAGTACACCTTATCGTAATTTCGGCGACTTTGACGCCGCCTACGGTGGATGGGAACTTGAAGGAGAACCCTACACTCATAAAGATGGAACCAGGTTCGACTGGTTTCGATCTCGTATGGTTGGCGGTAGAACGAACCATTGGGGCCGAATCTCACTCCGCTTCGGTCCAAATGATTTTAAGCATCGAAGCATTGATGGATTGGGTGATGATTGGCCTATTGGTTATGACGACGTCGCCCCTTATTACGACAAAGTTGATCAGCTGATCGGAGTTTTCGGCTCGAAGGAAGGTATGTACAATGAACCGGATGGAATTTTTCTTCCCCCGCCTAAACCCAGATTACATGAATTGTTCATCAAGGAAGCGGGTCAAAAACTGAATATTCCTGTAATTCCTTCCCGACTTTCAATATTGACGCGTCCGCTGCCTAATAACAAAAATAGGGGCGCTTGTTTCTTTTGTCACCAATGCAACAGAGGATGTACAGTATACGGTGACTTCTCGTCTTCTTCGGTTCTTGTTAAGCCAGCAATAGAAACGGGAAATGTGGATATTATACCCAATGCGATGGCGCGCGAAGTGTTAACGGACGCAGAAGGAAGGGCTACGGGTATTTCATTTGTAAACAAAGATGATCTCCAGGAATATTCACTGGACGCAAAGGTTGTTATCCTTGCAGCCAGTGCCTGTGAGTCCGCACGACTATTATTGAATTCAAAGTCTCCGCGTAATCCAAATGGGCTCGCCAATTCAAGTGGTGTTGTTGGTAAGTATTTGCACGATTCAACGGGTACTGACGTCGGAGGATTTCATCCAAAATTAGTCGGACGCAAGCGCTACAATGAAGACGGAGTTGGTGGGATGCATGTGTACACACCATGGTGGCTTGATAATAAAAAACTTGATTTTCCACGAGGATATCATATCGAATATTATGGGGGCATGGGAATGCCCGGTTATGGCTTTGGGTTTGGCATGCAGAACACTAACGGAAAGTATCCCGGCCGCGATGGAAAACAAAAGGATGCAGGTGGGTATGGAGTATCATTGAAAGATGACTATCGTTATTTCTACGGCGCTTCCTTTGGAATGTCAGGACGCGGTGAGGCGATCGCTCGCGCTGACAACTATTGTGAAATTGATCCAAACACGGTAGATAAATATGGAATTCCCGTTTTACGCTTCCACTACACCTGGAGCGATCACGAAATCAAGCAGGCTAAACACATGAAGGAGACGTTTAAAGAGATTATCTATAACGCAGGTGGTATAGTTACCTGGGGTGATAAGGACGATGCGAGCAATGAATATGGCCTCGCCGCCCCGGGAAGAATTATCCACGAAGTGGGAACAACCCGGATGGGCAACGATCCAAAAAAATCGGCAGTCAACAAATTTAATCAGGCGCATGATTGCAAGAACCTTTTTGTTGTTGATGGCGGCCCATTCGTTTCTCAGGCAGACAAAAATCCAAC
Organism: Cyclobacteriaceae bacterium; assembly: GCA_036273935.1. GTDB lineage: Bacteria > Bacteroidota > Bacteroidia > Cytophagales > Cyclobacteriaceae > ZC4RG29. The sequence goes on along the minus strand of DASUGQ010000419.1, from coordinate 6,748 downwards.
GTGGACAATCCTTGCCCTCTCTATGCGCGCTTCAGAATACATAATAGACGAACTGAAGAAACAAAACTTATAAAATTGTTCAATCCAAATCACTCATTCACTCGATTATTCATTCACTCATTGACTCAGATAATATGGACAGAAGAAAATATTTAAAGACGCTTGCCATCGGTTCAGCCGGAGCTGGTATTTTGATCTCCTGCGAGCCCGCAGCCAAAAAGGAAGTCACAGAAGCTGCTCCAATCTTCAACTTTGACAGAACTCCGGCAGAACTTGCAAATGAAAAGAAACTTGCCAGTGAAAAATTCTTTGATGATCACGAGATGGCCACAATCACTTTATTAGTTGACATCATTATTCCAAAAGATGATATCTCAGGAAGTGCCACAGATGCAGGTGTACCAGCCTTCATTGAATTCATTGTAAAGGACAAGCCGTCTTTCCAGACACCCTTGCGCGGCGGACTAAAATGGCTTGACCTTCAATGTATGAAACGATTCAATAACGCCTTTGTAAGTTGCTCCAATGCACAGCAAATCGAACTCGTTGATGAAATTGCTTTTCCCGAACAAGCAAAACCTGAAATGCAACAGGGCGTGGCATTTTTCAATACCCTTCGCGACCTCACTGCCACAGGTTTTTTTACAAGCAAAATCGGAATTGCCGATCTTGGTTATGTTGGCAATACCCCAAATCAATGGGATGGAGTACCTCAGGAAGTGCTGGATCAGTATGGATTGAAGTATGATGAACGTACTTTAAAAGAAAGTGTCAAGTTTGACAATGCCTGAAATTCTTAACTCAAAACTCTTTTAAGATGATCGAAAAGAAATCATCCACTTATCACATTTCGAGAAGGACGTTTATAAGAAATGCCGCGGCTGCAGCGACGGCCTTCACCATTGTTCCAAGATTTGTCCTGGGCGGAAAAGGTTTCATCCCCCCTAGCGATACAGTGTACATCGCGGGAATTGGCGCCGGCGGAAAGGGGACGAGTGATCTCACTGGTTTCGCGAAGCATCCAAATGCAAAAATTGTTTTTCTCTGCGATGTGGATCAACGTATGATCACCGAATCAAAGAAGAATTTTCCTGATGCAAAATATTACCAGGACTTCCGCGTGATGCTTGACAAGGAAAGCAAGGGAATCGATGCAGTGTCCGTCTCAACACCTGACAATACGCATGCTGTCGCAGCAATGGCGGCGATGCAAAGAGGAAAACATGTGTACGTGCAAAAACCACTTACACATGACATTTATGAGGCGCGAATCCTTGCTGAGGCGGCCAGAAAATATAAGGTTGTGACGCAAATGGGCAACCAGTTTGGATCAGCTGATCACGTACGGACAGCAAAGGAATATGTCGATGCCGGGCTTATTGGAGAGGTTACGCGCGTTGACGCCTGGACAAACCGGCCTGTATGGCCCCAAGGTATACCTACCCCTACTGGGAAATTCGAGATTCCCGCAGAACTGGATTGGGATCTTTGGCTCGGGCCTGCACAATACATCGGTTACAATCCAGCATATTTGCCATTCAACTGGCGCGGCTGGTGGTCATTTGGAACAGGTGCGCTGGGAGATATGGCTTGCCACATTATGGATGCAGCGTTCCGTATTCTTCCCATTGACTTTCCTACGGATGTCGAGTGTAGTACAACGACTACCTGGGAAGGATTCTTTAAAGAATCCTTCTTTGACGATAGTTGCCCCGCGTCTTCTATCATTCACATGACGTTCCCACGAAAAGACGGAAAAAGTAATATCAAACTAACCTGGATGGATGGCGGTCTGCTTCCTGAACGGCCGGAGGAACTTTTGCCCGACGAACAACTGGGCGATTGGAACGGTGGATATATTTTCTATGGTACAAAAGGAAAGCTGATGGGCGGCTACAATATTCCGCCGCTTCTTCTTCCCACCAAACGAATGAAGGAAGTCAAATTGCCACCGCAAACCATTCCTCGAATTCCTGGTGCTGAAGCAGGTCACTATACACAATGGGTGGAGGCTTGCATGAAAGGGTACGGAAAAATGGAACTCAGCTCATCGTTTGATTATGCCGGGCCTTTTACTGAAGCTGTGCTTATGGGTAATCTTGCACTGCGCAGCTACAATCTCAAATTGAAAAATTCAGAAGGAAAAGATTATTTCCCGGGCCGAAAGAAACTATTGTGGGATGCAAAGAACATGAAGATCACCAACTTCGACGAAGCCAATGAATTCGTGCGGAGAAAATATCGAAATGGGTGGAGTCTTTGAGAAGGTGAAATGAGAGAATAGTTATCCCCGGTTACAAAACACCTGGCATTTTGAAAACGTCGTGTCTGGAATGAAACGCGCCGATTACTGATTCCGTAAGGGAGAAATATTGATCAATAAGTATTGACGCTATGAAAAAAATTTCTTCCTCTCGTTTACGACTTTCACCGATCGAAATGGGCTCGGAAGAATTTCGAAAAGCCGGTTACAAGCTAATCGATGATATCGCCTCTTTTCTTCAGACCCTTCCCGAACGAAGCGTGACTAAAGGCGATCAGCCCACGACCGTTCAGAATGTTTTAGGAAAGATATCATTGCCGCAGGAAGGCACAAATGCTCCGGATTTACTGGAGCAGGCAGCAAAGTTACTTTTTGATCACTCGTTGTTTAATGGCCATCCGCGTTTTTGGGGATATATCACTTCTTCAGCTTCGCCAATTGGGGCGCTTGCCGACTTGCTTGCCGCTGCTGTTAATCCAAATGTAGGAGCCCATATTCTTTCGCCGATGGCGACGGAAATAGAACGTCAAACCATTCAATGGATAGCCGAACTAATTGGCTATCCGTCAAGCTGTGGAGGGATTTTCGTAAGCGGCGGAAACATGGCAAACTTTATCGGATTTCTTGCCGGAAGAAAATCGAAAGCTGCATGGGAAATTCGTGCGAATGGCCTTTCATCCCAACCACAAATGATAGTCTATTGTTCAAAAGGTACACACACCTGGATACAGAAGGCAGCCGATGTATTTGGACTCGGAACCAATAACATTCGCTGGATAGAAGTGAATGAGCAGCAGCAAATGAACACTCCTCAACTTGAAGATCAGATTGAAGCCGACAAAAAACACGGTTACCAACCTATTACCGTTGTTGGAACTGCCGGTTCAGTGGGAACCGGTTCGATCGATTCACTTCATGACATCGCTGAAATTTGCGAGCGTCATAACCTGTGGTTCCATGTTGATGGTGCTTATGGTGCCCCTGCGGCAGCGCTGCCAGAATTAGCATCACTATTTAAAGGAATGGAGCGCGCCGACTCCATCGCACTGGATCCACATAAATGGTTATACAGTCCGCTGGAAGCCGGGTGCACATTGGTTCGGGATATTAATGCCCTTCACGACACCTTTACCTTCCACCCTGAGTACTATAAGTTCGACGGCACCGAGGAAGATCCGGTCATGAATTTCCATGAATTCGGCCTGCAAAATTCAAGAGGGTTCCGTGCACTAAAAGTCTGGCTTGGATTGAAACAGGTGGGAAAAAATGGTTACGTGGAAATGATTCGTGACGACATCACACTGGCAAAAAAGTTATTCGATTTAGCAGATCAACATCCGGAACTCGAAGCCGTATCAAATTCTCTTAGCATCACCACATTTCGATATCTTCCCAAACGCTATGCATTGCAACGGGAAGAATTGAACAAACTTAACGAAGAACTATTGAGCAAGGTACAGGAAGGTGGTGAAGCTTTTCTATCCAACGCGGTGGTTAATGGAAAATATTGTTTAAGGGCTTGCATTGTAAATTTCAGAACGTCACTTCAAGACATCGAAGCGCTGATTGAAATTGTCACCCGCTTGGGAAGAGGGCTCGTAAACCAAAGGCAACAGCAATAATATTTACATCAATTCACCATATGAGCCGTCTTCTCTTCATACTTGCTCATCCGGACGACGAATCACTGGGATTTGGTGGTACGATTGCAAAATATGCGAAGGAAGGTGCCGAAGTATATTTAATTACAGCAACACGAGGGCAGCGCGGACGTTTTGGAACCCAAACAGAACGACCTGCACCTGAGATTGTCGGTAGCGTCAGAGAACAAGAACTTCGCGCCGCCGCAAGCATACTGGGCATTAAAGAGGTCACTGTGCTGGAGTACATGGATGGCGACGTTGATAAAATTACCCCCAGCGAAATAATTCCTTCCCTTGCCGCTCACATCCGCCGAATCAAACCTCAGATTATATTAACGTTTGGGCCAGATGGCGTTTATGGGCACCCCGATCATATTGCGATCTCGCAGTTTACCTCTGCCGCCATTGTGCAAGCTGCGGATGCAAACTTCAAAACAAATAACGATCCCTCTCATCAGGTCTTGAAATTGTACTTTCTGGCGTGGCCTTATTCCACTTTCCAAATGCATCAGAAGGCACTGAAAGAATTTGGGATGACGGTAGATGGCGCCCGGCGGCTGGTGATTCCATATCCTGAATGGCTAATTACGACAAGGATCGATGCTTACCCTCACTGGAAGACTGTTTGGCGGGCGATTAGTTGCCATGAAACACAAATGAGCATATACTCCAACCTTAAAGATCTTTCAGACGAACAACATCGGGAGCTTTGGGGGGCGCAAACGTTTTATCGTGTTTTCAGTCTTGTCAACGGCGGAAGGATGATGGAATCAGATCTTTTCGATGGAATCAACTAGGGCATACGATGCTCGAACACGAAGTATCGTAATTTGCTCACCTTTGATTTGCAGGGTATTTTCAGTTCAATCCCATCTGTGTTATCTTGTCGTTTTATTTTTTATTTTGAAATTAATCCGGAAATTATTGGATGGTTGTTTCCGCCGAAAATGTCTTACTGCTTGGTTCAATTTTGCTGTTCATCAGTATTCTGGCCAGCAAGACGTCATATCGATTTGGCATACCGACGCTCATCCTCTTCCTGATTGTCGGCATGTTGGCCGGCTCAGACGGTCCGGGAGGCATCTACTTCAATGACCCAAAGATCGCCCAATTCCTTGGCGCAGTAGCTCTTGTCTTCATTCTTTTTTCCGGGGGCCTTGATACAAAATGGGAAAGCATTAAACCTATTTTCAAGAATGGGCTATCCCTGTCAACGCTCGGAGTGTTCATCACTGCAATAACGACCGGTCTTTTTGCTTCGTACGTGCTTAATGTATCCGTTATTGAAGGCATGTTGCTTGGTGCGATTGTCTCGTCCACGGATGCAGCGGCCGTATTCTCGATTCTACGTTCCAAAAGTGTTGGGTTAAAAGGAAATTTGAGGCCGCTGCTTGAATTTGAAAGTGGAAGCAATGACCCCATGGCATTCTTTTTAACCATAGGCTTCACTTATCTGCTTACTCAAGCCGGGGCTTCAATTCTTGAGCTCATACCAAAATTCTTCATCGGCATGGGACTGGGCGCCCTGTGTGGTTATGCATTCGGAAAATTAATGGTTTGGATTGTCAACCATATAAAACTGGATGTAGATGGACTTTATCCTGTCCTTATCCTTTCGCTGGTGTTCTTTACTTTCTCCTTTACTGATGCCATCAATGGAAACGGGTTTCTTGCCGTTTACATCTCAGCCATTATTCTCGGTAACGCAAATTTCATTCACAAGAAAAGTCTAATGAAATTTTACGATGGGCAGGCCTGGCTCATGCAAATCGTAATGTTCCTCACCCTGGGTTTACTTGTTTTTCCATCGCAGATCCCAAAGGTAATTCCTCAGGGTTTGCTCATCTCCTTATTCCTCATGTTTGTGGCAAGGCCTCTTTCTGTCTTTATCGCTCTCGCACGGTCGAGGGATCTTAACCCCCGTAAAAAGCTCTTCATTTCCTGGGTAGGACTAAGAGGCGCCGTTCCAATTGTCTTTGCAACTTACCCCATGCTGGCTGGTGTAGGTTATGCAAATACTATTTTTGACCTTGTATTTTTTATCTCTGTATTATCAGTATTGCTCCAGGGAACTACATTGGGAATCGTAGCCAGGTGGCTTCATGTGAGTGTACCCGAAAAGCTTAGAAGAAAATTTCCCCTGGATATAGAACTCAGTGATGATTTTAAATCAGAGCTGATCGAATTGGATATCAATGAGAATTCCCCATCCGCAGGAAAGGCAGTCGTTGAACTACAGTTACCCAAAAGTGCACTGATTGTAATGATCTATCGTCATGGGAAATATCTGACAGCAAGTGGTGACACAGTGATTCAAAAAGGAGATCACCTCCTCGTTATGGCAGACACAAAAGAAACTGTTGAAAAGGTGAATGAAAGTTTTGGGATCAAAAACTAAATGTGATCGTTAAGACAATGGTTCAGGCATTAACGGAAGTCTGTACAATCTTTTTCCTGTTGCGTAAGTGATGGCGTTCCGGATTGCCGGAGCAATTCCAAAAATTGGGGTTTCACCTGCTCCAACCGAAGGAATTTCTTTTTTATTCAAAACAACGATTTCAATGGAAGGCACATCGTTGAAGCGTGGCACGCGGTAACTGGAAAAATGCGGATTAAGAATTTTTCCGTCTTTGAAATCAATTGATTCAAATAGGGCACCGCCCAGTCCCTGAACCACGGAACCTGAAATCTGACTCTCCAGGTGACGAGGATTAATTACAGCACCACATTCAAAAGCAGCAACAACCCGTAGTACTTTAACGTCACCACCGGAAGGATCATGCATCACCTCCGCGCATGTCGCAATGACGCTTCCCTTCTCTTCACCACAGGCAATGCCATA
>DASUGQ010000418.1:0-6680 GCA_036273935.1 Cyclobacteriaceae bacterium | reverse complement strand
TGATGAATTGCTTGGCGCCTATGCTTCATCAGGCGCCATTCATGTCCTTGCCGTTTCAGGTCTTCACATCGGAATTCTGTATGCTGTCATCACGTTTGTGTTCGGCCCGTTAAGAAGATATTCCCGAGGCAAGTGGGTTTTGGCGGGAGTTAGTTTATTGTGTCTCTGGAGCTATGCTTTTATTACAGGGATGTCTCCATCGGTTTTGAGAGCGGTGACAATGTTCACTTTTGTTTCGTTGGCTGAAGTGTCCAATCGGCGATCGAACATCTATAACACGCTGGCGCTTTCCGCCTTTTGCCTCTTGCTCTATGATCCGTATTTTATTATGTCGGTCGGGTTTCAACTTTCTTACCTTGCAGTGCTGGGTATTGTTTACCTATATCCTCGCCTTATTTTCTTGTGGACGCCACCATCATGGTTAATTCCGGCCTGGAAGATAACTTGTGTCTCCGTGTCCGCTCAGCTTGCGACATTTCCGCTGGGACTCCTGTACTTCCATCAATTTCCCGTCTATTTCCTCGTATCAAATCTGTTCGTTATACCCCTTTCATTCCTTGTTTTGGTACTTGGATTAATCGTGCTGGCATTGAACGTTTTCGCGCCCGTTGTAAAACCTCTCGGCGTACTGCTAACGTATGTCATAAAGGCTATGAACGCAGGTGTTTTATTTACTGAGCAATTACCCGGGAGCCTGATAAAGGGAATTCATATCACTACTCTTCAGTACTGGTTTTTGTTTGGCCTTGTTGTCACTGTTCTGTTAATCTTCCGGTTAAGAAAATATAAGATTTTGTACGCAAGTCTCGCGCTGGCCATTTGCTTTTCAATAATTCAATGGAAACATTTCCTGAAAAAGAAGAAGGCGCTCATCGTGTATAATGTACGCGGGCATTTTGCCATGGACATATTTGACAACGGCCGTGCCTACCATTTTGCAGATTCAGTCTTGCTGGAAGATCCACAGCGTTTGAGTTTCCAGGTTAACGGTAATCGCGTGGCCAACGCGATCTATTCCATTCAGTCTGGTGACCAGCTACCGTTTGTTCGAAATCTTCCGGGATGTCGCCTGGTTCGATGGGAGAACCTATCAATGATTCAGATTACGGACAAACAATTTACATTCACAAGAAAAATACCCGTTGACTATGTTGTGATCAGCAGGAATGCAGTGAACAGTCTCGATCAAATCAGGGAAAAAGTTGACTGTCGCGAGGTAATTGTTGATAGCAGCAACTCATGGTGGGTCGCTGCCAATTTAATTCACGAAGCAGAAGAGAAGCATCAGGGACTTTATTCTGTGCTGCATCAAGGTGCTCTTGTAAAAGAACTATAAGTATGGATATTCATTATGCGGTAAACGACAGGATTGCTTCCATAACACTCAATCGTCCCGAAAAAAGAAATGCGTTAAGCCCGGAATTGATCGCTGGATTGAAGGAAGCTTTTCAACAAGCAGCGACGGACGACCGGGTTAAGGTTGTCATCCTGAAAGCCAATGGTGACTCCTTCTGCGCGGGTGCCGACCTGGCCTATCTTCAAAAACTCCAGCACTTTTCTTATGAAGAGAATCTTGCGGATTCATTGCAATTGAAGGAGTTGTTCCTGCAAATCTATTCCTTTAAGAAAATTGTCATTGCCCAGGTGCAGGGCGCGGCCCTTGCGGGCGGTTGCGGTTTGGTTACCGTTTGTGATCTATGCTTTTCTTCGCCAGACGCAATGTTTGGTTACACCGAAGTTAAAATCGGATTCGTCCCCGCCCTGGTAGCCGTTTTTTTATTGAGAAAGTTTGGAGAGGCGCAGGCCAGAAATTTATTGCTTACAGGGACCGTATTTACCCCGGATGAAATGAAAAGGATCGGCATCGTAACAGACGTGTTCAGCAAGGATGCGCTGTCGGAAGAAGTGGAGAAGTTTACGGCGCGGTTGATTCGTTCTAACTCCAATCAGGCCATGATGCTCACAAAGAAGATGCTGACCGATCACCAATCGGATCAATTGAATGAGTCTCTGATATGGGCTGCAGAATTAAACGCCACCGCCAGGAATTCTGATGATTGCAGGCGGGGAATTGCAGCCTTTCTCAATAAGCAAAAAATGGATTGGACGGCGATAATTTGCCTTGGACTTTATGTCGTGTGTTTAAGTTAATGCCCGGATAACTTGAGCACAGCATTATCCATTCTAAAGAAATACTGGAAGCACGACCAGTTCAGGCCGCTGCAGGAAGACATCATCAATTCTGTTTTAAAAAAACAGGACACCCTGGCGCTGCTCCCGACGGGTGGGGGCAAATCCGTATGCTTCCAGGTTCCCGGTATTTTAATGGATGGGCTGTGCGTTGTCGTTACGCCGTTAATCGCCCTGATGAATGATCAGGTTGATCAACTCAGGAAAAGGGGATTGGACGCCGTTGCCATCCATTCGGGAATGAGCCGTCGCGAGATCGACATTTATCTTGATAATTGTATTTATGGCAAAGTGAAATTTCTCTACGTTTCCCCTGAACGCCTGCAGACTGAAATTTTCCAGGAACGGGCCAGGCAAATGAATATCTCACTCATCGCCGTGGATGAAGCGCATTGCATTTCGCAATGGGGATATGACTTTCGGCCGGCTTATCTAAACATTGCCGATCTGCGGGGGATGATTCCAACGGCACCGATTATCGCGTTGACGGCTACTGCCACAAAAGATGTTCAGGATGATATCGTTGAAAAGCTTCTCTTCAATATTCCCTATGAAATCTTCCGCAAGACCTTCGCGCGTCAAGGTCTGTCTATCGTCATTCGGAAGACAGACAATAAAGACAAAAAGCTGTTGGAGGTTTTGCAAAGAGTGAAGGGATCAGCCATCGTCTATGTCCGGTCACGGAAAGCAACGCAGGAAATCGCCACAATGTTGTTGAAAAGGAACATCAGCGCATCATTTTACCACGCGGGATTATCGATGGAGGATCGCTTACAGACACAACAGGAGTGGACCAGTGGACATGTGCGCGTGATCGTGGCGACAAATGCCTTCGGCATGGGCATTGACAAGTCGGATGTGCGGTTGGTTATTCACCTGGATCTGCCGGAGAATCTTGAGTCTTATTACCAGGAGGCTGGCAGGGCTGGTCGGGATGAACAACGTGCCTACGCGGCAATTATTTACGATGATGCCGACGTCAGCGCTCTGCAGGCAAGGGTTGAGCAGTCCTATCCCTCATTAGCATATCTCAAAAAGATTTACCAGGCCCTGGCAAACTATTTTCAGCTGGCCCTGGGCAGCGCGGAGGGGGAGAGTTACGATTTCGATCTCCATCACTTTGCTGAACGTTTCCACTTTCATTCCGGTGAAGCGTATAACGCATTAAAAAAACTTGAAGAAGAAGGACTCATTCAATTCAATGAAAGTTTTTACAGCCCGTCTCAGTTGCGCATTACGGTTGAACCGGTAAAGATATATGAGTTCCAGGTGGCCAATGTTGCATTTGATGCTTTGCTGAAAATGTTGCTCCGTCTTTATGGCGGTGAACTTTACGGAGGATTCGTCCGGATTTCTGAGCCTTACCTGGCAAGGGCATTAAAGATTTCCGTCGATGAATTAATTAATGATCTCAGGCATCTGGATGAGCTCCAGGTTGTTATCTACAAACCTGTAAAGGATCAACCGCAAATTACTTTTATACTCCCACGTCAGGATGCCGAGCATTTAGGGGTTGACGTTCAACGAATGAAGGAACGAAAGGACCTGGTGGTTGCAAAAATGAAGGCCATGGTGAATTTCGTTACGCAGTTGCACCAATGCAGGATGCTTTTGATCCAGGATTATTTTGGCGAGAAGTCGAGCGATGAATGTCACATTTGCGATGTGTGTGTTTCGAAAAGGAAAAAGGAAAACCATTTGGAAGCAGCTGAGGTGAGAAGTGAAGTATTGCTGCTGATTGCAAAAAAGAAAATGAGTGTTGAGGAGTTGGAAGAGCAGATAGCACCCAAAGACCGGGAACTTTTCATCGACGTTATCCGGGAAATGGTGGATGAAGGCGAGATTGCCTATGATGAAGTGTGGAGGTTGGTAAAGAGCAGTAAAACTTAGGAAATCAGTGCCGTGATGAAACTTTGCCTTATATTTTCAGTTTAAGGATAAATATTCGACGGATGAAAAACCATCGCGTTGGATCCTAAATTGATTTTGCATGAGTAAAACGGGTATTCCATTTGTGATTTTTTTTATTTCGGGAATTATCACAAGCGCTGCGCAAGGTTTCATTACGCCAGTCGAAGAGGTACCGCACGCCAATGAATGTTACATCATTAAAACCGATGGCACCCGGATGGAGGGAAAAGTGAAGTCTTACGATATCGGCGAGGGAATAAAGGCAATCACCATTGAAAATAGTAATGGCGAAAAGCTAAAAGTGCCGGCCATGCATATCAGGGAGTTTGGTGTAAAATCCACGGGCCTTGTGAAAATGGAATTGATGGCCGAAAGTACGGAGACCATCAGGAAATTTACGAAGGCTGATTTCAATGAAATTGCAAAACGCGAGTACATTGTTTATCAGCAGGCATTAATGCCGGGGAAAAAAGATAAGTATGCGTTGCTCCAATTGTTAAATCCGGATTTTGACTCCCGCATAAAAGTTTTCCAGGATCCCTTTGCCGTAGAAACAAACGGACTTAATTCCGAGATCGTGAGCATCACTGGTCAGGAAGACAAATCCTATCTTTTTGTCAAAGACAATAACCGGGCATTCAAAGTGAAGAAGGGAAGTTATAAAAAGGACTTCGATGATATTTTTGGTGATTGCATAAAAATGGCTGAAGCGTATGGTGGCGAGAAACTGAAATTCAGGAATGCTGCCGAACATGTTTGGGTGTACGACCGCGCCTGCTCCACTGACAACTAATCAATATTCAATAATTCTTTTGCCCCTTGAACGGTCACCGCCGACGGTTTGGATCCTCCGATCATTTGGGCGATTTCGCGAATGCGCTCCTCCTCATTCAGCAATTTAATGTTACTGACCGTTTTATCTTTTGAATTGTCTTTGAACACATAGTAATGTGCATCGCCTTTTGCCGCGATCTGCGGAAGATGCGTAATGGTAATGAGCTGATGCCCCTTCGCCATTTTTTTCATAAGGCTGCCGAGTTTGATGGCAACTTCACCCGAAATACCGCTGTCAATCTCATCCAGAATGAGCGTGGGGATAGCAGTTTTTTCTGCCATCACATATTTAATGCAAAACATCAGCCGTGAAAACTCGCCACCTGATGCAACCTGCGCCAAAGGCCGCGGCGCTATTCCTTTGTTTGCGCTGAAGAGAATTTCGATGTCGTCCGTTCCGGTTGCGTTCGGAGCGACAGCATGATGCTCAATTTGTAACTGGGCCTCCGGTATGGCCAGCTCCTTTAATAAGTTGACTAACTCTTTGGTTAACGGCGCAAAGACTTTTTTACGCGTGGCTGAAAGGGCCAAAGCACTGCGATTTAATTCTGTTTCGGCCTGCAGTAAATCCGCTTTTGCTTTTGCGAGGGCTTCATCGAGATTGGCGGTTAACGATGCCTTTTTCTGCAATTCTTCCTGGATGTTCAACAGCTGGCGGATGTCGCTTGCATGGTGTTTCTTTTGCAGCCGGTAAATTGTGCTTAATCGTTCCTGGATTGTTTCCGCTCGTGCCGGATCATATTCCACCGATTCCTCTGTACTTTCTATTTCGTTCAGAACATCATCGAGTTCAATGAGTAAACTTTCGATCCGGCTGTGCAACTGCGCATACACCTGGCCATAGGAGGCAAGACTGCTGAATTGAGCCCGCGCCTCAGCCAACGACGATCGTGTTGCATAATCCGAACGACTTAGCAACTCAAGGGACTGCTGGAGCTTGCTTTTGATTTCCTCCGCATGCTCCATTATTTTAAGGTTGGATTCCAGTGACTCCTGCTCATTCTCCTCCAGTTCGGCTTTCTCCAACTCATCCAGCTGGAAAGAAATATAATCAGCCTCCTGTCGCAGGCTATCGGCTTGTGTGGTTAACGTTTCATGCGCTTTCTTCGCCCGAAGGAAATCCTGCCAACACGTGGCGTAATTCTCCACCGATGTTTGATTGCCTGCATAGGCATCGATCAGGTTGAGTTGAAACTGCCGATTGCCTAACAATAATGTTTCATGCTGCGAATGGATATCCATTAGAAGACTTCCCATCCGTTTCATTACGTCGAGGGTAACAGGCGTATCATTGATAAAGGCCCTTGATTTTCCATTGGGACTGATTTCTCGACGTAGAACCGTCTGATCATCATAATCGAGATCTTCATGTTTGAAGACCTTCTGGAGTTTGTAGTCACCTATGTCGAAGACACCTTCCGTGACGCACTTTTCCGTTTCATCCCAAAGGACTTTCGTATCAGCGCGATTGCCCATCAGCAAACCTAATGCCCCCAGCATGATGGATTTACCCGCTCCCGTCTCACCGGTGATGACGCTCAATCCGGATGAAGGGCTCATCTCCAGTTGTTTGATCAGTGCATAATTCTTTATGGTTATGCTTCGGAGCATCAGGCGTCAACGTCAGTGAAAAATTCTACGATCGATTCCAGGGGTAATTTAATTTTCTTTAGCCTCATGTTGGTAACGTGAAGGGCCTGATCTTCAATTTTTTTTAATTCTCCGAAAACAACCGTGTTGTCCTT
>DASUGQ010000417.1:0-11272 GCA_036273935.1 Cyclobacteriaceae bacterium | reverse complement strand
AGGTAGCGCTTGCTCCAGTGGCGCAACGTTGGGGTCACATGTGCTTGCAAAAATAAATCCTGACTCCCGACGGGGAGCCATAAGGTTTTCGTTCAGTAAATATAACACAGTTGAAGAAGTTGACTTCGTTGCTGAGAAGCTCAAGGAACTGGTTAAAGTCCACTCCCAGGTTTAGTATTTTTAAGAAGGAATAATTCCCATCCGTCTCATCAAAAAGGTTGCGTTCTTACCCGTACTCACTCCCGAATACAATTTATAATCAAATAACAGTTCGTCACCATTAATCCTGGTCTCGAAATGAAAATTCCTGATTTGCTCAAACTCTTTCTCCATTTCACTCAGGGCCACATCATGCGTAGCAATCAGTGCAAGGCAAGGCAATTTTGTAAGTTGCTTCAGCAATTCCTGCGACCCATTTAATTTATCGACAGAATTGGTCCCCTTTAAGATTTCATCCAGCAAGACCAACATCGGCTTCCCTTCGCGGAGCCTTTCGATGATGCTATGCAGGCGTAATAGTTCTGCATAAAAGTATGATTGATTCTCATTAATGGAATCTGTGTTACGCATGCCACTGAACACCTCCACCAAAGGGCAAATCATTTTTTTTGCACAAACAACCGATCCCGTCAGCGCAAGTACTGCATTGACACCTACAGTTCTTAGAAAAGTACTTTTTCCGGCCATGTTCGCGCCGGTAACAATCCATAGACTTGAATTCTTTTGCAGGGATACATCATTGGTTACGCAATCGGAGTCACTGATCAACGGATGCCCTAATGATGAAGCGGACAACTCCTGTTGCTCGGATATTTCCGGTGTCACATAAGCAGGATGGTTGAACGCGAATGTGGCCAGGCTATTCAATGCATCGGTGTCCGCTATTGCCTGAAGCCACTTCTCCAGCCTCGCTCGGTTTCGCTCACGCCACTGTTCAAGTTTGTAGACACATTGGAGGTCATAAAGTATCGTGCTGTTGAAAAGCAGTGTGGCCAAAAGATTGAGGCGCAAATCAAGCGCCCGTGATCGGGACGCCAAAATTAAAAGTTCTTCACCCGCTTCGTGCGCTTCTTCGCGAAGCTCTTTTGTGATTGTACCTGTAAGATCTTCCTTGTTAAGCAAATCAAAATGCTCAGCGAATTTCCCGAGCAGATGCCTTTTGTTCCCGATATAATTCTGAAATAATGTAACGCGCTTAGCATAGCGACCGATAATGCCCCATTGAACAAGGGTTATAACAACAAATGGCGCAGAGAACCCTGAAATGATCCAGAGCAGCAACGAACCCATCGACAATGTTGGGAATAAAATCAACATCCAGCGGAAAGATTTCCGTCCATATATAAAAGAAGGGAGCTGCAACCAATCCAGTATTTTGCCTTGATCTTCTTTTTTTTCTGGCGAACTCAAGCCGACCGCCTGAAATTTTTGACGGAAGTCAAGCCTGGATTTTAATTCTTCAACCGCCTCCTGGCGTGACAGTATAGAATGTTTTGATATCAATGGATTCGCCAATACGTTCGCGAGTTTTTCCTTACCTGTCTCCGTTGACGTACGATTGATTCGCTGAAACAGCGAGCCACTGCCAAAAATATCAAGATCGAAAGTATACGGATGATGACTATCGATATATTCACTTCCATCGGCGAAGTTAGTGTTGTCATTTTCCTGGGATTTGATTTCCCATTCATTGATCATCACTAAGGTCTGAAGAAGTTTTAGTTGATGCTTGAGGTGCTCATGCCGTTTCACCAGGTAACCATAACCGATCATCATGAGCAGCACTAACCACCACAACATGCTTACCTGAAAACTAACGTAAATCATGAGCAGAATGCCCACCATTAAGCCCACGCGAAACCACGACGTGGTTATTTCCTGCTGCTGAATTTGCCGGGCTTCCCGTTCGAAAATGTCTCTCCGATCCGTGTAAAGCGAAACGAGGTCTTTATTCACAAATTTTCACAAAAACGTTTCGACTATATTCATCACCTCCCCAAGCGCTGACTTGTCAATTTCATCGAAGTCATTCAACACATCACTGTCAACATCAAGTACCAATGCAACTTCTCCATTCTTAAATGCCGGCAATACAATCTCTGACCTGGAAGCCGATGAACAAGCGATGTGGCCCGGGAATTGATCAACGTCGGGGACTATGATTGTTTTAGCTTCTTCCCAGGACGTCCCACATACACCCTTGCCATAGGCAATACGTGTACAAGCGATAGGCCCCTGAAATGGACCCAGAACCAACTCCCCATTTTTCACCAGGTAAAATCCCACCCAGAAAAAACTCATTGTTTGTCTTAACGCGGCTGTAATATTTGCAAGGTTGGCAACAATATCGGGTTCATCCGCTACCAATGATTTGATCTGTGGTAACAAGGTTTCGTAACGCTGTCGTTTATCGATCGACTCAGATATAATTAATTCTTCGGCCATTGTACGATTATATTTTCTCCAGTTTTTTCCTTGTTAATTCTGTCTCCGCATTTCCCGTATTTAGTGTTGAGGCTGGCTCAAAAAGCAGTAAATGTACTTCTTCTTCAGCCACCGGCCTGTGCTCCACTCCTTTCTCTACAATGATGAATTCTCCCTCATTAATTTCCTCCGTCCGATCTCTGAATTCCATTTTGAGGATCCCCTTTATCACCAAAAACAATTCATCTTCATGGTCATGATGGTGCCATACAAATTCGCCCTTTAACTTTACTGCCTTGATGTGTTGGCCGTTGAGTTCCCCGATAATTTTTGGATTCCAGTGATCGCTAAACTGGCGAAACTTTTCAAGCAGGTTTACCTTTTGCATAGATAGGAAAGTAAAATTTAAGAATGTCGTTATCAATCAATTCCTCGTGATCCAATCGTCCTTTGAGCGCCGGTGCGTCAACACCTTTTCCAAAGCTCTTGGCCGATACAAAAACCCTTGCTTCATCCCAAAGGTTCAGAGCAATGAATGCACTTAATAACTGAGCTCCTCCCTCTATAAGAACACTCTGGATATTCCTTTTGTAGAGGTCATTCACGATGTTTTGCAGAAGATCCAGTTCATCAAGTCGTACAAGCGAAAGATTGGGACGCTCCTCATGTTTCAATAAATTATAGCAGACTGTTTTCTGAGTCCCGTCAAAAACGTGCAGCTTGTCATTTAATCGCAGGAAACGATCAGCAACAATTCGCACAGGGTTTCTGCCGCTCCAGTCACGAACATTCAACTTCGGATTATCCAGCAAAGCGGTTCGCGTTCCAACCATCACCGCATCTTCCTCCGAGCGCCACTTATGTACAAGCTGTCGCGAAAAATCATTACTGATCCATTTCGAATCGTAATTCTCCCTGGCGATAAAACCATCTGACGTTTGTGCCCATTTCAGGATAATGTAAGGACGGTGCCTCTCATAAAAGGTGAAGAACCGTTTATTCAATTCACGTCCTTCCGACTCCAATATTCCCGTAATCACCTCAATGCCGGATGAGCGCAATTTCTTTATTCCATCTCCTGCAACGAGAGGATTTGAATCCAGATTAGCAACGACAACTTTTTTCACTTTATGATCAATTAACATGTCCACGCAAGGTGGCGTTTTTCCATGATGTGAACATGGCTCCAGGTTAACATAAACCGCGCAGTCTTTCAGAAGTTCTTTGTTCCTTACACTTCGCACCGCATTCACCTCAGCGTGTGCCTGCCCATAATGCTCATGCCATCCTTCTCCGATAATTTCAAATTCGTGAACAACAATGCA
The DNA here is from genome assembly GCA_036273935.1 of Cyclobacteriaceae bacterium. Classification (GTDB taxonomy): domain Bacteria; phylum Bacteroidota; class Bacteroidia; order Cytophagales; family Cyclobacteriaceae; genus ZC4RG29. The sequence goes on along the minus strand of DASUGQ010000417.1, from coordinate 7,523 downwards.
CCCAACCATTGGATTTGGACTCACATATCCCCTCCCTCTTAATGCCAGCTCCATGGCCCGCTTCATAAAATACTCGTCTGTATGATGATCGTGAATCTTCATTGTGTATACTTGCAAAGATTGTTTAACCATGACGAATTCCAAAATCCTCTTTCAGGAATTAGTTGCAGCAATTTCGATAAATACACCACGGGACGAGATCGAAAGTATAGTATACTTATTTATGGAAAAAAGTCTCGGTATTTCAAAATCAAATGTCATCACAGAAAGCTCAGTGCAGCCTAAGACATCATCCGATCAGCAGATTGATGAATTCATCAGTCGAATTAATGCGCATGAACCAGTCCAGTATGTGCTGGGAGAAAGTGAATTCTATGGAAGGCCTTTCGAAGTAGATCGCAACGTATTGATCCCGCGCCCGGAAACTGAGGAATTGGTTAGAGATGTGATACGTTTTTCTGAACAACAGAACAGGCCGTTAAGAATATTAGACATTGGTACAGGTAGCGGATGTATCTCAGTTACCATCAAATTGGAAATTGCTCAATCAGAAGTATTTGCAACAGACATCAGCAAAGAAGCGCTGGCCGTTGCCCAACGAAATGCGCACACCTTAAACGCTGACGTCACTTTTTTTCACAATGATATCTTAACAGAAGAGATTCCTGTTAAAGAGTTGGATATAACCGTAAGCAATCCTCCTTACGTCACCTTGCACGAAAAACTGCAAATGAAGGAAAATGTCCTTCATTTCGAACCTCACCTGGCTTTATTTGTTCCCGATAATGATTCACTTTTGTTTTACAGACACATCCTCATGAAATCAAAAAAGGCAATGAAACGCGGAGGACTGTTGATTGTTGAAATCAATGAACTTTATGGGGAAAGTGTAGCAACTTTGTTCAACGAAGCTGGACTAACATCCATTGAAATAGTGAAAGACATTTTTGGCAAGGACAGAATTGTAAAAGGCATCGTCTCGTAGACTTATGGAAAAAGAGAAGAGATATCGCCTGTCCTGGTGGAAAGTCCTGACGATAACATTGCTTTATTACTCAGTGATCGGCGGAATGCTGTTCCCCGTTCCACGTCTGCCGATAATGAATGAAACCATAAGGCTGAACTACTATCACGTACCGATGTGGTTCACTATGATGATGCTATTTTCATTCTCCGTTTGGTCATCTGTAAGGTACCTGCGATTTTCGAAAATTAAACATGATGACCACGCAATTGAATCAGCAAAAGTCGGTTTCTTCTTCGGCTTGCTTGGACTGTTGACCGGAATGATGTGGGCAAATGGAACCTGGGGAACTTTTTGGACAAGTGATCCTAAACTAAACAATACAGCCATCGGCCTTCTGATTTATTCTGCATATTTTGTTTTGCGCGGATCATTGGACGACGAAACACAAAGAGCAAGGCTAAGTGCTGTTTATAACATCTTTGCATTCAGCATCCTCATACCTTTGATTTTTATACTACCCCGGATGAGTGATTCGTTACATCCCGGCAGCGGAAACAATCCAACCTTCAGGTTATTTGATACGGCTCACAATATGAAATTGGTGATCTACACCGCGATCATTGCGTTCATTTTGCTTGGGTGCTGGTTCACTACCTTACTGCTAAAACTAAGAACATTAAACAAACAACAACATGAGAAAATTTAGTTTGGCCATTTTCTCCGCTCTGATTTTTATTTCATTCAACAGCTTCAGTCAGTCTGATACTCACGTAGAAATGGCCGATCTCCTGAGAAGAGACGGCAAGATTTACACCGTAGTTTTTGGATTGGTGATTATTCTGACGGGGATGGTTCTTTTTCTGATAAGGGTTGACCGGAAAATATTCCGGCTTGAAAAACAGTTGGATAAGATAGACAAATCTTCAAAAACGAATAGTTGAAAAATTTCTGGCAGACAAATGACAGGCACTTCAATAACTTTTATTGGCGCAGGTAATTTAGCATGGCATCTCGCCCCAGCATTAGACAACACGGACTATGCTGTTCGTGAAGTATATAGCCGAAACAAGAAACATGCAGACGAACTGGTATCAAAACTTTATGAAGCTCAGGCAAAGGAATCGCTTGATTTCTCTACAAGCAGTTCGCGGTTTTTCATCATTGCTGTGCCTGATGATGCCATTGAAGAATTGGTAGCACAACTATTTCTGCCGAACCAGGCCATTCTCGTTCATACATCTGGCAGCAAACCCATGAATGTTCTCAGCGATGCCACAACTCCAAACATTGGGGTATTGTACCCTCTTCAAACCTTTAGTAAAGGAAGAAAGGTGAATTTGAAAGAGGTTCCATTTTTTGTGGAAGGAGAAAATAAAGAGACCGAGAAGGCATTGGTCAACCTTGCCAGCACTCTTTCAAAAAATGTTCAGGTGCTCCCATCTCCCAGGCGCGCTATGTTGCACCTGGCGGCCGTTTTCTCGTCCAATTTTACCAATCACATGTTATCTATAGCCGAATCCATCATGCAGCAAAACAAACTCGAATATGATTGGTTGAAACCACTTCTCGCAGAAACCATTAACAAAAGCCTTGACATTGGCCCAACCAGGGCACAAACCGGCCCGGCCCGCAGGGGAGACCTCGAAATTCTGGACAACCACGTAGAATCACTGAAAGGTGATGAGTCACTTCAGGAGATTTACCGGGTTATAAGTCAACATATTCTGGATAAGTATCAATCGTAAGCCACAAACTGGTAAATTTGTCAAGAGCCTGAAGTATGTCTTATTTATCCCTTAATAACAAGCGTCCGAGAAGGAATCGCAAAAGCGAAGCTATTCGTGCGCTGGTTGAAGAGACCAGGGTGACCACGGATGACCTGATCTGTCCTTTGTTCCTCATCGAAGGAACAAATAAACAAACGGAAGTCGAAAGCATGCCTGGAATTTTCCGTCTGTCCGCTGATTTAATGCTGAAAGAAATTGAATCCTTATTAAACCTGGGTGTGAGAGCTTTCGACATTTTCCCTGCCGTTGAAGAGCACCACAAGGACAAGACCGCCACAAAAAGTTACGATAAGAATTTCTTCTATCTGAAGGCCCTTCGTGAAATCAAGAAACAACTACCGGAAGCCTGCATCATAACAGACGTTGCCATGGACCCATATAGTTCCGACGGGCATGATGGACTGGTTCAGGACGGAAAAATTTTAAACGATGAGACGTTGGATGTCCTGGGCAAGATGGCGCTTGCTCAGGCTGAAACAGGCATTGACATTATCGGGCCTTCCGATATGATGGATGGACGCGTCGGTTATCTGCGCGACGTTTTGGATGAAAATGGATTCACAGAAGTGTCGATCATGAGCTACACGGCCAAATACGCCAGTGCCTTCTATAATCCATTTCGCGATGCGCTGGATTCCGCGCCAAAGTTTGGTGACAAAAAAACTTACCAGATGAATCCGGCCAACAGAAAGGAGGCCCTCATCGAGGCACAACTGGATACAGAAGAGGGTGCTGACTTTTTAATGGTAAAGCCGGCCCTGGCCTATCTTGATGTAATTCGATTATTAAAAGATAATAGTTCACTGCCCATTGCTGCATACAATGTAAGTGGTGAATACGCTATGGTTAAGTCAGCTCACCTCAAAGGATGGCTGGATGGAGAACGTGTGATGAAGGAAATTCTATTGAGCATTAAACGAGCAGGAGCAGATGTGATCTTAACCTACTTTGCAAAAGAGTTTGCTTCACTTAAATCGCGTTGATGCTTCGGGGAACTCTACTATGCTTTTTGCTCACTGCAACCTCCAGTTACGTTTGGTCACAAAGCGTGATGCTGACAGAATCGGGTATGACGGAAGTGGGTGGAAAGATGAGCCATTACAGAGATGACTCCGGCAAACTCAGTTTCAGCGAAATTCAGAATGTTGAGTTTACGCCGTTATCAAATCCGAATAAAGCTCCGAGCTACGGATTCGACCCGCATGTGCATTGGTTCAGGTTTAGTCTAACCAACGACTCCAACATTAAGGATTGGAGGATGGAAATCCCATATGCGCCGCTTGATCAAATAGACTTTTATCTCGAACCTGATCCCGGGTCTGTGTGGATGCATAAAGTAGATGGAGATATTTATCCACTGAGCCAGCGGGATCTTCCTCATCGGCATACCATCTTCAATTTTACCATCGACCCTCACCGTACGAAAACAGTTTATATTAAAGTGACGACGATATCGTCCGTCCAGGTGCCGATCATCTTTTGGAGTATCGAGGCCTTCCAGATTGCCTCATACAAAACACAACTAATCAACGGCTTGTTTTACGGCGCGATGTTTATCATGGCAATGTACCAGCTTTTTCTATTCTTATCCATTCGCGACAAAAGTACATTCTACTATGTTCTCACCCTTGTGAGCATGGCCAATGTCATCGCTTTTTTCCAGGGTTATACTTTCATGTTCCTGCATCCCAATCAACCGAGTCTAAATGATGACTGGGCCGCTTTGACCGGACCATTTTTTGTTTTGTGTTCCGCTCTGTTGACGCGTTCTTTCCTGAGCGTGCGCCAATTCAGTAAGACCCTGGACAACCTGCTCGTTGGCAACACGGTGATCACGCTCACGGCTGGTATTCTGATGGTCTTTTTCATTCGGCAAATATCCTACAAATATTTACACATCTTCACGTTGATCCATTGCGTCATTGTGTTGGTGGCAGCCGCGTATTGTTTATCAAAAAAATATAAGCCCGCGTTATATTATTTGCTTGCCTGGGCAACGCTGTTGTTGGCAGCTGTTGTATTTACAATGGGAAATCTTGGACTGGCGCCAGGCTATTTAGGAACAAACTACCAGGGGTTGATGATCGGTTGTGTCTTGCAGGTATTGTTGATTGCCTTAGCTCTCGGTGAACGATGGAATGTATTGGTTAAAGAAAATGAGAAAGCAAAAGAACTTGAGTTGAGACGAGGCCAGGAAGAAAATGAACGACTGGAAAGGGAAGTAAGACAACGCACACTGGAAATTCAAAAACAAAAAGAAAAGTTAGAGGAATTAAATCGCGTCAAAGACAAACTTTTCTCAGTTGTGTCACACGACATCAAAGGACCTTTATCATCATTGAAACTGTCTCTTGCATTAACTAAAATAAGCAAGTTGAGTTCGGATGAATTCAAAACCATTTCAATAGAGATAGAAGATCACCTTGACAAGACAACCAACTTCATTGAGAACCTGCTGCATTGGGCAAAACTTCAGTTGAAAGCCGAAACAATGAATCCGACACAGCTTGATCTGCCGGTCATGATCGATGAAACCCTTGAGCTTCTCGATGCAGAGATCAAACAAAAGGTAATCAGCGTTAACAAAAAGGTCCAACCCAATTTTTACGCTTATGCCGATCACATGATGATCCAGTCGGTGCTGAAAAATCTTATCACCAATGCAGTTAAGTTTACGCCTGTTGGTGGCAGTCTTCAAATCGTTGGTAAAACAGAAGCTGACCAGGCAATCATTTCGGTAACAGACACAGGCTCTGGCATTCCGCCGGTTCATCGGGAACGGATATTTACATTAGAGAGCGTCACTACACCCGGCACAAAAGATGAAGCAGGGACTGGTTTGGGACTTTTCCTTTGCAAGGAATTTGTTGAACGCAATAACGGAAAGATCTGGTATGAAAGTGTCGAAGGGAAGGGAACGACATTTTATTTTTCACTTCCTGAGTATAAAGAAGAATTCAAGTTCGCTGAGTGAGGCCTGATACTTCAGATATATAAGTCCTCTTTGTCCACGACGGCCACCTCGTAAAAAAACTGCCCGACCTTTTCAGTAAGAGCTTTAAAATATTTTTCTCCCTTTTCGCACGTAGCCTTTCTCGGGTCTCCCACGCCGGTATCTTTTGTTACTTTCATCCATTTGCGTTCAGCCCAGGCCCATCCCTCGCGCATAGCGTTCATTTTGAATTTCTTCGCCGCACCGTCGCCAGCCTCTGAAAGCGGCCTCACAAGTTCAGGCGCGAGATGAAGAATTACACTCGTCTCCATCTCGCCAGCATGATCCTCTTTATTTTCGAAGAATTGTTTTTGATCTAAAGCCTGATACCAGTTGCAGGAGCACAAAAACATTTTGGGGTACTTTAATCCCAACTCGCGGATCATCGTTCTAAAATCATTTCCGCCATGACTGTTTAGTACAATCAATTTAAGAATACCTTGTCGGTTCAACACCTCTATGACATCATTAAGTATTGCCAATTGAGTAGAGGGATTCATGTTGATGTCGAGCCTGACATCAAATTGCCCGGTGTTCACCCCAAAGGGGATGGCAGGCAAGACGATCACCCGGGCACCTTTATCCCATGCAATTCGTGCACTCTCTGCGGCAACTTCATTTGCCTCAATAATGTCGGTGCCATATGGAAGATGATAATTGTGGGCTTCACATGCTCCCCAGGGAAGGACCGCGACTGAGAAGTCAGCATCCTTAATGGTCTTCCAATTGTTCTCAGCAAGAATATACGGACGCATATCTAATTAGAATTATGACCTTGAAGTAGTGAATTTTTACTCAACTATTCAATTATTCAGTTATCCCACATTCAACTATTTACATTCAGGCAGGTATCGCTATGCGGTAGGTATGTCCTCTTCGCACGGTTAATTTTTCTTCACGAAGCCATGGATTGTGTTGCTTGAGCATTTTGTAGTTAGTGCCATGTTCCTTCGCAAAATCTACGAGATCTTTGATGCTCTCATCCACCTCAACGTATCGCAAAGGTTCTTCCTTGTACAGGTGCTCTGGTTTAACCCTGAAACCATACTTAGCGGGATTCTCAATGATCTCCTTGATGGCAAGTAAGCGGAAGACGTAGCGAGATGTTTCATCGTTAAGATACAGATCATAATAGGAATTGACCTTTTGATCATCCAGGGCACGCTGAATTCCGGCCATTCCCCGATTGTAGGAAGCTGCAACAACCGTCCAGTCGTTAAACTTGCGATAGGCTTGCTGCAAGTATTTGCATGCTGCTTCTGTTGCTTTCAATGGATCATAGCGTTCATCAACTTCTTTTGTGATCTCAAGCCCATACTCTTTTCCCGAGTCTTCCAGAATCTGCCAGTAACCTACAGCGTCTTTTGGTGATTTAGAATTGATCAGGTTGCTCTCAATCAGAGGTAGATATTTAAAGTCGTCAGGAATGTTATGTTCACGCAAAATCGCCTCAATCTGTGGAAGCCACCGATTGGCGCGCTTTATCAAAAAAATTGTGTTGCTGTGAAAATAGGTGTTGATCTGAAGTTCTTTGTCAAATCTCTCGCGAACATCAGTAATGTCCATTGGAACATCTTCGCCTGCAAAACTGAGATTGCGGGGAAGATCAAATGAAACTGCAGGCAAGGGATGGTCGTTATCCTCCATTCCAACCTGCATAACGCCATTGTCTGAAAACGAAAACTCTTTTTTAGAAGAAGATTCGTTATAGAAGATGTACCCGATCAATATGATCATGGTGGTCAGAGATATAAAATCAGATATCTTCATACTCCCT
>DASUGQ010000416.1:0-4252 GCA_036273935.1 Cyclobacteriaceae bacterium | reverse complement strand
AACTTTAATGACTTATACATGACGGATGCAACGGCACTTAAGGTAACGGGTGTCCCTCCATTCACCTGTCGCAACAATTTATATTTTGTAAATCCGTCAAATTGTTTTTGGTAAGTACTTCTTCCAATTCCGATCATCCATCGTTTTGTTATTCCATAATCTACGCCAAGGCGCATGGAAGCCTGATCCAGCCCAAACAACTCATAAGCTCCGCTGTTTAAATAGCCAAACCGGTGACTAATACGAAGATCGAGGACGCCGGCTGCTACATTTTCGACGGAGTGTCCATTGATAATCCGGGTTGTCTTGAAAGTGGCCGTTGTGAAATCAGGCGTCTTATTGTCTCGGGTTTCTTCTTCAAGCATTTTCATTAAGTCGTCCTGGGCCATTGCATATTTCGTGAACGAACTCAATATTACTATGGCGATCAAGGTGAGTGCTTCCTTAAGATTTGCGTTCATACTGACAATTGATTTTGATCGCTATAGTCTCGGAAATTTTATCGGCAACCAACGAAGGTCTTTCAATTTTATAGTCTTCCAGTTTGACGGAGAATTCGGAGGTGACAATAATCTTTCCATTTTTGATGGAGATTGTTCCCGATACCTGCACAGGTTGTTTAATGCCGTGAAGGGTCAGATCGCCTTCGGCAGTCACCGGATAACTTCCATCCTTTTTGAAATCAACTGATGAGGAATTGATAATTTTTCCCTGGAACATGGCTTTTGGAATTTTCGACGATTCCATGTAGTTCTCATTGAAATGTTCTTCCATTAATGCTTTCTCAAAACGAAAGCTTTTGATCAAAACTGCAAAAACAATTTCTCCGGTCTCGCCGTTGATCATGCTGCTTACCTCGTTGTTGATGGCCTCGATATTTTCCATCGGTGTTTTTGAGAAAAAAGATATTTGGCCACTTCGGGTCATATAAATCGCTTGTGCAAAGCATGAGGTACCCGCAAGAATCATAATCGTGATGATGGTTGTTCGTTTCATATCCCGTTCAATTTGAATTTCAATTTAATTGTCAACGGTCCCCGCTGTGATCCAGTTTTGAATGGTCTGTATCTGACAAGCGCTTAGCTTCGTACCATTTTTTGGCATAGGAGAGTAGCCCGATGTTTGATTGATGCTGCCCATCAGGCTTCCGTTATTCGCATATTTAAGGACGTCAGCGAAGGTGTCAAGCCTGATATTTCCAGAAGGAAAAGAGCCGCTGTGACAGTTGTTACATTTTGCGTTTAACAAGGGCAGGACATCCACATTGAAGGAGGGATTGCTCACAGAATTGCAATTGAAGCTGTCAGGATAAAGCACTTCTTCCTTATCATAATAACACGACTCAAGCACGAGCAGAAAATAGAATATACCCAATCCGATGATGAATGATCTCATGGCTGGTGAATTAATTGTTCAGGGACCCTGCACTCACCCAGCTTACAATCTGCCCGATCTGACAATCAGAAAGTTTTCCGCCCTGAGGCATTGGAGAGTACCCACCGGCGTGTGTAATGCTGCCAACCAGTTTACCGTTATCAGCCTGAGCTTTTACACTGGCGTAAGTGGACAAATCAATATTGCCGCCAAGTGAACCCGGTTTATGACATCCGACACAGTTGGTTACGATGATGGGTTGAACAATAGCCGCAAAAGTGAATTGGGCCGGATCACAAAAGCAATTACAATTTGTGGTGTTCAATGCTCCCTGGTTGATCCAAAGGGCGATCGAGTCTTTTTGAGCTTGTGTTAATGGTGCATCTGGTGGCATGCGGTCTTCACCACTGCCAAACAACACACGATACAATTTACTCCCGTTGGCATTACCCGGCTGAATTCCTTTCCGCATAATGTTGCTATAACTATCAAGGACATATCCTTCTCTCCTTGATCGCGAGTCATGACAACCGCTTCGCGCGCAGGCAGACTGAAAGACTGGAAGCACACTGCTTTCAAAACAAACATTGCCATCGTTCACACAACCGTCAATTGGCGGCGGTCCTTCATTCTGTGAATTCCCGCTTCCATCAACAAAAGGATCATGAACACAGGAAACTATAAAGGATGTGATCCATAAAATGCAAAGAACAATGAGCCAATTTTTTCTGGCACCCTTCGTCATCGCCATCTCTTCCATAGGTTTAGTTATTTAACGTTCAACCAGCTTCGCATTCGTGAGAATAACATCGGATAAATATCCCGTACAGATTCCTTTAATGGTTACTTCCTTACCAGGGCTGACGCTCGTTGCCTTGCTTTCCAGGGTGCAACTCACGCCAAAGAGCGGGTTATTTGTCACGAGAACAATAATCATGTCACCGGACTGATTTGTAGTGACATCCTGCACGATTCCTGTAACAGCAACGACTTTGTCGAGATACATTTTATTGGCATTTGCCTCGTTTGCCTCAAAGGCATCAAAGAGTTGAGCGGCCGAAATGCTCGTGTACTCCTCATCATCGATCGAGCGATGTTTCTTATTGTAAAGATTGTAAACAATAATGGTGACCAATAAAATGCAGGCACCCGTGAGGATGATGATGAGCTTACGTATCATGGAAAAGTTTCTTACGGCTTATTAGTAAACTATCACTTCGATAAAAATATTGTTGAGGCGCCGTGAATTATGAAATAAGTCGTCCTAAAATTCATTGATTGCTGAAATCAATTGGTTGAGGCAGCAAGGTGATTGGTGAGTCTGAATTTTTTCTAAACTAAAACTGAATTGAAACTGAATTATTGATCGAGGAGTAAAAAATGATTTTAACGAAGAAATAAATGAAAATGGAATATTCTTCCGACTCATAACGTTAATCGAATACCGCAAGACCAGTAGAATCCATTTTTAAGTTCTTCTTTATAAGATCCATTATTAGTAGTAACGGTGGATGGATTTATGGGGAATGTCCACGTTGGCGCGATGAAGAATAGGAATTTTTGCGTTTTGTAAGCTACATATACGTCTGCCTCGTAGTCCAAAATCTTGAATTCATCGTATTCCTCGATCCGCAGATCCGATTGGGATGCCTGGTGATTGGCTCCTCCGTGACCATGGCCCATTCCGGCGCCTGTATGCTCACTTCTCCATGCGTAATACTCATTGTAATACTTTTGTGAGCCTGCGTTGAGATATAGCGAAGGTATTATTCTTATTCGGTCCTTCCATGCATAGAAGGTATGATTGACCTCAACCCCCAGGAAAACATCCGTACCTTCGCTGAAACCAAGGCCTCCATCAACGTAAAGCATGGCCACTGAAAAATCATACCCGGCGTACGCGTTCAAATAGGTGCTCATTTCAGCCTGAACGGCAAAACTAAGATCGCTGAAGAAGTATTCGGTCAGGGAAATTCCTGTAACCAAATTCTTATTATAATAATCATATCCTGCTGATAAGCGGATGAGATCAACCCGCTGTTCTTCAGGCGATGTCAGGTAAGACAATGAACCCGCCAGGAAGAAACCGGATTCATGGAAATACCCTATAGAAGGTGACAGGTAGGGCGCTTTTGCGGAATCGGCGCGACCCATGTAATAATAATCGCTGGTATATCGCAACCCGATTCGCCAGTCTGATTTATTCTGAGCGGAATCATAAAGTCTGTTCTTCACCCGTTGTGCGGATGCTGATTCTGTCAGCAGGAGCATTGCAAGAAACGCCTGAGAAACGAAACTTAAGAATTTCATTTCGACTGGTTTAGAAAATCCTCTGTCACCTTCCCTTTATCTGACCGAAACTACTTCGGTTTTCCCTGGCCATGATGAGCATTCGTTTTGTTCTTCCCGCTGCTCATACCGTTTTTATTCCCATGTTCCATTTTTTCTTTATAACGTTCCTGTGATTTGTAACGGTTGCCATCCATGTCGAGGCATTGGCCATTTTTCAGCTTTTGTTGTTTTCCGTTTTTTAGCTGCATAGTTCCATCGGGATTCACCACGGTACCATTATGTAATTGAAGCCGCTCTTTAAGTTGAACCTGTTGGTTATCCTTCATTTGATACATCATTCCATCCTTTAACATTAGATGTTCCTGTAGTTGTATCTGGTCGCGATCCTGATCACGATCCTGATCTCTATCCTGGGCCGGCAACGACACAACAGCCACCATCAGGACAAACCATAATAACATTGTCTTTTTCATAACCTTAAATATTTTTTTGATGGATAAATTTCGATAAGCTGTCGCTTTCCTTCAGTGACTTTGCGCACATAGAAAGAATGACATTGCTCAGGTTTTACGATAGTAATCAGTGA
>DASUGQ010000415.1:0-3894 GCA_036273935.1 Cyclobacteriaceae bacterium | reverse complement strand
GCCCATATACTTCGTCCAAAGGTCCGTTGCCAGTGCTGCCATTTTTTGATGCAGGTATTTTTTGTGTGCAAGGGCCTTGTTGTAAACCTGATCAACGGAATAACCGGATTGAATTTCAAGATCAAATTTTTTTGAATAGAGGGGCTCACCCAATCGGAAACTTCTTGGCGTCTTATTTTCAAGTTTCCTGAGCCAATCGACATACCCTTTCACGGCATCCGCTGCAGACTTTGCGCGAGTTACAATCTCCTCTTTCTCGCGATCCGCCAGTTTCGCAGTATCAAGGGCCTTCTTCAAATCATCGTCGAAAATTGAAACGCCTCCTGAATTCTGTTCAATCGCTAATTGCGTATGCTCAACCGTTGGATTAGCAATATTATTTTTTGCTGCTTCATAGTAAGCTGGAATATTTTTCATCCGTAAATAAAAATTACGAAGCCTTGTTTCCAATGAATCATAATTGTTATTAAGCATCTCTGCAAAAGGTCCTGTAATATTATAGACAGACGGATCCCAGGTATAGGAGTGGTAATCTTTTACAGACCATAAGATCCAATCCAATTGATCCCGAATCATGAGGTAATCTGTTCGATTATTATCCGAAAGTGTTTGTTCATCGAACGACTTCAGCGAATCCAGGTATGCCGAGGCAAACGCAATTTCACTCTTGCGGGAGTTATCATCTGGGATAGTCAGTATGCTATCGTAGTTGTGATACCCCACGCTACTTGCCCAAAGGGGATATTGCTTCCACAACGCTTCAATAAATGATTCCCTGAAAGTACTGAATTGATCGTCTTGCGAAATCTGTTTCTGATCCTGTGGTTTATTGCAGGAATGTAAAACAGCGGCGATTATAGACAGGACGAATAAGGCACGGTATTGGCTTCTCATGCTGGTTAGTTTTGCAAGTCAAATAAAGTAAATAAGTATTGATTAAAAAGTATGTTTCACAGGCGGCGTTAACAAAAAATCAGGGATATAGGAAATTTTTGACCCGTAATGTATATTCCTGCGTGAGAAAACCATCCTGTTATTTATGATCGCTATCAACAATCTCTACCTCTTTTTCATTGCATCTCTCCTTTTGAATGTGACCCCCGGGAATGACATGATTTTTGTGGCCTCCCGAACCATTTCGCAAGGCTCAAAAGCCGGCTATCTTTCGGCCCTTGGAATTTTTGTCGGATGCTTCGTGCATATTCTCGCCGCCGTCTTCGGGCTTTCGGTTATCATTGCTCAGTCCGCATTGCTCTTTGAAACGATAAAATATGCAGGAGCGGCCTACCTCATTTACCTGGGCATTAAAATGATGATTACCAAACCAAATGAAAATATCTACATTACGGAGATCTCGTTCCAACGGAAGAGTAAAATATTTCAACAGGGAGTGTTGACCAACGCGTTAAATCCCAAGGTGGCTATTTTCTTTCTGTCGTTTCTTCCACAATTTGTCAATGCATCATCACCTTACGTCAAAATGCAATTTCTTCTGTTAGGGATGTGGTTTGCTGTACAAGGAACATTGGTTCTTCTGGCCGTGGCATTCCTCCTGGGTCGAACTACCAATTTCTTAAAATACAATCCTGCATTCTGGCTTTGTCAGGAAAGAATTACGGGATTGGTGCTTGTCACGCTTGGCGTCAAACTCGCGATCATATCAAGAAAATAGTCAATCAAGCCGTTGTCTTCAAAGCTGCAACTTCACATTCATTTCATTTAATAACCTTACGGCACTCATAACGAGTATCACATACACAGCGGCCCAGATAACACCGGTAATTCCATCATAAAAGAAAGACGGGAATGCAAGACCGGTCAGTTTCATGAATGCATAGACAATAGAGGGTATGATATACGTCAGCAGTGGATTAGCGGCCGCCGGTTGAAGGAAACGCGTCCACCGATCGTACTTACGAATATCGATAATCCAATAAACCACCATAAACACGACACAACAAATGGCCGCCGAATAAAATCCCCATGTCGGCGTTGCTTTAATTTTGGATATGGTATAATAAGGACGAAGGATGTAGCCAATCAGTAAGATTGCAAAGACGAAAAGAATGCCCTCAACATACCTTCTTTCAATGGTCTTGGGAACAGACAGATCAAAAAAGATCAAAGTAAGAACCACACCGCATAATACGATCATGGTATGAACAGCATGGCCGGTTTGTCCACTCATCCATTGCAACACCGGAATGTCGGACTTTCCCAGAATGTAAAAGGTGATACAGAAGATAATACACCCCCCCATCATCCACTTATTTCCCGCACTGATTTGATAAAACGTGCAGGCAAACAAATAGGCCCATCCAATCAGTCCCAGAATGCCCCACCACTTTGGCTGTAAGTGTTCAGTTCCATCATTGCCACCGCGAAATAAAAGAGTCAGGATAATAAGGGTTGTAAAGCCAAGAAACCGCAGAATAATAGTCTTCGATCTTGCCTGCCCCTTGTATTCATTCCATCCCAAAATCATCGCCGCATAAAACAAAAGTGACCAGAGCGGAATTGAAATCACCATGGCCGCTTCATTGCCGTCATCTGCGTTGACCATAAACACCCCAAGCACGAGCAAACCAGCAGTACGAAAAAGGATGTGTTTCTGAAGGGTCACTTGGCGCTCACCCTGTGCTAATCGCTTATTAATGGCAAAAGGTATAGACATGCCGACAATAAAAAGAAATGCCGGGAAAACGACATCCACATAAGTCATTCCGTCAACCTCTGCAGGCATATGCTGCATCCACTGCGGCATACCACTTACACCGGCCACCTCATTGACGAAGATCATCACCAATATGGTAAGGCCGCGCAAGGCATCGATTGAAAGAATGCGTTGAGGCGTTAAGGTATTGTACATACGATCAGGAAAAGGGCTCGAAAGAGGAGTGGTCCTAACCGGAAGTTAGCCACGTTCCTGCTCCTTTCCTATTCTTTTATTCACCCTGGCAGGGAACGACGCTCGACATGTATGCATCAATAACCCTTCAGATCATTTAGCCAGGACTGAAATGTGAGAATGATTTTCCACAACTGATACAACAAAGAAATCAGAAAAAACAAATAGCTACTATATGGTGTTATTTAATTTTGGTAAGTCAAATGATATTAAGATGTAAACTATAATTCAAAAATGAAAAAGAATCAAATCGGATTAGATGCAACTCAGTCAAAACAATTAGCGGAAAAATTAAATCTGTTACTCGCCAACTACCAGATTTTTTATATCAATGCGCGGGGATTTCATTGGAACATTGCCGGTGATAAATTTTTTGAACTCCATGCCAAATTCGAGGAACTCTATAACGATTCACTTCTAAAAATCGATGAGATTGCAGAACGCATCCTTACCTTGGGGTTCTCTCCCTTTCATTCCTTTTCTGACTATCTGAACAATTCCTCGATCAAGGAGACGTCCAATATTTCAGATGGAAAAAAAGCGACAGAACACGTCCTGTCCGGATTTAAGAAACTGATCGAGGCGGAGCGCGAACTACTTTCTTTATCTGCAGAGGCCGCTGATGAGGGGACGAATTCACTTATGAGTGACTACATTCGTCAACAGGAGAAGTTGGTGTGGATGTACTCGTCCTATTTAAAGTAATGGTAAGGTAAAGCCGATTAAAGTAAAAAACGGCTTAAAAGCCCCTTTAATTGCGCGTTTCTTTCAAAATTGATTTTTTCTCCTACCTTTACAATAGGTAATTGATGCGTTCAGCAAAGCGGTTTCCTGGAATAAAAAGAGACTAATTCTGGCTGAATTCTTCAATACTAATTAAACCCTATTTATTATTCTTATTTCTTAAAACAATGAACATTTATGTTGCCAACATCCCTTTTAAAGCAACCGCAGATCAGTTGAAGGGATTATTCGAAGAATTCGGA
>DASUGQ010000414.1:0-7546 GCA_036273935.1 Cyclobacteriaceae bacterium | reverse complement strand
TCTCGTCTAACTCACCCCTCAGGTGCGCTTGTTTTGTTTGATACCTCTTTCGGCTCTATCTTCTTTCTTTACTTCAGAGTCTCTCCTTTTTCAAAGATCCTCCGTGAGTCCGCTATCAATTTCCATCTATTCAAAGAACGTCCGCTGAATTTGAATGCTCTCGCAATCGCTTCAACTAGTGATTTTTCAATCTGATTTCTGATTGTGCTGTCCTGCTGACCACACCTTTCCCGAAATGGGAGTGCAAAGGTATATGAGGGAACACCATTTTGCAAGCTTGCCTCGAAAAATTTTTCAGGCAGACTCCATCTGCCGGAAGATGGTTTGGGTACGATCAGGGCCCGTTGAGATCATTGTGATGGGAACGGCTAACTCTTTTTCAAGAAAATCTATGTAGCGTTCCAACGCTACCGGCATGTTTTCTTCCTGAATGCCTACAACCGATGAATTCCAACCACTTATTTCCTTATAGATGGGGGTAATTCTTTCATTTACCAATTCGTATGGCAACATGTCTGTAACAGAACCGTCTTTGAGTTTATAATGTGTACAGATTTTTATGATTGGAAAAACACTGAGTACATCGGCTTTCATCATCAGAAGTTGCGTCACTCCATTTATCATGATTGAATATTTCAGCGACGGTATATCAATCCATCCGCAGCGTCGGGGGCGACCCGTTGTCGATCCAAATTCATTGCCTTGCTTTCGCATTAATTCACCCTGATCATCACTCAGCTCTGTTGGAAACGGCCCACTCCCAACGCGGGTGCTATAGGCTTTAAATATTCCAAACACTTCACCGATATGTCGGGGGGCAATACCTAAACCTGTACAGGCTCCGGCTGTAACGGTATTTGAGCTTGTAACAAAAGGATAACTGCCAAAATCAATATCCAGCAACGACCCCTGCGCGCCCTCTGCCAAAATTAAAGATCCGGATTTCAGTTCCTGATTTAAAAAATATTCACTTTCGATCAGGCTAAACTGCTTCATGAACTCAACGGCATCAAAGAATTGCAGCTCCAATTCATTCCAGTTAAAATCCACTTCATGTTCGTGAAGGATTTTGAAATGAACGTCTGCCAGCTTCTTGAATCGTTCTCTGAAATTCTCAGCCAGGATATCGCCAACACGTAATCCTTGTCTTCCTATCTTATCCTGGTACGTTGGCCCTATACCCTTCAAGGTGGAGCCAATCTTATTCTCACCTTTTGCTTTCTCATATGCATGATCCAGCAAACGATGTGTAGGGAGTATTAATGTAGCCTTCTTTGAAATGAAAAGATTCTTCCTGACGTCAAGATTAAACTTTTGAAGTTTCTCAATCTCCCCTTTGAAGACGATTGGATCCAACACTACGCCATTGCCAATGACATTGCGTGTCTGTTCACGAAAAATTCCCGAAGGAATCTGATGTAGTACGTGTTTGATCCCGTCGAATTCCAATGTATGTCCTGCGTTCGGCCCGCCCTGGAAGCGCGCAACAACATCATACTTGGGAGCCAGCACGTCCACAATTTTACCTTTGCCTTCATCGCCCCACTGAAGGCCTAACAATACATCTACTTTAGACATGATTTATTTTTTAACCGCCTTCAGAACGTCGTCTTCTGATTGAATAATTTGAAAGATGGAATTCAGTTTTGTGATGACCAATAATTTCTGGACGCTCTCGGAAGGTTTCAACAGGTACAACTCTCCTCCTTTGTTCCTGAACTTTGTAAGCATCGTAATTAAAACACCGATACCACTGCTATTAATATATCGGAGACCAGAAATATCGACAATGCCCACGAGAACATTTTGATGAATTGCATCGGTCGCCACTTCAATTACCCGTGACCCATTGTCCTCGCCGATCAGGTCTCCTGACAACTGAACAATTAATGTGTTCGCTTTTATTTTGTGACTAAAGTTCATATCTGTAAGTTCTATTGTTTCAGGATTGTTTCCCCTCACAATTCTCCTTCGTGCAGGATGCATATAGAATAAGGGAATGATGAAGTACATTAAAATGAAGAATTTCCTCGGCGGTCTTCTGAATGTTCTGAATCCGCGGATCACAAAACTCAACCACCTTGTGGCAATCCGTGCAAATTAAGTGGTCATGTTGTTTGTAGCCGTACGACTTCTCGTATTGTGCCAGGTTCTTTCCAAATTGATGCTTGCTTACAAGATCACACTCTACCAGCAAATCCAATGTATTGTAAACGGTAGCACGACTCACCCTGTAATTTTTTGTTTTCATACTGATGTAAAGAGATTCCACATCGAAGTGACCATTGCGCGAGTAGATTTCTTCCAGTATCGCATACCTCTCTGGCGTTTTTCTAAGGGCCTTATTTTCAAGATATGCAGTGAAAATCTTTTTGACTTCTTCGTATAGTACAGGATTGAGCGCCATCGGGTTTAACAAACAAAGATAATAACCAAGTTTGCCGGTGCAAAGGTGAAATTAAATTTTACACGAACAACTATATTCTACTTGAAAAAAAATGCCTCATCCTACCTGCAAATAACCTTCTTTTGAAAAGGACACCAAGGAAAATAATACTGAAAAGTAACTAGGTCGACTTGACCATAGCCGAATCAAATCGCGAAACTTTGACAACTCCTTCGACATCCTTCAGCTTACCAATCAGTTCTTCGAGGTGTCGCGTGTCGTTAACATACAGCATGATTTCACCCTCAAAGATGCCGGCATCAGTGTGCATCGACATTGAGCTCATATTCACTTTCAATTCTTCGGAGATGATTTTCGAAACGTCATTGATGAGGCCGACGCGATCGGTACCTCTGATTTTCAGCCCGGTGAGAAACGCCACCTCATGCTGTGACGTCCATTTCGCTTTCACGACGCGATTGCCATGATGAGACAGTAACTCCGGAGCATTTGGACAATTGGTACGGTGAATTTTAATTCCCTCATTAACCGTTACAAATCCAAACACATCATCGCCAGGTATGGGCGTACAGCACTTTGCCAATTTGTAGTCCACAACATCCATATCTTCACCAATGAGCAGGATGTCGTCATAACGGTCTTTGATTTTCGAAATTTCCTGTTCAAATGTTCTCGCATCTTCAACCCTGACGTTGGGCCTGGTTTTGAGGGTCGAAGTGGGTTTGTATTCCTTGAACTTTTTGATTTCGGATGCCGCGATCGATCCGTTTCCCACGCGGTAGTACAACTCAAAATGAGACGGGAGATCAAAATATTCACGCATTTGCTCCAGTACTTCTTGCGTGGGCTCTGCCTTCAATTGTCTCAGCTTCCGGGCAATGATTTCCTTGCCATCATCTGCAACTCGTCTCTTGTCTTCCTTTAAAACATCCTTGATGCGAGTCTTTGCCTTTGAACTGACCACAAACCGAAGCCAATCTTCATGCGGCCTTTGCTTTTGGGAGGTAAGAATTTCTACCTGGTCCCCATTCTTCAGAACATAATTTATCGGAACCAGTTTGTTATTCACTTTAGCTCCGATACATCGTGATCCGATCTGCGTATGAATTTCAAATGCGAAATCAAGCGCTGTTGATCCGTATGGGAGTGTCTTTAATTCTCCTTTCGGCGTAAACACAAACACTTCTTCACTGAAAAGATTACCCCTGAAGTCATCCACAAAGTCCAGGGCTGAATGATTATTCTGCTCCAGCAGGTCCCGAACTTTCGCGAGCCATTTCTCAAGGTTTGATTCATGTGACGCTGCACTCCCTTTATATTTCCAATGCGCCGCATAACCTTTCTCAGCGATTTCATCCATACGCTTGCTGCGAATCTGAACCTCCACCCACTGTCCATTCTTGGCCATTACCGTAGTGTGCAATGATTCATATCCATTTGACTTCGGTGTACTGATCCAGTCTCTCAACCGGTCGGGGTTGGGCGTGTAATAATCCGTGACGATGGAATATACCTGCCAGCACACTGCTTTTTCATTTTCATAAGCCGTATCTACAATTACCCGGATGGCAAAAAGATCGTACACTTCTTCAAACGGAATATTCTGGCGGCGCATTTTATTCCAGATCGAGTAAATGGATTTTGGTCTGCCGAGAATCTCGTATTGAAAATTCAACCGATCCAGCTCTTCCTTGATCGGCATCATGAATTGCCGGATAAACTTATTGCGTACAGCCCTGGTCGCATCAACCTTTTGCGCGATGGAAGTATACACCTGGTAGTCGGTGAATCGGAGATACAAGTCTTCCAACTCAGTCTTGATTGCATTTAATCCCAACCGATGTGCAAGCGGTGCGTAAAGGTAGATCGTTTCAGATGCTACTTTCAATTGTTTGTTGCGGGGCATGCTTGCCAGAGTGCGCATGTTATGCAACCGGTCCGCCAGTTTGATCAGGATCACCCGCACATCTTCTGACAGGGTGAAGAGCATTTTCCGAAAATTCTCAGCTTGCTGCGAAGTGCCATATTCGAAAACGCCCCTGATCTTCGTGAGGCCATCAATGATCCGGGTGATCTTTTCACCAAAGATCCTGCGGATATCATCAAGCTCAATGTCTGTATCTTCAACAACGTCGTGCATCAGGGCGGCGACTATGGACGTTGTGCCCAGTCCGATCTCCTCAACGCAAATCTGGGCAACAGCGAGGGGATGAAAAATAAATGGTTCACCCGATTTTCGACGCATTTCCTTGTGTGCATCGAGCGCGATGGTAAACGCCCGCTTGATTAGCTTGGCATCGCCCTCTCCTAGTATAGGTTTTGCTTTTCGTAATAACTTCCGGTATCTGCTTATGATCTCCTTTTTCTCCTGCTCTGCGTCAATTACTATCATGAATGATTAATATTTAACCACGTTTCACAACCGACTGGTCTATTTAAAACAAATTTAATCGCTGAAGAATTTCGATTACGCAAGGGGTGTTTACTCGTCAAAAAGTATGAGAATGCTACGCTCATTTCGGAAAACAATCTTCTAAAAATATCAACAAGTTAATTAGCTCTTTATTATTCCACAATAATCTCTAAATTTGCCCTCCATTTTCAAAATAAACCGCGAATTTAAACGCGTTATAGCATTGAAAATCACGCGGATGTGGCGTAATTGGTAGCCGCGCCAGACTTAGGATCTGGTGCCGCAAGGCGTGGGGGTTCGAGTCCCTCCATCCGCACACTTCAAGCCCTTAATGCCTGACGATTCCAAGGTATTGAGGGTTCTTAGTTTATTTTGCTACAAACAATAAACGTTTAATACTTTGGAAATTTCACTCGACAAAAAAAGCAACACCGAAGGTCTTATTAAAATTAAATTAACTGAAGGTGATTATCAACCCCATGTAGAAGAAAAAGTGAAGGACTATGCCCGCAAAGCGAATATCAAAGGTTTTCGTCCCGGCAAGGTGCCCACTGGTGTAATCAAGAGAATGTTTGGCAAATCTATCCTCGTGGATGAAATCAACCATATCCTCTCTCATAAGCTTTCTGACTATATAAAAGACAATAACATAAAAATCCTCGGCGATCCACTCCCGAACAACGAAAAAGCAGGAAGTATTGACTGGGATGCTCAGAAAGATTTTGAGTTCGAATACGAGATCGGCATGGTGGACGATTTCAAATATGAACTTTCCGACAAAGTCAAGGTGAAGTCTTATCCCATTGAAGTTGACCAGAAGGTAATTGACGAAACCATCACCGACCTCAAGAAACGCTTCGGTAAAGTGAACTATCCCGAGACAAGTGATGTGCAGGATAATTTGTTTGGCGACCTACGTGAAAAGGATGGAGAATTCAAGAAAGAGTATGGCTTCATCTCCGTCGAGCAGGTTGAAAAGAAGGAACAAAAGAAATTCATCGGACTGAAAAAAGAAGATGAAGTGGAGTTCGACCTCGAGAAAATTTTCAGTGATGACGAAGCAAAAGCCAGACTCCTGGGATTGACCCCCGAAGAGGCCAAAGACAAAAAAGGAAAATACATCTTTAAAGTATCAACCATCAGCCGGGTAGAACCTGCGGAATTAAATGTTGAATTCTTCGATCGCGTGTTCGGCAAGGACGCTGTGAAGACAGAAGAAGAATTTATCAACAAGGTCAGGGAAACGATTGGCGACAACTACAAGAGAGAATCCGATCACTTCCTGGAGCATAACATTGAAGATCACTTCGTAGCAAATACAAAAATCAATTTACCCGAATCCTTCCTCAAACATTGGTTGAAAAACACCAGCGAGGGAAAAGTGACGGATGATGTTCTTGACAAGGAATTTGAAGCATACAAGAGAGGATTGTTGTGGGATATCGTTAAAAACAAAATTGCTGAAGACAATAAAATCACCGTTGAGGCTGATGAGGTAAAGAACAAAGCGAAGGAACTGATCGTCGCCCAATTCGGTGGTCAGGCGTTTGCGGAACAAATCCAGGATCGTCTTGATTCAATTGCTGAAAACTACCTCGCCAACGAAAATGGTCAGAACTTCATGAAACTCTATCAGCAATTGCGGAACGAGAAGATCCTCACGCACATCAAGCAAAACATCAATGTTTCTGAAAAGAAGGTCAGTGTAGATGAATTCAAAAAAATTGTCGAAGAACATAAGCACTGATTCGGATCTTAAAATAAATTGATACCTTATTTCGACTATGGTTTTGGACCTCCCAAAACCATTTTTTGTTTATATCAGTTTATAGGAAAGTTGGAATTTAAGGTCAGTATGGCTATGATTGTCACAGCCATCCCGACAGGAAATGGTAAAATTAATTAAAGCAAAATTTTCACAATAGATATATGAAGCCTAACGATGAATTTAAAAAGTACGCTGTTCACCACCTTGGCATGAGCAGTTCCAATCTCGACCGCTATGAAAAGATAATGCAAAGGGACCCCTCGATTTGGAGTATGACTCCAAATGTTGTCGAAGAACGCCAGATGCGCGCAACAGTAATTGATGTGTTCTCGCGCCTGATGGCCGACCGGATCGTATTCCTGGGAACACCGGTGGATGACTACATTGCCAATGTCATCACCGCCCAATTGCTTTTTCTTGAATCAGCCGATCCTAAGAAAGAAGTGATCATGTATATCAACAGCCCCGGAGGTTCGGTTTACGCCGGGTTAGGGGTCTATGATACGATGCAATACATCAATCCCGATGTGGCTACCATTTGCACCGGGCTGGCAGCATCAATGGCGGCAGTCCTTTTGGCAGCGGGTGCCGCCAAGAAGCGATCCGGCCTTCCCCATTCAAGGGTTATGATCCACCAACCCCTGAGTGGCATGCAAGGTCAGGCGTCAGACATGGAAATATCCCTTCGACAGACCCTCGAAGTAAAGAAGGACTTGTATAACATCCTCTCAAAACATTCGGGACAGAAATACGAGCGAATTGAAAAGGACTCCGATCGCGATTACTGGATGCGCGCCCCGGAAGCGAAGGAATACGGATTAATTGACGAGGTTTTGGAGCGAAAGAAAGCATAAAACTAGAGGTATAGGCGGTAATCTAGATGTCCTTTTTACGCCTTTACCCCTATCCTTGCGTTCATAGTACCCATTTGTACCTCGGTTTTTAAATGAGTACCTTT
>DASUGQ010000413.1:0-4544 GCA_036273935.1 Cyclobacteriaceae bacterium | reverse complement strand
AGCATTGAGGCGAGTTTAAAATCATTTCTTGAATTAAAGCCGTAAATAAACTAGTTTCGCCACAAATTAAAAATTCATGAACATTCACGAATACCAGGGCAAAGAGATTCTCAAAAAATTTGGGGTTGCGATTCAGAGAGGCGTCGTCGCGGATACGCCGGACAATGCAGTGGATGCTGCCCGGGCGCTCCAGACCGAGACGGGAACTCAATGGTTCGTTGTCAAGTCGCAAATCCATGCTGGCGGTCGCGGCAAGGGGGTCGTGCGGGAAACGGGATCGAAGGGAGTCGTCCTGGCAAAAGGCATTCATGAAGTTCATGACAAAGCGAAAGGGATTTTAGGAGGCACACTAGTGACCCATCAAACCGGTCCGGAGGGGAAACGTGTCAACAAGGTATTGATCGCTGAAGACGTTTACTATCCGGGCCCGTCTGAGCCAAAGGAATACTACATGAGTATTTTATTAGACCGTGCAAAAAGTTGCCCGGTGATTATGGCCTCCACAGAAGGCGGAATGAATATCGAAGAAGTTGCTGAAACATCGCCTGAAAAAATAATCAAGGAATGGATCGACCCCGCCGTCGGTCTCCAGCCCTTCCAGGCCAGGAAAGTAGCGTTTGCCCTCGGGTGGGAAGGAACAGCTTTTAAAGAAGGCGTTAAATTCATTCATGCACTTTATAATGCCTACCTGGGTCTTGATGCTTCGATGTTCGAAATTAATCCCCTGCTCAGAACATCAGATGGAAAAATCCTGGCGGTGGATGCGAAAGTAAATCTTGACGACAATTCTCTCTTCCGGCATAAAGATCTTGCAGAATTAAGAGACGTTTCTGAAGAAGATCCCCTGGAAGTTGAAGCCAGCAAATCAGGGTTGAATTACATCAAGTTGGATGGAAATGTTGGATGCATGGTTAACGGTGCGGGTTTGGCCATGGCCACCATGGATATCATCAAACTATCTGGCGGGGAGCCTGCAAACTTCCTGGATGTCGGCGGTGGTGCCAACGCGGAGACCGTTGAAGCAGGATTTAGAATAATCCTGAAGGACAAAAATGTGAAAGCTATTCTCATCAATATTTTCGGTGGAATCGTCCGATGTGACCGCGTAGCCAATGGGGTAGTCGAGGCCTACAAAAAGATAGGCAACATACAGGTTCCTATTATCGTACGGCTCCAGGGTACTAATGCAGAGGAGGGTGCGAAGATTATTCAGGAATCAGGCCTCAAGGTCTTCCCGGCAATCCTTTTAAAAGATGCCGCCCAACGGGTACGAGAAGTCATTTCCTGATCATTCTTTTGACAAATATCAATATGAATCTTTTTCCAGGATGAGTCTTGTCTCTTCCAGGTCAAGTTCATATTCAATCCTTCTCATTACTTCGTCGCTGATCTTGCCCTCCTTCCGTAATTGCAGTACATAATGTCTTTCTTTTTTCAGCAACTCCTCCTGGATGCGATGGAACTCGATAATTTCAGCTTCCTGCAGGCGTTCGCGCTGATCTTTTCTAATCCGCTGAATCCTGATCTCATATTTTGTCTTGATCTGGTTCAGAACTTCATCACTGAGTGCTATTGAATAATTCTCTTCAATATGCTCAATGATCGCAGAAGCAATTTTCAGCCGGATTTCCATTTCATCCTGCCGTTCTTTGGCATCGGGCTTTATCCCAAGCCAACGAATCAAGGGACGAAGGGTTAATCCCTGAAGAACGAGGGTGGCAAAAATTACGCAAAAGGTCAGGAAGATAATTAGTCCTCGGTTATGAAATGTTTCACCATTACTCAATGCAAGCGGCAGGGCCAATGCTGCGGCCAGTGATACAACACCACGCATACCCGACCAGGCAACAATGGTAACGAGGCGGATATTTGTCCCTGGTTCTGAGTCACGAATTTTTTTATTTAGCCGCGGAATAAAGGCCCCCGGGTAAACCCATATGATCCTTCCAACTATAGTTGCCAAACTAACGATACCTCCATAGGCCAAAAGCGTGACGAAAGAGGCTGCCTCTATTGATTCAAGAATGTACGGTAACTGTAGTCCGATGAGAATAAAAATCAGTCCATTAAGCACAAAGATCACTGTGTTCCAGGTACCGGTCGCCTGAAGCCTGAGTTGTTGCGAAAATATCTCCGACGAATTCCAGCTTAAAAACAATCCGGCGGTGACGACCGACAGTACACCAGACACATGAAGGTACTCGCCAGCCAGGTAAGCGATGTATGGCGTTATGAAGGTTAACGTTGTATCTGTCGTTGGGTTGTCCGGCGTGATCCTGTGTATCCACGTAAACAGCCACCCGATAAAAAGTCCCAGTGCAATTCCTCCGGACGCCACCACCAGGAACTGAGCACCGGCACTCCATACGTTAAAAACTCCTGTCGTTATTGCAGCAACTGCATATCGGTATGCAATCAAACCAGTAGCATCGTTGACAAGTGACTCTCCTTCAAGTATCGTTATCACACGTCGCGGCAGCCCTGCTCCTTTCGTGGCAGCAGTTGCGGCGACTGCGTCAGGAGGAGAAATAATTGCACCCAAGACAAATGCCTCTGCCCAAGTCAGCTCATGGATAAAGTGATGAGCAACGATCGCGACAAGGCAAGTTGTAAAAATTACGCACCCAATGGCTAGCAACGTGATGGGTCGCTTGGCCGCCTTAAAGTCCGGCCAGGAAGTCGTCCAGGCTGCCGCATAAAGTATCGGCGGCAGGAACACCAGGAACACGAGTTCAGGTTCCAACTCTATGTGGGGAAGCCCTGGAAAAAGTCCGATAGCAATACCTGCCAGCACCAATAATATAGGATAGGGTATCCTGATCTTATCGGTGAGTTCAGCGAGGGCTGTAACAACACAGAGTATTACGATGACGATTGCGATGTTTTGCATATAGCAACTGACCCAGATTATTTAAATTCATACTCCATGTTTGGCAACTTCTTCATCTTTTCCTGAAAAAACAACTATCTCACACAACCGACCTATCCAATGTAGTTACCGTTAACTTTCCATTATTATGAAACTCAGTCGTGTCACTGAACCGTCCGGTTTTTGCAGACATTTCAAATCCACAAAAAGAAAAATTTTTCAATTCAACCAGAACAGTTGCTTCGCAGTGAACCCACACGCTCATCCAGGCACTAAAGCGCGTATCCTTAAATATTTTAACCATATTTGTCGGCTTTATTTCTGAATTTTAGAGGATTATTGAACCTTTTAACCGATTACCTGTTTCTATAAAGAATGAAAATTAAAGTATCAAGAAAAGAGCACTTTAATGCAGCGCACCGGCTCTTTAATCCCGATCTTTCGAATGCCGAGAATGAAAAAATATTTGGCAAATGCAGTAACCCCAACTACCACGGACATAACTATGAACTTGTTGTCAGCGTCATCGGCGAACCTGATTCGAAGACAGGTTATGTTTATGATATGAAACAACTCAGTGATCTTATCCGTGAACACGTATTAGTGAAATTTGATCACAAAAACCTTAACCTCGATACTGAACATTTTAAAAACCTCAATCCCACAGCCGAGAACATTGCTGTTGTCATCTGGAAAATAATGAGGGAAAAGATAGATTCAAAACTTGATCTGAAAATCACACTCTATGAGACAGAAAGAAATTTCGTTGAATATCCGTCCGCTTAAGTCTGTTGACGAAGAGGAATATGGAGATGACCATGTGATGTCATCCATTGAAACGCCCCTTCGCGCGGATGCCTTTGAAATGCCTGATGAAGAAAAGATACAACGTATTGAAAAACATTTTCAGGATATCATGCAAATTCTGGGTCTCGACCTCAACGATGACAGTCTGAAGGGGACACCACATCGCGTGGCCAAGATGTACGTGAAAGAAGTGTTCAGCGGATTGAACCCAAAGAATCGCCCCCATGCGCGGCTATTTGATAACAAGTACAACTACGATCAGATGTTAGTGGAGAAGGACATCACGTTTTATTCACATTGTGAGCATCATTTTGTTCCTATATATGGAAAGGCCCACGTCGCCTATTTTTCGTCTGGTAAAGTAATCGGACTATCCAAGATCAATCGTATCGTTCAATACTTTTCCAAGAGGCCTCAGGTGCAGGAAAGACTTACGGTACAAATCGGCAAAGAGATCGAACGCGTTTTACACACAGAACATGTCGGCGTCGTGATCGATGCGAATCATATGTGCGTCGCCTCGCGCGGCGTGGGTGATACCAATAGTCGTACCGGTACAGCCTATTTCTCAGGAAAATTCAGAGACGAAAATATTAAGCGGGAATTTCTGAATTACATTAACAGCAAATAGGCGTCGAAAGCGTCCAATCCTGAAACGCCGAAAGTGTCAGCTGCTAGCCTGATGGTTATCTTTGTCTTTCGAATCAGAATATTCACCGCTCTCCAACTTATGGAGCTGCTGATTCAGTAAATCGATTCTCACGAGAAGATTTAATACCAGCGCATCCTTTACCTTCTTCGACGGCCTTATCTTCATCTCCTCTTTGAGCACCAAATACATCGCCTCGAGTTGGCGGAAGTCATTCGT
>DASUGQ010000412.1:0-18089 GCA_036273935.1 Cyclobacteriaceae bacterium | reverse complement strand
CCCGAATTTCGATATTCTTGCTGAAGAAGATTAGGCATTAGTTCAGATTAAATAGATTATGATGAGAAGTGTTCAATGTGTTTTGTTTTTTTTTGCAGGTGTTTTTATGTTCTCCTGTCAAAAATCAGAGGAAAAGAATGGGAATCAGCCGGTGTATAAAGATGTTCCGTTTCAGCAGGAGTTCAGTATCAAATATAGCCCAGAGGATGAAAATCTTGTGTTGCGAAGAGTTTACACTGATAGAAATGGTGTCGTCCAGGTACTTTCGTCCAATGGATTATTAAAATTGTTTGCTGGTGAATTTCTTTACCCGGGCAAGCTTGTTTCGGAAAGAACCTATCGGCCTATTGCCGACAAGAAGATCAACGGCATTACGCTTTATAAGGATCAATTTGTATATGCTGATGATAAAGCCGTGCTAAGTAACGCATGGGCGGGAAACTTATATGCGAAACATACTTTGCAAAAAGCTTCCATGCTGGAAGGAGGAAATGATTTTGATTTTCTGATTTCTGATGGCCAGTCACTTCAATATTTGAAAGACTCAACAGTGCAGTGGACCGGGGAAGTCCCACAACTACTTGACATACGATTTGACGAAGGAAGAAATGTTTTCTGGTTGCTTACAGGAAAATCTGTGCAGGTTTTTTCGCCATCGGAAAAGTCATTAACACCAGTCGTCTCAGGCAGCAGCTTTACTTGCATATCCTTAGCAAAGGGCAATAAAGATCTGATTATCGGTACGGCTGATGGATATCTTGTGATGAATGCTGAGACCAAAGTCAGCGGCGAGCTGGTGAAAAAATTGCCGTTTACGGAAATTACGACAGTCGAAGAGATCGATGGAAAGGTTTGGTTTGGCACAACGAAAGGTGCCTTCACCATCAAGGATGATGGCAGCTTTAATTATTATGCTTCAAAACGATGGCTTCCTTCTGATCGTGTCATTGATATTGAAAAGGGACCCGATCATTCCGTTCTCATTTTGTGCGAAAAAGGATTGGCCCGCATCGATTCGAAACAGATGACTTTGCAAGATAAAGCAATGTACTTCGAACAGCAGGTGAGAGCTCGTCACATTCGACATGGATTTAATGCAACATTAGGTTACATGACTGATGGGAGCCTGGCAACCGGATCACTCGAAGATTCGGATAATGATGGCCTCTGGACATCCATGTATTTGGGCGCGGAAGTGTTTCGATACGCCGTAACAAAATCCGATGACGCACTACAGAATATCAGAGAATCCATGGAAGGCATGGAACGTCTCTATACCATCAACAAAGTGAAAGGTTTTCCTTCGCGTTCATTTGAGCGGCGCGGTTACAAATATGAAGACAAGGCCTGGCGAAGAGCGGATCATCCGGAGTGGGATTGGAAGTCGACAACCAGTAGTGATGAGGCCATTGGACATATTTTCGTCTTTGGTGCCATGGCTGAGTTGTTAGATGACGAGGATTTGAAGACGAGAGCCATTACCTTGATGGACTCGCTCATGCAACATGTCCTCGATCACGATATGTACCTTGTCGATTGGAATGGTGAGCCAACGCTTTGGGGAAAATGGAATCCAGACTACGTGAACGCGAGACCTGTTATGGTGGGCGATCGGAAAATCAATGCGTCCAACATTACGGCGATGCTGCAAACGGCATATCATTTCACCAAAAAAGAAGCTTACAAGGACAAAGCTTTCGAACTGATGACTAAATATGGTTACTATGAAAATCTCATGCGTCCGATGGCCCAGGTTGGCCGTGCTCCCGAAGATGCTGATGACTGGAGTAAGATGCTTTCCGAAGGATGGAATCACTCGGACGATGAAATGTATTTTCTCGGTTATTGGGGATTATATCGCTATGCATTTAACGATACACTAAAAACCAGATTCAAAGAAGCGATCATCGATCACTGGCAGATTGAACGACCGGAAAAGGAAGGAGCATGGAATATTTTCACGGCGCTCACCGGAACGACTGACTTTGACTTAAAAGAAGCAATTTGGTATTTACAGGAATATCCCCTCGACCTCATTCACTGGAAAGTGGAGAACAGTCACAGAAAAGATATTGAAATGCTGGAATTGAACTTCAGGCAACAATCAACGAAGGAGGTATTGCCTCCGGATGAATTGCCTATAAACCGGCACAATGCCAACAGATTCAGGCTCGATGGTGGTGATAATGGCTCATCTGAATACAGCGCTGGCGATATCTGGCTATTGCCATACTGGATGGGCAGGTACCTGGGTGTGATCAGTGAACCCACAAAGTAAGCGCTCAGGATCATGACGGCACAGCCAGCCAATAGGTTAATCTTTCTGGATGCCATGCGTGGATTCACCATCGCAGCCATGATCCTTGTCAATTTTCCCGGTAACGAAGAATATGTTTTTTCACCCTTGCGTCATACGGTGTGGAACGGACTCACGCCGACTGATCTCATTGCGCCTTTCTTTCTTTTTATTGTAGGGATATCAATTGTACTTTCCTATGGCAAGCGACTGGAGAAGGGCGATTCGAAAGGGGATTTATACAAGAAAATTTTCTGGCGATTTGTTAAAATATATGCATTGGGAATTTTTCTAAATCTCCTTCCTGATTTTAATTTTTCTGAATTGCGTTACACAGGTGTGTTGCCACGCATCGCATTGGTATTTCTTCCCTGCGCCATCATTTTTCTCAACACTTCTTTCAGGCAGCAGGTGTGGATTGGCGTTTTGATTTTGGTCGCTTACTGGCTCGCGATGACTTTAATTCCGACACCTGGTGCTGGAAAGGTGATGTTGGAGCCAGGTACTAATCTCGCAGCATGGATTGATTCAAAATATTTGCCAGGCCATATGTGGCAGGGCACCTGGGATCCGGAGGGTATACTCAGTACATTTCCGGCTATTGTCACCGGCATCACCGGCCTTCTTGCTGGTCACTTGCTGATCAGCAAAAGAATACCCACAGACAAAGTAATCTACCTGATGATTTTTGGATTGATCACTGCTGTTGCCGGCTACGTCTGGGGATTAACCTTTCCGGTTAATGAAAATTTGTGGACCAGTTCTTTCGTCCTGGTAACATCCGGCATGGCGGCCATGATTTTAGGGGCGACCTATTACGTCGTTGACATTCGCGGTTTTGCAGGATGGGTTAACCCCGGAATCATTTTCGGAGCGAACGCAATAGGCGTTTATGTATTGGCCGATCTGCTGGCGTTGATCTTTTATGTGTTTCCCATTGGATCAGCTACTTTGAATATTCGTTTAACTGAAGCCATGACAAACTTTGGTCTTGATCCCATGCTATCAAGCTGTTGCTATGCGCTGTTTTTTGTGTGTATCAACTTTATTCCTGCGTACTTTTTATACAAGAAGAAAATATTCATTAAAGTTTAAATTTTTTATGACACAATTGTCTTCAAATGATCGGTTGATTTCGCTGGATGCCATGCGTGGATTTACCATCGCGGCAATGATTTTGGTTAATTACCCGGGAAGTTGGGATCATGTTTATCAACCACTGGAGCATGCAGAGTGGAATGGTCTTACTCCAACCGATTTGATTTTTCCATTCTTCCTTTTTATCGTCGGCGTATCCATTGTGCTTTCCTATACCAAGCTATTGAACAAAGGCGTTGCTAAAAGTGATTTGTACAAAAAGATAATTTTTCGCGCCATAAAAATATTTGCTGTCGGGATCTTTCTCACCGTCCTTCCCTCTTTTGATTTTATGAATATCAGGATAACGGGTGTATTGCAGCGGATTTCCGTTGTGTTCCTCGTTTGTTCATTCATCTTTCTCAATACGAGTGTGCGCATCCGTGTTTGGATTGGAATAATTACACTGATTGCCTATTG
This sequence comes from Cyclobacteriaceae bacterium, assembly GCA_036273935.1. GTDB lineage: Bacteria > Bacteroidota > Bacteroidia > Cytophagales > Cyclobacteriaceae > ZC4RG29. Next base: position 14,236 of record DASUGQ010000412.1, on the reverse strand, counting down.
GTTAGTGATGACCTTGATACCCACCCCAGGTGTTGGCCGTGTAGCCCTCGAACGAGGCGTCAATCTGGCCGCATGGGTGGACAGCGTTCTTCTCCCAGGACGAATGTGGCAGGGGACCTGGGACCCGGAAGGAATACTGAGCACATTTCCTTCTATTGTCACAGGTATTACGGGGATGTTGGCCGGTGCGTTATTGTTGAGTAAGCGGACACCGCAGGAAAAAGTTATTTTGCTCATGGTGTTTGGTTTTGCTTCCGTAACGATTGGATATGTCTGGGGCCTGACCTTTCCGGTGAATAAGAATTTGTGGTCGAGCTCCTATGTAATGGTTACTTCAGGATTAGCTTCACTGTTGCTTGGTACAATGTATTACTTAGTCGATATTTTAAAGTATACCAGTGGAACAAAACCGGGAATCATATTCGGTTCGAATGCCATTGCCATTTACTTTGTGTCTGATGTGATTTCTTATTTCTTCTATTTGATTCCCTTCGGATCGCTGCCATTAAGCGAACACTTTATGGACGGTTTGACAAGCGTCGGATTTAATGCAAAATTTGTCAGCATGCTTTATGCTCTGATCTTTGTCTTTATAAATTTCCTCATTGCGAGGTTTCTTTATAAGAAAAAGATTTTTATAAAATTGTAATTTCATCTTTCCACATGAGACCTCATATAATTATTTTATTCGCTATTCTTTTTTTTTCGTCCTGCAATAAGGGTAAACAGAAATTTTCGTCAGTTGAAAACTTAGCGGTGAAATGGGAACTGGTTTCCAATTTTACGGGGGAGAAGGATGTATTTAATGCACGGTTTTTATTGACCAACAACGGCGAGCAAGCGTTGCATGAAAACTGGGCTTTGTTCTTTAATATGGCTCCCCGCCCAATACTTGAAAACAAAACACCTCAAGGGGGAACGTTGCATCACATAAATGGGGATTGGTATAAGCTTGTACCTGTAGAAGAGTTCATACTGGAGCCAGGCAAAACAATTGCGATTAATTACCGGGGAACAGAAGCGGTTATCAAGGAAACTGATCGCCCGCTGGGTCTTTACATTGTCTTTTACAAAGGGAATGGTGATGAAGAAAGCATTGCTGAAATCACCGACTATACCTGGTCAGAATTTTCAGTTGCTGAACAAGTTAACAGAAATGAGGAGGACGTTGTGCCTATTCCGACGCCGGATTGGAATTACAAAAGCAATCTTAAGCTTCACGAACTTGGTGAAGGTGGTCTCCTGTCAATTATTCCAACGCCCCTTAAAACAAAAAAGGGAAGCGGAAGATTTGAAATCAACGCGCAAACAAAAATCTTTTGCCAGGCAGGATTGGAAAACGAAGCAACTTATTTGACAGCCAGTTTGAAAGAAGTAATGGGAAAGGAAATCGAAATCACCAAAGAAAAACCATCCGCTAACTTTATTCAGCTTCAAAAGAATGACGTTCGGGTCAATGGTATTTCAAGAGAAGCCTACCAGCTGAATGTTACTAACCAGGGTGTTGTGATCACAGGCAACGATGCGGCGGGCGTGTTCTATGGCATTCAAAGTCTTCGTGCCTTGATTCCCCTTGAATCATATGAGAAACAAACTCCAGCTTTGCCTCTGCCGGTAATAAGTATTGAAGACGCGCCTCGATTTGGTTTCAGGGGCCTTCATCTTGATGTAAGCAGGAATTTTCAGACGAAGGAAAGCATTTTACGACTGCTTGACCTCCTTTCATTTTACAAGCTTAATCGTTTTCTCTTTTACATCACAGAAGATGAAGGATGGCGATTAGAAATCAAAGATCTTCCTGAGCTTACTGAAATTGGTGCCCAACGTCATCATACCCTCAATAAAGAAGATGCGGTGCTTCATCCCGCCTACGGCTCCGGGCCTTTCGCTAAACAGGAAGGTACTTATGGCTATGGTTATTACACGAGAGAAGATTTCATTGAAATTCTTAAATACGCGAATGCCCGTCACATCAAAGTAATTCCGGAAGTTAATTTTCCTGGACACGCCCGCGCTGCTATCAAAGCAATGGAAGCTCGTTACAATCGCTTTATGAAAGAGGGAAAAGAGGAAGAAGCAAATGAATACAGGCTGGTCGACCCGGATGATAAATCCGAATACCTTTCTGCCCAGGGATATAAAGACAATGTTGTATGTATAGCGAGGGAATCTGCCTTCCATTTCTACGAAAAGGTTGTGAATGATATAGAAGATATGTACAAAGAAGCCGGACTGACGATAGATGAATTTCACACCGGAGGTGACGAAGTCCCGGAAGGCGCATGGACAAAGTCACCGATGGCCATCGAACTGATGAGGAAGCATTCTGAAATAAAAGATCCCAAAAACCTCCAGGCATATTTTTTCGGAGAATTGGTGAAACGACTGAAGAAAAAGAATTTTCAGATACATGGGTGGGAGGAAGTTTCGTTGACAAAAAATTCGGAGGGAAAGTACATTCCAAATCTTCAATTCGCCCATGAAGACGTTGTGCCTTACATCTGGAATAACTTGTTTGATCCCGAGCTGGCTTATCGTCTTGCCAATGCTGGCTACAAGATTGTTTTGTGTAATGTCTCGAATTTTTACTTCGACCTGGCCTACAACAAAGACCCCAGGGAGCCCGGTTTATATTGGGCCGGATTTGTAAATGAAAGAAATGCATGGGCCTTTGCGCCTTTTGATCTCACGAAGACTACGACAAAAAATTCATTGGGCCAGGATTTGAATCTCACGTATTCAAACACGCCCGGCACCGAAGTCAATGGCGGTACAATTGAACCCCTTAGGCCTGATGCGCGTAAAAATATTTTGGGTGTTGAGGCACAGTTGTGGAGTGAGACCGTCAAGGGCAGAGACATGATGGAATATTACGTTTTGCCAAAGCTCATGGGATTTTCAGAAAGCGCATGGGCGCCTGAGCGTAGGTGGGAGATCATTGAATCTAAAGACGAACGAGAACGGTTGATGGATCAGGAGTGGAATGTTTTCGCCAATACCATTGGACAAAAAGAATTGCCAAGACTGCACTATATTAATGAAGGCTATAATTATCGGGTTCCTTCACCTGGGGCAATAATAGAGGACGGGTTGTTGAAAGCCAACGTCGAGTACCCGGGCCTGGAGATCCGGTACACGTTGGATGGACAGGAGCCAACCCGCGAGTCGTTACTTTATACTTCACCTGTTCCTGTGAAAAGTGCGGTGAGCTTACGATGTTTTGATCGGGCAGGGAAACCAAGCCGTGTCGTAAGCCTGAATGCTCCAACGGTTGAATAGTTTCTTGATTGATCGCGCTAATGAATTAAAAGCAACCTGCGCAAATTGAAACTTTATTGACGCAAATGTTAACAATGATCTGTCTGAAAAGAGAATAGTTTTGAATAACAAAATCGGGCAATAATAAAATGTTTGTTGGTGTAGACCTGGGAGGTACAAATGTAAGAGCGGCAATTGAAGAGAATGGCGCTATACATCATCTGCGTAAAAGCGCTTTCAGAACCAATGATTCATTGAAGAATACACTTGGAGAGTTGAAAGATTTTATTCGCCCGCTCATTACGCCGGAAGTTAAAGGATTGGGAATTGGTGTGCCCTCAGTTGTAGATGTTGAACGTGGCGTCGTTTATAACGTCATGAATATACCTTCATGGGAAAAGGTTCCCTTGAAAAACATCCTGGAGGAGGAATTTGAAATTCCTGTAAGTGTAAATAATGACGTTAACTGCTTTGCACTTGGTGAGCACACGTTTGGGCTTCTTAAGAATTATAGGAACGCAGTTGGCATGGCATGCGGAACAGGTCTGGGCCTCGGTGTGATCATTAATAACCAGCTTTATCACGGCAACAATTGCGGCGCCGGCGAAATTGGTCTGTTGCCCTACAAGGAACATACGTTGGAGTATTATGCCAGCGGAAATTTTTTCTCGACATTTTATAGGTTAAGCGCCGTCGAGGCACACGAACGAGCTTTGATGGAGGACATCAAGGCCCTCAATGCATGGAAGGAGTTTGGTGTTCACCTCGGTCAGGCAGTTAAAAATGTAGTTTTGACATATGATCCGGAGGCGATTGTTTTGGGCGGTTCCGTTTCGAAGGCGTTTCAATTCTTTCTTCCTTCCCTGTTGTCATCTCTTGATGATTTTCCATTTCCCGAATCAATTAAGAGACTTAAGATCTTTCAGTCGCAAAACGAGAATATTTCTTTACTTGGCGCAGCAGCCCTGGTACACAGGCTTAACGGCGAATTATCGCAAATCAGAATCTAATTCATTCCCTTTATTCCTGAAACTCGCATCAAGCAATTAAAATCTTGCTGTTATGCTTTTGTTAACATCGGAAGTTCTGCGCAAACCCTGTATCGGTTAACGCAAAATGCGAACAGGTTTGGGTTTTGAATAGCGAATTTTAGAGTGGTATTGAGCCGGTAACCCGGATAATAATTGAAAAGAAACAAAACAATTCAAACATTTTTATGAGAATTAACTTCTACCTAAACAAGTTTTGCAAGGCTAATGGCCATTGGCTGCTGTTAACGGCAGTACTACTGGTATGTGAGCTTACGGCAAACGCACAAAGTGTAACGGTTGCCGGGAAAGTGACCGACGGAGCTGACGGTAACCCTATACCCGGCGTTAACGTGTCAGTTAAGAGTACGCAGTTTGGTACGATTACCGACGCGGATGGCAAGTATTCAATTGCTGTAGATGGCGATGCAATACTTGTTTTTTCATTTATCGGCTATGTAAGCCAGGAAGTGAGTGTAAACGGACGAACAAACATTGACGTTCCTCTGGCAGCCAGTTCAGAGACTTTACAGGAAGTGGTCGTCACAGCCCTGGGAATCGAGCGGGAAGAACGGACATTGGGTTATTCTGTGGGAAAAGTAAAAGGTGATGAGCTGACTCACGTTGTTCAGGAGAACGTACTGAATAGTTTGGCGGGCCGCGTCCCTGGTGTGACCATCAACTCAACCGGTGGAGCGGGTTCATCTGTTAGAATGACAATTCGCGGAACGAAGTCCCTTGTGAATGACAATCAACCTCTGTTTGTAATTGACGGTGTTCCTGTGGTGAACTCCTTAAATAACATCAGTCAGGTTGGAAGCGATAACCGGGTTGACTATGGAAATCCGATCTCAGACATCAATCCAGAAAATATAGAGAGCATAAGTGTATTGAAAGGTCCAAGTGCTGCAGCGCTATATGGTTCGCGTGCCGGTAACGGTGTGGTACTCATTACGACAAAGAATGGCAAGAATGCAAAGAAGTTAACGGTTTCAGTTTCGTCGAATACGGTGTTTGACAAGCCGTATAAATTTCTGGATATGCACCATAAGTTTGCATCGGGCTACCTTCCTTTCACACCTGATAATAACCCATATCCGGGCGGGGTACTTGAAATTGACGAGACATCAGTAGGTGGCGTAGGTCCTGAACTCGATAGAGGCTATAATGCTATTCAGTGGAGCAGCCCGACTGACGCAAATGGTAACAAAATACCTACGCCGTTAATCTCACATAAAAATAATGTGCAGAATTTTGTTCAGACAGGAATTACTTCATCAAATGATATATCCATCGCCAATAGCACCGACTTGATCACTTATCGCTTGTCCTATTCCAATATGTCAAGCAAGGGAATTATTCCGAACTCCGATCTTTTCAGGAATGCTTTGGGTTTGAACACCTCCGTAAAACTGAATGAAAAGCTTAGGTTGAGCACGAATCTTGATTTCAGCCGCAGCAATTCAAACAACCGTCCTGCAACTAATCGCGGGGCTAATCCAATGCAGTGGGCCTATGCTGTTTCTCCTCACATCGATATCCGTGATTTAGAAGATTACTGGGTACCAGGACAGGAAGGTTTGCAACAGCGTACGCAAGATGATGGTGCCGGCGAGTACAACAACCCTTACTTCCTGGCTTATGAGGTGAACAATAGTTTCGTTCGCGACCGTGTATACGGAAATTTGAAAGGGGACTGGAGAATCACCAACGAACTCAGTTTGATGGGTCGCTACTCCCTGGATACCTACACAGAACAGCGCGAAACAAAAATGGCGCAGAGCTATACCAATCAGCCAAGAGGCGCGTATGGCGTGATTGATCTTAAACAGTATGAGCGCAACATTGATTTCCTGCTGACTTACGACAAAGCATTAGGCTCATTCAATGTTGCTGCTTCTGTGGGTGGAAACACGCGCTATAATGAGCAGAGTAATGTTACGGCTAAAACGCGGAATGGTACCGGTTTGATTACACCTGGTGTTTTTACCCTTAATAACATAGCACCTTCAAATCTTGACTATGGAAGTGCAGTCTATAAAAAGTCTGTTAACAGCGTCTACGGTTTAGTGAACCTTGGTTATAAAGACTTCCTGTTCCTTGACCTGACAGCACGTAACGACTGGTCGAGCACACTGCCAGAGAATAATCGGTCTTATTTTTATCCATCAGCATCCCTGAGCGTTTTAATTAACGAGGCGCTGAAGCTGCCCAGTAGCATTGACATGTTAAAGATAAGAGGAGGTGTTGCGCAGGCCGGTAATGATACTGATCCTTATCGTTTATATCCTGTGCTTGATCCGGTTGAAGCCTGGAGTGGAATCACTCGTCTTTCAAAATCAGGAACCATATTATTACCTGACCTGAAACCTGAAAAGCAAACTTCTTATGAAGGAGGTGTCGATCTTAATCTGTTTAATAATCGTCTGAGGTTTGGTGGAACGTATTACTACGTAGAGAACACGAACCAGATTTTGTCGAATCAGATTTCGCCTTCTACAGGTTTTACTAATCTTAACTTCAACGCAGGTCTGGTTGTAAGCAAAGGTGTCGAGCTTTCATTGGGAGGAACGCCCATTGAGAAAAATGGATTCAGGTTGGATGCTAATGTGAATTACTCCAAAAACCAATCCATCATTGAAGAACTTGCCCAGGGCCAGGAAATTTTCACTTTCTGGACGGATGCAAAAGGAGGAGCCTGGACTTACATCGGTGATCGGATAGGTGACATTTATGACGCAGAACTGGTTACGGTAAAGGATGAGAGCTCGCCATATTACGGTTATCCTTTACTCGATGAAGAAGGTTCATGGCAATCAGTAAGTGCCGCTAATTCCAAAAACAAAATCGGAAATTATAACCCGGATTTCATTTTAGGAATGCAAACGTCCCTGACCTATAAACGATTCTCCTTGAATCTTTCCTTCGATTGGAGAAGTGGTGGTGCGTTTGTGTCACAGACGTATCGATACAGTGAATCGGATTTGAAATCACAGCGCTTCCTGGACAACCTGATTAATCCTGATGGTCGTTCCGGCGATGAACTCCGCGACTACCTTGTAGCTCATGATGACGAGCTGGTGAAAGTGCATGGAAACAGGTTCAACATTGTTGGAGGTCCGACAGGTGAATATGGTGGATTTCCTTTCGAAGTATATGGAAGCACATATCCCTATGGTGTGTTTAACCCAGGCGTGATTGCAGAGTATGATAACGACGGAAATATTATAGGTTACGTTGAGAACCTTGGTGGAGCTGGAACCAAAATCATTCCCTATGGTGACAATTATCCATGGAGCTTCACCGAAGCTGCAACATTTGATGCTTCATTCATCAAACTAAGAGAGATCTCCTTCGGTTACGCTCTGCCGACAGAACTGGTAAGCCGTGTGGGTATAAAGTCTGCCAACATAGGCGTTTACAGTCGGAACATTATGTTGTGGACTGCAGCAAAAATTGGAGTTGATCCTGAGACTGCCTTTCAGCAGGAGTCAAGTGTACAAGGTGGCGGAATGCAATTCAAGCAAGGGATCGAACGCTACAATGTAACGCCATGGGTATTCCCGGTAGGTTTTAAACTTAACCTTACTTTTTAAACATTACGATTATGAATACAATGAAGATAAAAAATATAGCGACGCTCATTTTGTTTGTGACGTTGTTCTTCTCGTGTGAAGACCTGACAGACCTTAACCAGAATCCTAATGGAGTTGAACCAAATAATGTCAATCCCAACCTGGTGATGTCAACTGTACTGACAGAGTCTGCAAAGGCTTATGTGAATTTGGGATATGGAATTGTTGGTGGTGTTATGCAACATACGCAGAAAGACGGGTGGTGGGGTGATCACAATGATTACGAATGGAGCAATCAAAGCTGGACGACCTATTACGCCATTCTTGAAGATAACAAACTGGTTTACGATCGCTCAGTTGAACTGGGTTATGAATTCCATCAGGGTGTTTCGCTGGTTATGAAGAGTTTTATGTTTGGATTGATTACCGACCTATGGGGTGATGCGCCCTATACAAGCGCCTTGAAAGGAGAAGAGTTGGGAGAAAATTTGCGACCTACCTTCGATTCGCAGGAATCTATTTATGATGGAATATTGGCTGATCTTGAAACTGCCAATACACTTTTATCGAGCCTTGAATTTGAAGGTATCGTTGATGATGTAGACGTGATTTACGGCGGAGATCCTACGGCGTGGCGAAAGTTTGCCAATTCGCTGATGCTTCGTTATTACATGCGCATATCAGACAAGAAACCGGCAATCGGAAAGGCAGGTATTGAGAAGATTGTAAATGATCCGGCTCAGTATCCGATCATTACCAGTTCCGACGACGATGCTGCGATGTCTTTCCCTGGTACGAGCACAGATACAGCGTGGCCAAACAACGTTGTCTTTGATGCCAGTCAAAGTAATTTCAGCAGGATAAAGATGGCTGCTACCCTGGTCGAGAAACTTCAGAGTCTGAGCGATCCTCGCCTTGGAGTATGGGCTGCAAAAGTCAAAATACCTTTGGTAGTAGATGCCGGTTTGCCTTCAGGCACTGACGAAATCGTAGAGATCGGTGGGAAAGAGTATCGGTACATGTCACCTGATGTAGTCGGAACTACGCCTATCGATACGGATCCGGAGTATGTGGGATTACCAACATCACTCGCTGGATTGCCCGTGCTTTATAACTTCAATCCTTCATCAAATCAGGGAGCATACAATCCGCATGTTTCACAACTCAATGATATATATAAACAGGCTACGGGTCCTCTCTTAAAGGCGAGATTAATTTCGGCTGCTGAAGTGAATTTCATTCTTGCTGAAGCAGCGTTGAAGGGCTGGAATGTCGGTGATGCACAATCATATTATGAAGCAGGCGTAATAACTTCAATGGAGACATGGGGCGTTGACGATGATTATGACACGTATATTGCTGAAGTCGGCGTTGCTTATGATGGAACATTAGAGCAGTTAATGGAACAAAAATGGATTGCCAGTTGGACATCTGCTACGGAGTCATGGTTTGACTACCGCCGCACGGGCTTGCCGGCCCTTGTCGCTGGACCCGCAGGAAAACGCACCGTATTACCAGTCCGTTTTTATTACATGACAGATGAGTTAAGGTTGAATGAGACGAATACAACAAGTGCGTTGGAATTATTGGAAATCACAAGTTATTCTCAGGCAGATGCAGAAAACAGCGCCTGGTCTAAACCATGGTTAATACAGGGAACCGGAAAGCCCTGGTGATAAATCAATCGTGTTGGGTTAAAGTGGTGTAGAGTTGATCAGCGGGGTTGCATGACCCCGCTGTTGTTTTAAAATAATTATCAGTGATGTGATGAAAGTGAAATATAAAGTAATTGTTGCCGTTGTCTTAGTCGTTTCAATCATCGCCTACTCAGGATTTTTGCCTGAGGGCTCAGTGCATGAGGAAGGTCATCATCACGTTCATGATGGCGCTGTTCGTCTCCCCGAAAGTCTTATGCTTCCATCGGCCATGCCAGACCGGGTGATATTGAATCTCACTGAAAATCCCGAGACCTCAATTGCTGTCAACTGGCGAACCGATACAACCATTGCGGAGGGTTTTGTAGAGTGGGCGCCCGCAACAGACGGACCGGAATTTGTGGATATGGTTACGCGGGTAAATGCTTCCATGGAGAAGTTGCAGGTAAAGCATGAAGATGAGCCATTGGTAAAGTCACATTACTTCTCTGCAACCATTGAAGGACTGGTTCCGGCGAAGAAATATGTATATCGTATTGGTGGCAACAATGCATGGAGCGAATGGCATCAGTTTGCCATGCCCGAGAAAGATCGACTATCGTTCATTTATTTTGGTGATGCGCAGAACAACATTAAGTCGATGTGGTCCCGTGTTATTCGCGAAGCTTATAAAACAATGCCGCAGGTAAATTTTATGCTGCATGCCGGCGATCTGATAAATCGCCACGATCATGACGCGGAATGGGGTGAGTGGTTTTATGCAGGAAATTTTATTCACGCTACCATCCCAAGTGTAATGACGCCGGGAAATCATGAGTATGGGAAAGGAGTGATTCTCTCGCCCCAGTGGAGACCTCAATTTAATCTCCCCAAAAACGGGCCCAAAGGTTTGGAAGAGACCTGTTACGTTGTAAATTATTCTAAACTGAAAGTTATATCATTGGACGCTGAACAAATTGACGAGTCACCAATATTCCTCAAAAAACAGGCGCTGTGGCTTGATTCTATTCTTACTAACGATCCCCGCGAATGGACGGCAATTACCTTTCATTATCCGGTCTTCTCGACGAAGCCAAATCGTGACAATGAAAATCTGAGGGATAACTTCAAACCAATTTTCGATAAGCATAAAGTTGACATTATCCTTCAGGGACATGATCATGCCTATGGCAGGGGAATGGTAAGCAATGTTCCATCAGGCGTTGGTGTTAAAGACAAAGATTCGGGAACGATGTACGTCGTGTCGGTTAGCGGACCAAAAATGTATGACCTTTCCGATGCTCCCTGGATGCAGCGTAAAGCCAGGAATACTCAATTGTTTCAAATCATCACCATCGCGAATTCAACCCTTTCTTACAAAGCTTATACGGCAGCCGGTGAATTGTATGACGGCTTCGATTTGGTAAAAACAAAAGGTGAACCGAATAAATTAGTGAATCGGATTCCCGACTCTAAAGAGAGACTGTAGATTTATTTGTCGCGACAACTGAATGACGGTTTTTCGTCACTCTTTTGCGTGATCTATGGGGCGCTGGTTGTATGCCTTGGATAGCTTTACACAAATTCACTTTTATGATTCATCCCCGTTATGCTCAAACATTCATCAAGGGTTCATTAGCATTATTTTTTTTATGCATCTGGATATTTTCTTTAAGCGCTCAGGAATTTAGTGCTGGTGCAGCAATAAGAATCATTACGCCAAATCCCTTGCTTCCTGTTTCTGGTGGAATTGGAAAACCGAAGGAAGCTCAGGTGAAGAAAGGAGACTTGTACACCCGGGTCATCGTTATGGAGAAGGAGAATGTCCGGGTTGCGTTGGTCAGCGTTGATAACCTCGGATGGCCATCAGTACTGGCCGATCAGTCTCGTGCATTGGTGAAAGGTATATCTCCTGAAAATATTATCATCTCAGCAACACATACTCACAGTGCTCCGGATGCCTATGGATTTCCCGATGAGACGGGGAAAAGTTATGCGGACCTTTCTTATCTCAATTTTTGTGTCAGGCAAATCGCCGATGCCATTAATGAGGCTGTTGAAAAACTCGAGCCCGCCCTGCTGAAAGTCGCCGTTGCAGAAGCGAAAGGTAAAATCGCCTATAATTATTATGCGCCTGATTTGTATGATCCGCGCTGTGGGGTAATTCAGGTTTTGGCGAAGGCTGGAGAAAATAAAGGGAAGCCAATAGCGACCCTCGTGAACTATGCGATACATCCTGAAGTGATTGGAAGTAGTCGGGGAATATTGAGTCCTGATTTGTGCGGCCCCCTTTACGATCGAATTGAATCGAAGGTTGGCGGGGTCGCAGTCTTTATAAATGGCGCGCAAGGCGGAATGGTTACCGCTGACAATCGACTTGAGAAGGGCAAAGAGGCAAATACCTGGGAGGAATGCAATCGCATTGGAAATCTTCTGGCGGATGAAGCATTGCGCATAATTGATGCGGCGCCAATAGAAGAGAATCCTGAGTTGAAATGTGCTGCACGGACGATCAGGTTTCCAGTCGATTCTGAAATCATGCTGTACATCCTGAAGAATTCCCCTTTGAAGATGAAAGCGTTTGAAGATAATTCAATTGAAACTCAATTGAATTTTTTGAAAATCGGTTCGGCTCGTGTACTTACCATTCCCGGTGAGGCGTTGCCTAACATTGGTTTTTACGTGAAGAGAAAGATGAATACAGAACATGCTTTCTTATTCGGATTAACTAACGATGCGTTTGGTTATATGCTTACAAAAGTTGATTTCAATAGTTTTAAGCGATACGATTACGTAAGCCGGACAAGCCTTGGTGAAAGGACTGGCGAAATCTATATTGATGAGGCGTTGAAATTTTTTAAGGAAGAGAACTAGCTCAAACTTTTCACAAATGTGGCAGGAATTTGTAAATAATAATTTTATATAATATGGCGAGTCGATATTTAAATTTCTTTTTTACGTTTTTATTTTTTGTTCTTCTACGGGCAGAAGTATTCAGTCAGCCACCTGTTACGCCGGAAACAGCTCTTCAGGCATACTTAAATAATGGTGATAAAATGTTCGAGTGGAAGTTAAGGGACAGCTATTCAATTGATGGAGTAAAAGCCTTTAGCCTGATGCTTACCTCCCAACAATGGCATGAATACGTCTGGACCCACGAACTGATCATTCTTGTTCCGAAAGAAATAAAGTACGATGGAGCATTGTTGTTCATCACTGGCGGCAGCAACAAAAAAGGAATTCCTAACTGGACTGGTCAGGATGATAAATTCGTGAAATCGCTGAGTTCAATCGCTTCAAAGAACAACGGAATTGTGGCCTTGGTAAGGCAAACTCCCAATCAACCCCTCTACGGGAATCTGACAGAAGATGCATTAATCTCCTATACACTTCATCATTTCAAAGAAGATGGCGACTACTCATGGCCACTTTTGTTTCCCATGGTAAAGAGCGCGGTGAAAGCAATGGATGCTGTTCAGGAATTTTCAAAAATGAAATTCAATGTTTCAGTTAAAAAATTTGTTGTATCGGGCGCCTCAAAAAGAGGGTGGACAACCTGGCTGACAGGAGCAAATGATCCGAGAGTTGCGGCAATTGCGCCGATGGTCATTGATGTGCTGAATATGCCGGTTAACCTGGATTACCAGGTGAAAATGCTCAAAGGTTATAGTGAGCAGATCGAAGATTACGTGAAGTTGGAAATTCCCCAAACGATGACTTCAGAAAAGGGAAAAGCCATCACGACCATGATTGATCCATATTCATATCGTAAAAAACTTACGATGCCAAAGATGATTTTTATGGGAACAAACGATCAGTATTGGACTGTTGATGCGATCAAGCATTACATCGATAGTATCCCCGGAAAAAATTACGTTCACTACGTACCCAATGTAGGACATGACCTTGGCGACAAGCAACAGGCGATGGCCGCACTGAGTGCTTTTTTTGGCGCGACAATTTCGAACCGGCCTTACGCTGATTGTATGTGGGACATTACCTACAACAAGAAGGACATTACCCTAAAAGTCAAAGCGTCACCAGAGTCTTTGGTAAGCGCCTCACTGTGGTCCGCCGACTCTGACGATACGGATTTTCGGGATAACAAATGGACAAGTAAACCAGTCACTTTGAAGAAGAAATCTCCCGTTGTTGTCAGCGTACCCACTTATCCGACCAGCGGTTATCGTGCATTTTATCTGGATCTAAAATACAAAGACCCCAATGGAGGTGAGTATTCTGAAAGTACGAGGATGTTTTTTGCAGATCAGGATGAGGTTTTTGTGAAGTAGATAGGTATGAAAAAAATTATCGTAATATATCTCATTGTTCTTTGCCATAACCTCGCGTTTGGTCAGCGTACATCAGATGAGATCCGAAGAAATTTTCTCGAGCCATCCGGAATGGTAATGGTCGCCGCTCATCGGGGTGCCCATTCCAGGTATCCTGAAAATTCTTTGGCTGCTATTGAGGAAGCGATTCGGCTGGGTGTCGATATCGCTGAAATTGATGTGAAGGTTTCCAAAGACGGGATTCCCTTTCTTATGCATGACCGAACGATGGATCGGACAACAACCGGCAAAGGTGACCCTGAAGAATTTACGTGGGATGAGCTTCAGCGTTTTAACATTGTTGATAAAGGGAAAATAACAACATTAAAAATTCCGTCGCTCGAGCAGATTCTTAATGCGGCTAAAGGAAAAATTTTGATCGACCTCGATCTTAAAACCGATAGAATCAG
>DASUGQ010000411.1:0-11146 GCA_036273935.1 Cyclobacteriaceae bacterium | reverse complement strand
TTGTGTTAAAGCGCTTGCTGCAATGTGAAAATAAGGCTGTCAAGTTGCGTGTGATCTTCCTCCACCGTCAGGTCGCGATATCGATTTAAGATACTGATCGCTTCAGCATATTCCTTGCTCATTGCCAGTGTCAAGCCAAGGTTGAAATAACTATTGGGAAAAGTTGGTTCAATTTCGATGGAAACCTGGTAGTGGAACTTGGCCAAGGCAAAATCCCCTACCTCAGCATAAAGATTGGCGAGATTATAATGTGCTTCAAAATGGCGGGGTTCGAGTTTCAGACAGTGAGTGAAGCTATTAATGGCCCTGGCGTAGTCTCCCTTTTTGAATTCCAGGATGCCTAGATTACAAAATGCATCTGCCTGCGAGTCGTTCTGTTGAATGGCTTTCTGATATAAAGTCATGGCGGTCTCTGCATCGCCGTGTTCATCAAGCATCAGGGCCTCTTCAAACGGTGTCAGTTTGCTCAGTCTGACAACTTTACCTCCTGAAAAGAGATTCAGTTGCCCGTGTTTCTCAAGACCCTTTTCCTTGATTTTGCGCGCACGTTGTAATCCGAATTTCTCCGGTACCGACCCTGGAAACTTGATCACCTTTGCCACGATGCAAAGTTATCAGTTATCAGCTAAAGTTATCAGAATTACATGGATAGATTCCTGACAAACCCTGGCGATCGTCAGCTGGCTTTTTTCCGGACCGTTTTGGTCTTTGCCTTCGTCTCTTCCTTGGCAGCCTTCCCTTTGGCTTTCTCCATTGGCTTTTTCGCAGCATCAATGCTTGCTTTCAGGGCAGTCATGATATCGACAACCTTGGGCTCCTCCTCTACGACGGTTACAATTTCTTTGCCCTGAATTTTAGCGTCAATAATCTCCTTCAAAGCGCCATAATAATGATCCTTCATTTCTATGTTGGCGAACTTTGTGGTCATTGAGTCAACAAGGGTTTTGGCCAGTTTTAATTGCTCTTTATCCGCTTTGACTTCAAGGAGTTGAGGCACTTCATTGATGCTTCGCACCTCGTTTGGATAACGGAGTCTGTACATGACGATTCCCTTCTCCTGGGGTGCTAACAATACAGGTGTTTCGCGATCACGCAATACAACCTTGCCCACAGCGATTTTACCAGTTTCCTTTAAAACGGCAGACAATAGACCATAGGTCTTGGCAGCGACATCCCCATCAGGGCCAATAAAGTAAGGCGCTTCATAGAGGGTAGGATGAACTTCGTCCTTGTTCACAAATCCCTCAATTTCAATGATCTTAGTACTTTTTAGCCGGACTTTTTCAAGGTCTTCCTGTTCGATAATAACATATTGTCCCGGTTCGTACTGATAGCCTTTTACGATGTCGTCATTCTTAAGGGGCTCGCCTGTAACCTTATCCTTTTTCTCATAGCTGACAGGATTATGACCTTCCCTGGAGAGCAGGTTAAAACTTATCGATTGCCCCGAGTCAATGGCATTATAGACACGAACGGGAATTGTAACAAGTGAAAACTGAATATGTCCCTTCCAGATAGCTCTCATATTTACTTAGTTTAAAAAATTAAGAAGGCGATGCTAAATTATTGATCATGAGTATTTTTTCCAAATATTTCATACAATTTTCAGTTGATCCTAACCGTTGCTCTCAGGTCATGCAGTATATTGAAGAGTCCAAAGTACGTGCGGTTCACATAGATTGCATCACGTACCCCCCTTGGCCTTTTTGATTCGCGAAGTTCTTTCATGTTAGACAGCTTCTCACCAAATGAATACAACGCGTCAAAATATACCTGGTCTGAAAAGTCAAATTCTTTATAGTAGAAAGGTTTCGCCAACAGCTCGACAAGCCGGGTAAAGAGTTCTACAAAAAAGGTCTTTTCTTTCTCACTATCCTTGGGGTACACAAACCTAAGATCGTTGAATACCATTAGTTTTCTCCTCTCACTCTTTAACAGCTCCGGGTCATGCAATTGAAAATAGGTATTGTAAAATGCCTCAGGGATCACCTTAACGCAACCAAAGTCAATAATACCAAGCTTCCGGTCTTCTGTTATGATAAAATTACCCGGATGGGGATCAGCATGAACAGCTCTTAACTGATGCATTTGAAAATTGTAAAAGTCCCACAACGCCTGCCCCAACTTGTTTCCTGTATTTCGATCTACCGGCTTCTTCAAAAACTCACCGAGCGGCTCACCTTCAAGCCAATCCATGACAAGGACCTTGGGGCATGAGTATTCCGGATAATATTTTGGAAAGACGATATTATCAATACCACTGGCTTGTTCTGATAATTCGATAGATCGGTTCAGTTCTAATTCATAATCCGTTTCTTCCATCATACGCATCTCAACTTCTCTGATGAACTCGTCATATTCAACAGGATTCAACTTGAACATTGAGAGGGCAATCGGTTTTACCATCGCGAGATCGGACTTGACACTATCGCTCACACCGGGGTATTGAATCTTCACCGCGAGCTTTTTCCCATTCAATGTTGCCTGATGTACCTGCCCCATCGAAGCCGCATTGACGGCCTTATGAGTAAAAGAATCAAAAATTTGTTCCGGTCCCTTGCCGAAATAGGTGTTGAATGTTTTTACCACCAATGGATATGAGAGCGGCGGTGCGCTGTATTGAGCTAATGAAAACTTCTCCTGGTAGGCTGTTGGCAAAAGGTTCTTGTCCATGCTCAACATCTGGGCAACTTTCAACGCACTTCCCTTCAGCTCGCTGAGTGAATTGTAAATATCATTGGCGTTGTTTGTGTGAAGCTCATCTTTGCTGATGTCCGGATCGATTAACTTCTTGCCGTAATGCTTCAGATAGTTCTTGCCAATCTTTGCTCCTGTAGTAATAAATTTCGTCGCTCGCTGAACTTTGGAGACGGGAATGCTGCTATGCTCTTTCATCATTCATTGATCCCTCCTATCCCCTGATTTTGCTTTGGTAGATGAACCTGGCGAAATCAAGCGCGGAGTCAACAACGCCATTTCCAATGATATCAAAAGCCAGGCGAACCGATTTCTCAACGTAGGCATCTGTCTTTTCAAACGATGCACTCTCATCATCCCTCCAGAACAAAATCAACAGGCTGAAATGAGTCCAGAAAAGTCTCGGATACTGCTTATCAAGATAAGGACGTTTCGCGATCTCACCGTTCTTCATTCCTTCATTGAGAATTGCACCGATGAACTCCTCGTATCGAGTTCTAAAATCCTTCAGGAAGCCAGGAATGATCTCCAATTTTCTCTGTTGACGTAGCTGATGCATAACAAAGCTACGACTCGCCTTGAGTGTTTCCAGAAGGGTGTAATAAAAAGCAAGAATCTTTTCCTGGGCGTTAAAGGACAAATAAGATTTGTCTCCCTCGATCCTCTTTATCGTCTCGTCAATAAATCCTTTCCATATGGACTTCTCCAATCCTTCGAAAGACCCGAAATGCCGGTAAAATTCATCCTCATGCATCCCCTGGTCAAAGCAAAATTTAAATACGGAAGCAGGTTGCGCTCCATTCATCAATACATATTCCTTGTAGGCACTTTCGATCTTTCCCCTGGATGCATCGGAAGTACTTTTCTTTTTAGGGCGTTTGGTGGTTTCCATGAACCTTTAAACACGAAAGGGCATTAAAGGGTTTGACTTTTATTCAAAAATGATCGTTGTATTAAACTATTTTGTGTTACCCGATAGTTTTAATTTTAAAGTGCTTTTGAAACTGTCATGAAATTGTCATTGTGTATAGCGTTTTCCCTGCTGGTCGAAATCCTTTGCGCCCAGGATCGCAAGAAAAGTGCAGTCGAACACTTTGATGCTGGCGAACTGGCCTATAACGCAGGAAAGTATGATGAAGCCCTCAACGAATTCAATCTTTGCCTGTCGGCCGACGCCGGGTATTATGAAGCCTACGCATCGCGGGCGGCGACAAAAGAGCGATTGAAGGACTGGCCCGGCGCAGTAACGGACTATAGCATCTACATTGAAAAATTTCCAAACCAGACCGAGGCTGTTTTCAGCAGGGGACTTGCGAGGTATCAGGCAGGACAGTACGAGGCGGCTGCGGATGATTTTACGGAATTTCTTCAAATGCCCACGTCCGGTGAGACGCAATCGATCTTTTATCGTCAGTCCGTTTTTGGCGGCGGCACCGACCAGATTGTAAGTGCTCAAGGTCAGATTCGCGACTATGTATTAAACTACATCGGGCTTGCGCAATACAAAATAAAACATCTCGAGAAGGCGATCTGCTACTTCGATACGGCCATCACCATTAATCCAAATGAAGCGGATTATTATGCTCATAGAGGCCTGGCAAAACAAGACCAGGGCGACCTTGATGGAGCCGAAGCGGACTATCGAAAGGCCATATCGATAAATGACGATCATGTTATCGCCCGATATAATCTAGGCGTATTGCTAAAAAAGAAGAACGATGATGGAGCTGCCGAAGAACAACTCAACGAGGCAATAGAGAGAAACCCTGATCTTTCCTACCCCTATCTCGAACGAGCGTACTACAGGCTGGCAAGCGGAAACCTGAATGGGGCACTGGAGGATTATGACAAAGGGATTTCACTCAACGAAAATGATATCGACAGTTGGGTGAACCGGGGCCTTGTGAAGGAGAAATTAAATAATCTCCCTGGTGCATACAATGATTTCACCCGTGCTATAAAAATTAAAAACGACTATGAGAAGGCCTGGTTCTGCAGGGGCAATGTGCTCACTAAAATGAATAAACTAAAAGAGGCCGAGGAGGATTATTCCATCGCAATACTTTATTATCCGGAATACGCTCAAGCCTTTACCAACAGGGCAATCGTGCGTCACAGGCTTGGTCGCTTGCGGGAAGCCTGTACAGACATCGAGAAGGCCAGGACGCTGGGCGCCACCGGAATTGACAACATCCGAAGTAAGGTGTGCAAATGATGCCTGCAAAAATCCAGGGCAAATAAAACTTAATAACCACAATCCAAATTTTTATGCTATGGCCGTGTGGAACCGAAAATTTAGGTGGATAGCGTTTGCAAGCCTTTTGATACCTGTTCAATCTTCGCGCGAGAATGGTACAACCTTTACCATTCATCTGAACAAAAATTGACCGGCCAATTCAGCTGGCACACTGGAGAAAATCTAATAGTTCGCCTGTCCGATGTCAAGCCTGAAGATCTTGTTTTCCGCATTCAGGTGAAACCTGAAGTACGTTTTGAAATCACCCCATTCATCGGTGTGGAAATGTCCGTAAACATCCTTACCGTCGTTCTCCACTTTGTCAATGCTGGTGAACCGTTCACGTCCTATCGCATGCTTCGAGAAGTAGTAGAAATCCCGTGGACTGCCATCATCAAACAGTTTGGCATTTTTGGTGAAAAAAGAGAACCATTGTTTTTCATCACCTGCCTGCCAGGAATCAATTGCTGACTTGACGACAGCGTTCGTTAACTTTTCACTGCTCATCCGTTTCCAATCGTTTTCACCAATGGATGCTGCAGGTAAATGATCAGAAGATTCAGGAGGAAAAATGGCAGTTCGATGACTACTCCTTTGAGATCCTTGTTCAGGAGATAAAAACAGATGATCAGTAAAATGCCAGCAGCCATAAGAAAATTACCCCATAAAAATGTCTTCGGGAAAAGAATCATTATCGAGCTCAGAAGACCTACCGCACCAAATACTATCACTTCTGCCTTTCCCAAATTCCACTTGCCAAACATTTCCAACATTTGCGGTTTGGTGGTGATCATCGCCCATCCGTGCTTGAAGCCCATAAATACGGCGAATAGTATCAGGATCGTGTTAAGTATTTTTAATACCATGGTTATTTTTAATGACGTTAAAGGTTAGCAGAGAAGATGCAACCCCAAATTAACATAAAATAATAGATACTACTTCGCTGATACATCAAGCGACGCTCCTGATGATCGACTGATCCGTGCCTGTGTCATTGGAAATAGAGGATAAAAAACGGATATCACGAATCGCCTCTGGCAATATTTATCAACAGGTATGCATTGTATATTTGTTAACCGTAAATAAAAAATCATGATTGTAACACTCGTCCATGTTTATGTGAAACCTGAGTTTATTGATGCCTTCATTGAAGCAACCCGTCTGAACCATGAAAGCTCGGTGCAGGAGCCTGGAAACCTTCGATTTGATATTCTTCAGGATTCAAATGATCAGAGTAAATTCGTTCTCTATGAAGCCTATGCGAGTGAACGAGCCGTGACTGCCCACAAAGAGACTCCGCATTACGCAAAGTGGCGGGACACAGTGACGCCCTGGATGGCAAAACCGCGGGAAGGTGTAAAGCATAAATTATTGTTCCCTGAATCGAAATATTTATAATGACTGCTCCCTTCAGCTTTGCGTCGACACCACGGGTATACTTCGGTGCGGGAAAGATTTCGACACTACCCGCTGCTGTAAAAACCTATGGACGCAATGCATTGCTAATTACCGGAGCTCATTCTTTTAATTCACATTACGGCCCGGGGCTCATTCACCAACTCACGCGCGACGACATCAACATACAACGTTACACGATTGAAACAGAGCCAACTCCATTAATGATCGACAGGGCGATCATTGAATTTTCATCTTATGATGTAAATGTAGTTATCGCAATTGGCGGGGGAAGTGTATTGGATGCGGGCAAAGCTATTGCTGCCATGCTCCCGCTAAAGGAATCAGTAAAGGATTATCTCGAAGGCATCGGAACCAAAATACATCCCGGTATCAAAGTTCCTTTCATTGCAGTTCCAACTACATCTGGTACAGGTAGTGAGGCAACAAAAAACGCAGTGCTCTCGGAAACGGGTGAAAGAGGATACAAGAAATCTCTGCGACATGATAACTTTGTGGCGAATGTCGCCATTATCGATCCTTTTCTTACGGTAAGCTGTTCGCCAAATACCACGGCAGCAAGTGGAATGGACACCTTAACACAGCTGCTTGAATCTTATCTTTCAACAGCGGCCAATCCAATTACAGATGCTTTAGCTTACAAGGGATTGTACCTTGTTTCAAGGTCATTGCTGGCGGCTTACCATGATGGATCGAGTCTCGGGGCACGCAGCGACATGGCTTTAGCGGCATATCTTTCTGGCGTTACACTGGCTAATGCAGGCCTTGGGTTAGTTCACGGATTCGCTTCGTCCATTGGTGGCTATTTTGAAATCCCTCACGGAGTTATTTGCAGTACCATCATGGGCGCGGCTAACAGGGTGACCGTACGAAAATTGCGTCATGAAAAAAAATCCGAATTAGCTTTGTTAAAATATGCTACGATTGGAAAACTCTTTACAAATGAGGTCAACAAGTCTGATGATTACTTTACCGACATATTGCTGAACACAATTGATAGTTGGACAACCTTAATGAAAATCCCACGTCTATCTCAGCTGGGCGTTGCCGTTCCCGATTTTCAAAAAATTATTGACGCGACCGACAATAAAACTAACCCCGTCCACCTTTCAAAGGGAGAAATGACGGAGGTTTTGGAAATGGCTCTCTAACCAAGGCGCTACGTCACTATAAATTCAACCAATGTTTTCTGGAAATTTACTTTGCCACATACCGAACCGCACTGTTATTGGAATCGGCTATGTACAAATTTCCATCACCATCAACTGCAACGCCCCAGGGATTGTTAAGTTGTGCTGCTGTTGCGGGACCCCCATCACCACTATAACCTGCTGACCCATTTCCGACGTAAGTAGTAATAATTCCAGTCGATGCTATTTTTCGAATAACGTTATTACCCGCATCCGCTACAAAGACATTATTATCATTGTCTACAGCAATTCCTTTAATGGCAAGGAATGTTGCTGATTTCGCGGGTCCTCCATCACCCGAGTAGCCCTCGGCTCCGGTTCCGGCAAACGTTGAAATTGTTCCATTTGAAATTTTTCTGATTACATTATTTCCTGCATCGGCGAAGTAAATCGTTCCGAGTTTGTCTATTGCAATACCGAACGGAGCGTTAACTTTTGCAGCATCGGCCGGGCCGTTATCACCTGTATATCCAGGCTGATCCGGGCCTTGTCCGGCAATAGTTGAAATGATACCTGTGCCTGACTCTATTTTACGAAGGGCGTTATTTTGTGAGTCTGCAAAATATATGTGACCTTCTGGCCCTACCACAATGCCACCAGGATTGTAAAGTTTTGCTGAAGAGGCCTGACCTCCATCTCCATAATAACCAATTGAACCTCCAGTGCCGGCCAGTGTCGATATCTTTCCGTTTGAAACTTTCCGGACAATATTATTGCCTGCATCGGAAACATAGACATCACCTGAAAAATCAACTGACGTTGCCATCGGCACATTCAGGTGAGCGCTTGTTGCCATTCCCCCATCGCCTGCAAAGGGAGTGGGGTCACTCACATTAAAGCCGCGAAAGTTACCCGCAACAGTACTTATTTGACCGTTGGATATATTTATCATTCTCAGTGTATTGGCGGCGCCATCAGTCATGAAAACGTTCCCATCTGCATCGATGGAGATTCCAGTCAGCCAGCCAATTTTTGCTTCAGTCGCCTTGTTCCCATCTCCCTCATAACCAAAATAATCAGGGCCTGATCCGGCAATAGTCTCAATATTTCCGGATACATTATCAAAGCCATTAAATCCGGGTTCATCACTTGAGTCGCAGCCTGACAACAACACGAGTATCGCCAAACCGTTAATGAAATGTTTAAGTCTCATAGGATAATAAGTTCAATCCCTGTTTACAGTTTAAATTTCTTGTGATCATAACGCGCTCTTAAAGAAAAGATACATCGCTCCAGCGGTTTTATATCAGGCCGTATCACCGTGGTCGAAGAATTTGGTCGCCTACGGGTTACCTTGACACACTTTTTTCATAAAACTTGAAAAATATTAAAACCCGACCCCATGAAAACGACCGTTATCAAACCACTCTCCTACATTACCGGAATTCTGGTTGCGGTCGTTGTACTTCTGTTTTTCATCGCACAGTTGTAGTTAGCCCAATATAAGATCGGAATCAATTTTTCGCTCCCCCCATCCAGGCAGGTCGCGCTTTTTCGCCACCTAATGAAATTTTTGTACTATTAAGGAACCAACCTTAAACTGCTATTGGTACATTCTTCCTCTAACGAGCTAAACAGGACGCTCGGCCTTAAACTTGCTGTCGTCGCTGTTGTTGGAAATATTCTTGGTTCCGGTGTCTACAAGAAAGTCGCTCCCATGGCGGCGGAGTTAGACTCGGCTGCGCTCGTTTTGCTTTGCTGGATCCTCGGCGGGATCGTCACCTTATTTGGAGCGTTAAGCAGCGCAGAACTCGCCGGGATGCTGGCCGATACAGGAGGCGAATTCACCTATTACAAAAAAGTGTATAATCGTTTCTTCGCCTTCATTTTTGGATGGTCCGTTTTTACTGTTATCAAGACCGCCACGATCGCATCGCTTGCTTATGTATTCACAGAATCGCTCAATGGAATTGTACCGCTGCCTGAGTTGCTAACGGGCTGGTCAGACATTAACCTCTTTGGCATTTTTCACCCGTTTGCTGATTTCAATATTAAGCTCGTTGCAATCATCTTGATTTTGTTACTTACATTATTTAATACCAGCGGCATCAAGACCGGTATGGGATTGAGCACTGCGCTGTTGGTCCTTGTGGTCCTCGGCATCTCCATGATCATACTATTTGGCCTTACCAGCAGTCAATCCCATATAAGTCCTGTACTCAACGATTACGGCACGACGTCATTCCATATTAGTTCAATCTTCACGGCAATGCTCGCTGCCTTCTGGGCATACGAAGGCTGGAGCGCAGTAGGATATATCGCCGGTGAAATCAAAGAGCCAAACAGAAATGTACCAAAGAGCCTTGCGATTGGGGTATTCATCGTAATCGCGTTGTACCTGGCCGTCAACGTCACATACCTTTCTCTGCTAACTGTACCTCAATTGAAATCCATCTACGAATCCCACAACCAAATTGCTGCCGTCGAGGCAGTGCGCGTGTTTTGGGGACCAAAGGGTGTCATGCTCATCTCATTTCTAATTCTCATCACAACGCTTGGATGCAATCACGCGAGCATCATCAGCAATGCGCGAGTCTATTATGCCATGGCAAAAGAAGGTTTGTTCTTTAAAAAAGTAGGTACGGTAAATAAAGCGAAGGTACCCGCTACTGCTCTTTGGTACCAGGGAATATGGTCAAGTGTGCTTGTGCTTTCAGGAACCTTCGATCAATTGACGGACATGCTCATCTTTGCTGCCTTCATATTTTATGGTGCCACCACCTTAGGTGTCATCATCATGCGAATCAGAAAACCTGATTTACATCGTCCCTATAAAGTCTGGGGCTATCCCGTTGTTCCTGCTCTCTTCCTTGTCTTTTGCGTTGGATTTATTTTTAACACGATCATCTCGCGTCCCCGCGAAGCTGGCATTGGTATGGTCCTCATTGCGATCGGAATTCCATTTTATTTCTATTTCACGCGAAGATCAATAAAGAATAAAATCAGCTCGTGAATTATTCCACGCGGTGATGAACATTTACTTCTTTCCAAATACTTCACAAAAAATTCAGGTATGTAAAAACAATGGAGAAGGAAACAAAAGGATGAAAGTCCGATAGCAAGAACTATTGATTTACCATAAACATCGCGGTAGGGATAAACCGCTTGAACAATTCATCCTTTAAATCCTCGTCAATGGAGAGACTTGTGATGGCCTCCGACATGCACGAAAGCCATATCACGGCATCCTCTTCTGTTATCGGATGAGGAAGATGTCTTGCCCTCAATTGTGGATGGCCATATTGATTTGAATACAGAGGGGGTCCACCAAGAAACTGGGTGAGGAATAATCGCTGCTTCTCCCTGATCACCGCTTTCTCTGTTTTAAACAAATGGGAGATTACTTCATTCTGAAATACAAGATCGTAAAATCGATCGACCAAAATTCTCAGGTTATTCTCACCGAGTTTTTCAAATAATGTCACGTGTTCCATAGTTCCAGGCGTCGCCCAAGTTGATGGATTTGCTCATCAAATAAAATATGTGTGTATTATCAAAGCAATCGTTTGAAATCTCCGTACTTTACTTCGTTACAAAAATACTCTGAAACGATTTGTGCAACTCGCTTCAATTTGGACTATTATTATATAGAAATCACTAATTACTG
>DASUGQ010000410.1:0-2610 GCA_036273935.1 Cyclobacteriaceae bacterium | reverse complement strand
AATTGCCAATTGGTAATTTTTGCCCTATTTTTACCCATAGCCCAAGTAAAAAATGGATAAAAATCAGTTCCTTCAGGCGATAAGATCTTTTTCAGAAGTCTCGATAGAGGAAGCGAAAGAAATTTGTGCGCTGCGCGAAGTTTATCCATATAGCCAGGTGCTGCATGCATTATCCGCTCGGCTCGCGAAGGATCATAATTTGCCCTCCGCGCAACACGATTTGCAGTTAGCGGCGGTCTATTCCGCTGATCGGGCTGTCCTAAAGGAAGTTATGACTAAAGCACAGGAGGTTTGGCCGACTTCGCATGAAGTGGCAGGATTAAGCCATCCTGAAGTTCCCCAGACCAGTCTTACTAGTTCTGACCAAAATGATGCCGATGAAAGGGCTACCCAGGATGTCGCCGACAAGGTTATGCAAGACCTGAGGACATTGAGCATTCTGAAAAATAACTTCGAGAGCATGCTTGACGATGGCACCTCTTTTCCGTATCACGCAGATGAAAGTGCTGTTGATTCTGGCGATCAGGACACAAAACGGAAACTGCCACCCGGGAGAAAACCCGGGAATGTAAAGGCCCATCGAATCGTTGAACTGGTGAAGGCGTTGGAAATCGAAGCAGAGGAATTTAATGATGAGGATCGCAACGGGAAACACCAGAGCGAGGATATCATTGAAACCATTCAGAACTCTAAAAAAAAAATAAATCCTGAATCTGAAAAGCAAAAGGAGCAGATCGAGATAATAGATCAGTTTATTAAAGCTCAACCAGTCATATCCCCGGTAAAAGGGCGTGTGACGACAACCAATCAGGAGGATTTCACGTCAATAAAAAGCGGAGAATTCGGAGACAACGTTATTTCAGAAACACTTGTCGACATACTCATTCATCAAGGCAAAAAGGATAAAGCCGTGGAGGTGTTAAAAAAGCTGATTTGGAAGTTTCCCCAAAAAAAGGCTTACTTTGCGGCTCAAATTGAAGAGTTAAAGAAGTAGGAGATGTATACATTAATCATTGCAGCGATAATTTTCCTTGGATTTCTGGTTGTCCTGGTCGTCTTGGCCCAAAATTCTAAAGGGGGAGGTCTTTCAAATCAATTTGGCGGATCTGGCGCAAGCAGTATCATGGGTGTAAAAAAAACCGGTGATTTGTTGGAGAAATTGACATGGGGATTTATTGTGGCGATCATGGTTTTAACCCTATCGGCACATTTAATTCGCCCCTCCGGAGCGAATGGCTCAACAAATGAAATCCTTGACAAGGCCTCTGAACAGGGCGCTCCTGCTCTCCCGGGAACAACCCCAAAAACCGAGGAGCTTAACATCGAAGCACCGGCCGATAGCACGAAATAGAAAACTGACATTAATTAATAGAAAAAGCCCCGTCGAGACAGGGCTTTTCCTATTATTAGCGCTATTAGTATTACTGTGAAATATGCTTGACAAAGAGACGCTTGGCCACAGGCATCAGCGTTTCAATAAAGGGAAACCGGGTTTTTGAAAAAATCAGATAGGTTGCCGGATTTGGCAAATCCTTATATCTCGTCAACAAATCCAGCTTCAAACGTTCGTAGGTCTGCAGCGGCTTCTTTTCCACACAATCAACAAATTCAGTATTAAGACTGCGAAGCTGTTCCTGGCTACCCTCAAAGATGCTGATCTGATAACGATAAACACTGGTTTGCTTTTCAGGTGGCTGCGAAACAAATAAATAGCCCTCCTTCGCATAAAGGGGTGTTACACCAATGGGTGATATTTCACACTGAGACTCAACATATTCATAAATCACCGAACCTTCCTGCAAAGAGTCTTTTATCTTGGGAATCGCAAATTCTATTATGCTTTCCAACTCGGCCATGATATCATCGTCCTCTATAATTTGTTTGTAGGTAAGCTCAAGCTTTTTGAACTCTTCCACCGAAATTTCTTTGGGGAATGAGTCCCGTAAAATTGCCTTGTTGTCCTTAATGGCTAATAGGTTTCTATAATGGAAGACAAGGTCACCAAGGAAAGGGTATAACTCAGTCTTGGTAAACGATGAGTTTACTGTTTTCAGGTAAGCGAGAAGAATATATTTCTTGTACTCAAAATCAATCAATCCCTGGGTAAGCCAATCTTTAGAAAGTTGTTCCATAATCATTAATTAACACTCCGATACTCAATAAAATTAAAGGTTTTACAGGGCAAAAAATCTTTCACATGAGTGGGGCCTTTAGCTTAAAACGTAATTAAACCCGCCGATAATGACGATTAGCTTCAAAAATTTACACTTTTTTGGAGATTCTGACAAGGGGAATTGTGGGTGACGGAATAAAATGGCGCCACCTCTGCCAACTGACAAGCTGCCATTCTATCCGGGGCAATTGTCAGTTGTGGCTGTTATAAAAAGCTCGAAAACTGACATTTTTATAGAAAAATGTGCGTTCTTGCAGCCCCGTTCGGGCCTGGCACAAAACGTGTTAAGACGCAAGCGGACTTATTCAATTAATTTGTTTAACCAAAAATTCCATTACGTATATGGCGAAAATCAATTTCAAACCAAATGAGGACAGGGTTCTTGTTGAACCTGCAGCTGCGGAAGAAAAAACAGCTTCTGGAATTATCATTCCTGA
>DASUGQ010000409.1:0-4585 GCA_036273935.1 Cyclobacteriaceae bacterium | reverse complement strand
GTTGTCCTTCGATAGCTCAAATAAATTTCGATGCGTGGCTGCGATGATCCGCACATCTACCTTTATCGTTTTGGAACTTCCCACGGGTTCAAACTCACCTTCCTGGATCACCCTCAGGAGCTTAACCTGCAAGTCAAGCGGCAACTCCCCGATCTCATCAAGGAAAATAGTACCACCATCGGCCATTTGAAATCTTCCTTTGCGTTCAGCCGTTGCGCCGGTAAATGCCCCTTTTGCGTGACCAAAGAATTCGCTTTCGATCAATGCAGCAGGTATCGCACCGCAATTGATGCTTATCATCGGTTTATTTTTTCGATTGCTGGTGGTGTGGATATGTCGGGCAACCAACTCTTTTCCTGTTCCTGTTTCTCCATTGACCAACACCGTCGCATCGGTATGGGCGACCATGTAAATATTCTGAAGCAGTCGTTTAAAAATACTGCTCTCTCCCAACATCTGATCTGACTGCTTAATGTCTTCCAACTCTTCCCTGACATATTCAGTTTGGTTGATCAGGTATTTGACTTGCTCACCTGAATCGGCTCGCTCATCCGGCGTTCTCAGGACGAGTGTATAATAAATCTTGTCATCCAGATCATATTGACTAAGTGTACCTTCCACCTCGAACGTTTCACCAACTGAAGGAATCATCTCTAACGTTCCCGGTATCCACACATACTTTCCATCCGTTTTATTGCCTTCGAAATTTTCAATCAGCGTAAGTAATCTGCTTTTGCTTTGGTCGCTAAGGAATTGTGAAATATGATGCTTGTTTAAATTTTCCTCCTGCACATTGAGACTTGCCTCGGCCGTTGCGTTCAACATTACAATAAACCCTTTTTCATTAAGGTTGATTAAGAGATCCTGTACGCCGTTGATCAATCCCCGAAGTTGATTCTCGCGATTCAGGATTTCTCTCTCACGTTTCAGTCGCTGCAGTTCCGATTGAACCCTCACCTTGATCAATTGAAATACATAAGCGACTTCTTCCTCTTCCCAGGTTGCCGCGGCGCCATGAACGAGGGCCATTGTGCCAATCACCGCGCCCTGATCATTTTGCAACGGAAATCCGCTAAAACTTTGTGCATCAAATTTCTTTAATATCCGGCGAGTAGCAGGAAAAAGTGCCGACACATTTTGAGGAAGGTGTACGAGCGCATTTGAACGAATCACCCGCTCGCAAGGCGTACCTTCAATTAGATAAGAAATGTGAGTACCAGGTTGTCCCTGAATCGAGTATGAAATGGTTGTGAGAGAATTTTGTTCTTTGTGATATTCAGTAATCCACGCTGCATCAACCTGAAAAACATTAACCAGTGCGTCGATCAATTCACGGAAAAAATTTTCGCCCGTCAAGGTGGCGATGTAGACAAATGCATCTTTGAAAATAACTGATCGTCTTGGACCGGACATGATAAGGTTGGGTTGTGTTAAAATTTAGTTAATGAAGCCCTTTACGGGATTCCGCAAGCGACGGTTACGAATTCTCGTGAATGATTCTACGGTTTTTCATAATTCAGTCCTCACATCCGCTTTTTCTCCCTGAACCTGGCGAGGTCGTTCAGTAATTTCGAAATGGCAATCACTATTGCTTAATTCTCCATCTCTATTATATTCGCAACCGCTAAACCTTAGTTCAAACCTTTAAACCTTTGCTTATTCAATGAAGATTACTTTACGTCCCTTGTTGCTGGCGGGGATCGCCACCCTGATTCCGGCTGGTGGTCTGCTGGCACAAACTCCCGAGATCGATTCTGGCGCTACCGCCTGGATGCTGACATCAACTGCTCTTGTACTGCTCATGGTGCCAGGCCTGGCCATGTTTTACGGCGGGCTCGTGCGGACAAAAAACGTCCTGGGCACGATGATGCACAGTTTCGCGGCCATGGGGATCATGACCGTTTTATGGGTTATCTGCGGCTACAGTATGGCCTTTGGATCTAATGTACTGGGTGGCTGGTTCGGCTGGAGCTCTGATTACTTTCTGTTACGAGGTATTGATGAGAACATCATGAGTGGCGGTATCCCCGAATATGTGTTCTCCATGTTCCAGGCAAAATTTGCAATCATAACACCCGCCCTCATTGCCGGCGCTTTTGCCGAACGGGTTTCGTTCAAAGGATATTGCTTCTTTATTGGCCTCTGGGGTATGCTCGTTTACAATCCACTTTGCCATTGGGTATGGGCCTCAGATGGATTTCTGTTCAATCTTGGAGCGAACGGCGCGATCGACTTTGCCGGAGGTACCGTTGTGCACATCTCTGCGGGTGTGAGTGGCCTCGTGGCAGCGATTTATCTGGGCGCCCGAAAATCTCACCCACATTTACCGATGCGCCCAAACAATCTTGTTATGACATTAATTGGGGCGGGATTACTTTGGGTAGGATGGTTCGGATTTAACGCGGGCAGCAGCCTGACCAGCGGATTAATCACGGCGCAAGCGTTGACCGTCACTCAAATTGCAGCCGCTTCCGGTGCCCTGACGTGGGTGATCATCGAAGGGTTCCACCAGGGCAAGGCTACAGCGCTTGGTTTTGTCAGCGGAATATTAGCGGGCCTGGTTGCTATTACACCTGCCGCAGGTGTTGTTCAACCCGTTGGCGCCCTTGTCCTGGGAGCGCTTGCAACCGTACTTTGCTATCTCGCCATCATTGTAAAAAACAAACTCGGATACGACGATACGCTTGATGCTTTCGGCATCCACGGAATCGGCGGAATTGTCGGGGCAATTTTCCTCACCTTCTTCATCCGTGACAGTTGGATGGCAGCAGCTGCTGAAAAAGTTGATGGAGCATGGTCTGTCATGCAACAGTTGGGTGTGCAGGGATTGGCTGTCCTGATTGCCGTTGGTTATGCCGCCGTCGGAACATTTGTGATATTGTTTGTTCTCGATAAGATCGTGAAAATCCGGTCCAGTGTCGAGGGTGAAATGAAAGGTCTTGACAATTACTACCACGGAGAACGTGGCTATGGAATGACGAACCCTAACTAACCATTTAATCCAGGAGCAATGAAACTATTAATAGCAATAATTCGCGAAACGCAACTTGATCAGGTTCGGGAAGCCCTGATCGACGCCGGCATATCACGCATCACCGTGAGCAATGTTTCCGGTCATGGACGAACAAAAACTACGGAAGAAATTTACAGAGGGCAACGGGTCGTTCCCAATCTTGTGCCGAATATCCGGATTGAGATCGCCGTAAATGATGCGTTTGTTCAACCTGCCGTAAATGCAATCATCACCGCTACCAAGGCCAACGACGACGGCTTTGTCGGTAGCGGGAAAATTTTCGTGACACCGCTCGAAGAGGTAATACGACTTCGAACGGGAGAACGCGGATCGGAAGCGATTTAATGTCCCACTTGTACGATCTATGATGCAATCCTTACATCGTAGATCGTACTTGTTGAAAATGCTGACTAGTTGAGATTTTCTGTGATCAACCTTTCGTCAAACAACGTTTCTTTTACTTTCAACCAACGATCAACAGGCATTTCTTCCTGTGCCATCTTCACGTAGATCGCAAAAACCTCTGTCGGGGCCGACACCTTAACGCCAACCAACCAGTCAACTGCCTCCCGTACGTTGATGGACTTCATCATCCAGCGACTTTCTTCAAACAAAATCTGGGGTTTGATGCTCTGTACGATTTGTTGCGTTATCCCCTGGATTTCAATGTCAGTGTAATGCCTCCAAAGAACTTCATTGATCAATTGCTCCTCCTTGTTCATATGATAGAGGTTAAAGGCAATGAATTCATTGAACAGAAAGAATATCTTTTTCCCCGCTGACAGCCTGGCCACTGTTCCTTCGGCAATCTTCCACGACGCAAGGGCAAGCCTTATCTCATGACCCAACCGATGGTCTTCTTCATGCTGGCTTTCAAAGTCTGCGACCAATTCAGGGTTATATTTTTCAACCGGCGGCAGGACAAATGTGTCTTCGTGATGCGCGTGTTCTTCAAAATACGAGAGGAGTTGTTCGAGTTGCGTGATCACTGATGCGGCTCCGTTTATCGTTGCAAAATCAGCCGTCTGAATTTTCAACGCTGTGTCATACATGAGGTGCCGGAGACCTTTGTGGATGAGGTTAAATGGGTTATAGCGGTTATGATGCATAGTTCTTTGATTTTTTTATTAATGCGTTATACGCGCTAATTGTCCGGGAGGAACTACGCGCTAAGGAATTTGACCTACGCGAAAAGGATTTTTACGTACAAAAATCAGGTTACCTTCAAGAAGAATTGATCTTTATTATAGATTTGGAATTTGGCATAATTCAAAAAATGGAAGCAAAGCGTTATGCAGCCGAAAAGGCTGTCACCTACATACAGGACCAAATGATCGTCGGCCTTGGAACAGGGTCGACAACTTATTGGGCCATTCAAAAAATCGGTGAGCGTGTTAAAGGTGGATTAAATATCAGGGCTGTTGCCAGCTCGGAACATTCCGAAAACCTTGCCCGTGAATTAAATATTCCCATCGTACCATTCACTGAAATTCAGCAGATCGATTTAACGATCGATGGTGCCGATGAGGTTGACGAAAAATTTAATCTCATAAAAGGTGGTGGCGGCGCATT
>DASUGQ010000408.1:0-5659 GCA_036273935.1 Cyclobacteriaceae bacterium | reverse complement strand
GAGATATGAAAGTAATTAGGCCATACTTTCCGCACAAGGAAAAAACTTAAAAAGAATTTTATTTTTTTTAGTCGCTCAGAAGTTTTTGTAAATCAGATTTTTCCATCAACGACTCAACACGATGACGCGAAATCAAAGTCGCATTATTCAGGGATGGAGGAAAAATTACTTTGGTTCAAGTGCAAAACTCATGATAAGTTAGTTCACTGAAGTCAGGGAAAGTCCTTAACAATAATTGTAGACGATAATGTAGGTACTAATTGAATCGCATATTTGTAATTGGTGCAATTTAATATCAAGCTGTTATTGCATAGTCGGTTTCACTACCTCCACCATCTGTCCCTTCTTTCTTGCATACTTGCTGTTGTCATACATCGCTTCGCAGGAGACTCCTGGCAAATAAAACGTCCCGGCGTAGGCCGCCGTAAGCATTATCTTAAAAGTTTTACCTCCGCCCCGGTATAAATCGAAATAAGTATAAACACGATCATCACGAATATCCTGGTAAGTAGGAGCATCGGTCTTTAAAAAATCTTCGGTTCCTTCCAGGCGAAGGTTGTTGATCTCCCAGCCTGAAGGGAAGATCTGCGTCAACGCCAGATTTTCATAGGTTGAATACAAACCGGGATGAACGACCCGCACTTCGGCAACGAATTCCGTTCCCTGCTCAAGCCGCGTCACATCAATTGGATTACCTTTTGTATCTGAATACTTAATGAAAACATTAAGGTCCTTTTGTTCATCCTTTTCTTTCCCCTGCGCCGGGGTTCCTTCAAGGATTACTCGCACGAACAACGATCCTTTACTTTCATTTACCACACTAATGCTTTGTTTTTGAGTGCCTGCCACCGGAATGTTAACCTGCGAAAGGGGAAGTTCTGAACTTGCAGAAACAGACTTGCCGCCAATCGTGTGTTTGAATCTCAGCTCACCTCGCTTATCCATTCCCACAAAAGCGGAAATACTTTTCAAAGCAAAAGCCACTTCCTGTGTGCTCATCCAATATCCGCTGTTGCTTAACTGTGAGGAGATATCTTTCAATAACACAAATGCCTTCTCTTTTTCACCAAGGATAACCAGGGTCTCAAGAATGAGTGCCTTGTCGCGCAGATCTGAACCGTAACAATAACCCATTTCACGATATTGTTTTACCACCGTTGATAAGTTGTCAATCATTTTTTTTGCCGCTTCAGGCTGACCCGCTTTCGCATAAGACGCGGCCAACATCCACGCTGCCGTTGACGACAGGTTTCCCATTTCTCGAAGTCTGTTCATGGCGCCCAGTTCGGCAGAACCTGAAAGAGCCAATGTATAGAGCCGGTAAGCTTGCATAAGATCACTGCTAAAATATTTATCGTTTCGTCTCCACTCCTGCGCTTTGTCACGTTGATGCTTTTTCCATTTCCGTAGCATATCAGCGGGAACATAGTAACCTCTTGCCTCCGCTTCAACCAGGAAGTGACCTGCATAAGAGGTGCTCCATCCGTCTGAATAATCCATACCGGGCCAGTAACTGAATCCACCATCACGTTGAATGAAAGATTTTAGTCGCTCGATTCCAGCAGTAACGTTTCGTTGTACAGCAACTTTCTCATTTTCCGTGAGCACCTTGACTTTGTCGAGGTATAGTTGGGGAAAAACAGACGATGTTGTTTGCTCCACACACCCGTAAGGATATTGCATGAGGTACCTCAATCGCGAACCCAAATTAACCGGCGGAATGTTGGAGACTTCGAGGATAGCCGTGTTGGTGCCAGCGATACCTATCGGCAATACTTCCGAACTCCATGACTTTCCCGTTTCGAGTAAAATATCCTGCACACTAGTCACCGGCACATTGGGATTGCGAATCTCAATTTCAATTTCATCGCCGGCCGTATAATTTCCAGATGATGCGGTTACTTCCACTTTTGCAATGCCTATTGCCGATTTGACATCGAGGTCAAAATCAACTGTAAGGTCGCCGGGACTGCTAATGGTCACTGACCGACTTGAGCTACCCGAAACCGATAGGGGACCCGATACTTTGACATTCACAGTAACATTGCTGATATTTTTTTCAGACGCAAAGAGGGTAACGGGTAATTTGACTTTTTCTTCCGGCCCAAGTACCCGAGGCAGCGTTGCAAGGATCATTAATGGTTTGCGAACAGGCGTTGCTTTCTCCGTTTTTCCATAGGCACCTTCATAGCCGGCGACAACCATTGTCCTGACAGAACCAATATACTGTGGCATGATGAATTTGTGCGTGGCGGTGCCGCCATCCAATGTGAAGGGTCCGAAGAATTTAACGACCGGTTTAAATCGGTTTGCACGTACGTCTTCCTCACCACTTTTCAATTCCATATCGCCACCGACCGCCAGCAATCTTTCAATCTTTGCACCAAACGCTCCCATTACCTGATCATAAAGATCCCATGTGTGCACACCCAATGCTTCCTTCGCATAAAACCGGTTCCACAAATCAGGAGTTTTGAACCGGGTAAGGTCAAGCAATCCTTCGTCAACTATGGCGATGGTATAAGTCATTTTCCGTTTAGATTTTTCGGAAATCTTTATCGCTACTTCCTGGCCAGGCTCCAATACATCGGGCATGGACAAGACAGGTTCAATATGGGTTGCGGGATCTTCCACACCAACGGGCACTACACCATATAACCGTATGGGCAGGTCATTGGCGGTTTGTGAATGAGGCTGCAGAAGGGATACGTTAATAAACACATTTGGAGTCATTTCCCTTGTCACATCTATTGCAAAACGCGTATCGCCCTGTTGCGTGTCGAGCCAAAACGTTTCAATGACCTTACTTCCATTCTCAACGCTCACCAGGGCTTTTCCCTGAGCACTGCCGGGAATGGTCAGATTTATTTTTTCCCCAATATTGTATTTAGGTTTATCGGTGGTGAACGACAGCAGTGCAGCACCTCCTCGCACATCATCCCCCTGGTAACGACTATACCAACCCGGCTCATCGAGGTAGACAACTTTCGCGGTGCAATGCCCGGAGACCGGATCACATACCTGAATAAAGTAACGCCCCCAATCTGGTGATTTGATTTGGAAACTCCAGGTTCCCTTGCCATTCGCTGCCGTGCTGACATTTCCGCTCTTGACCAGCTTGGCGTAGTTACCATCAATGTAGTTGGCAATGCTGCCGCGGGAATAATCCCACCACCAGCGCTGATCCAACTGGTACATTTTTACTTCCAGATTATTTCGCGAAACGGGTTTGCCATCAATATCCACAGTCACAATGTCGACACGATGAGTACTGTCAACATAGAGTATTCCACTGTACTTTTCTCCCTTCGGAGTCTTCATTCCTACATAGGTTTCGTAGGGGAAATATGGAATTGAAAAATTGTCGATACTGAAGTTACCGCTCTCCTCAAAAACTTTTCCCCTGAAGGTTGCATTCAAAAAGCCAGGCGCAACCGATGAAGATGACAAGGTAGTCTTGACGATTGCATGACCGTCCGAATCCGTGTATCCGGCGTAGACAGGTTGAGCCTCGCCATAGAATTCACGGGACGGATCTTCAAAGGTGTAATCCCGAAAGTTTTCAAACCGGGTTGCAACCGTAGAAAGAATTACTTCAAACTCAGCTTTGAGATTTCTCGCCGGAGCACCATGCAACCACTTCACATCCAATGTACCAGACAGGTCAGGGGAAGTGAATCGATCTGTGCCAAAATCGAGGTTAATCTTCAGTCGATTAGGTTTCACTGTTTCGATTTTGATGTTTTGTGTGAATTGTGTTCCACCAACTTTTACCCGGCCTGTCCAGTTGCCGGTAGGAGCATCGGGAGTTGTGGCGGTCGCGAAACTGTAAAATCCATCTTGCGAGGCAGATCTTACCAATCGGCTCACCACCTGCCCTTGCGGATTTTGTAATTCAAAAACAACCGGATGAGAAGGTGGTAATGTTTTGCTTTTGTCTTCGAGGACAAATGTCAGGTATAGTGAATCACCCGGACGCCACACACCCCGTTCACCATAGAGAATTCCCTTTAGGCCTTTCTGCACAATGTCTCCGGAAACGTCAAACTGAGTAACAGATAAGGACTCGCCATCCTGAAGCCTGAGGTAGCCACGCTGCATACCATTCTTCGCTATTAAGGCAAAAGGTGGTTCACTGGAAGTTATTGTTGCTTTACCATCAGAAGTCGTCGTTGCCGACCCGATCATCTCCTGCTGATAATTGTACAATTCAAGAGTAACACCACCCATGGGTTGAGCAGTTTTCAGGTCCGTTGCGATCACAACCGTGTTTCCGTCGCTGCCCCGCTTGGTGATGAGTCCGAGGTCAGAAGCCAATACATTTCTTTTGATGTCCCGGTTCGACCGATAGTATGAGGAGTGGCAAGGATTATCCCGCTGTTCCCAGTCATAGTCTTCGTAGTAATAATCTTCATCCCCGTAGTAGAATCCATCTTCATCGTAATTGCCAGGAGTGAATTCCTCATCCGTCTCTGTTTCAGCTGACTCTTCACCTTCTGCCTCAACTGCCTCACACGTGTAGGTGGAGTATGATTTTTTAAAACTCAGCTTTATCTGGTAAATCGCACCAGGCTCGGTGTTGATCAATGTGGCCAGGTCGAGGGTATAACGATTCCACTTTCCGAGATCAGTAACGCCGGTACTCTCAAGCGCAATCATTTTCTTTAGCGTTCGCTTACCCACACGCTGCATTTCGTAATCACCGTCAATGCGGTTCACCTGGAGAAACTGGAGAATATTATGCTCAAATATTTTTGTGACGGTAACGTCAACGGATTTCAGATTAACGGCTTCAAACGGAAGGATCAGGCCATCCGTGCTGGGAAGTATAGACCCTTTGCCTGTAAAGCGAACTTCCGGTCTGAGTTGTTCAAAGACAATCTCAGCAGTTGCCGCGTTTTTCATTTTATAGTCAAGAATGTTCCTTACGCCCGCCTCAACGGCGATGGTTTTTGTCCCCGCTTGTCTCGTTGGGGGATAAATCCATATTTCGTTGTCATGAATTTCAAAATCAAGATCAGTGATTTCGGATATTCTTATCAGGCCATCAAGGTTCTGTTTTTCCTTTAAGGGATCAGAAAATTGAAGTATAGCATATTGAGTGGGATTTTGGATGACCTTGGTGGTCATGAGTTTGAAATCGCTTAGGGATGGAACTTCGACATTTGCCTCCTCTGTGCGGTTTACACCTATTGGATCACCTTTAATGGAAAGTGCGACGCTTGTTGATTCATCCTTTCGCAGAACATCTTCCACAATGAAGTTGTGCTGCTTTCCATCACCGCCATGGGTCCAACTGACTTTCAGGGAATTCCCGCCTTGTTGAGCGGTAAGAATAGTTTCGACATTTTGATTCTCCGCAAAATCGGCCGTATAAATAACACCCTCAATTTTCTGTCGCTTTAGTTCTGTCTTGACGTAAGGCCGGACATTCTCTATCGAGAATTCAAAATTTTGCGGAATCACCTGAAAGGAAAAAGAAAAGACTTCAAGGTCAGGAGAGACTTTACGCAATTTCGCCAGGCTAAACTCAACATTGTACACCTGACCGGAGGCGAGACGGCTATCTGGTTTGAACTCAACGGTGCGTTTATCAATCCAGAATACTTTGCCTGATACTGCAGGACTAAGCGAGAAGAGTCTCACTGAACTTTCCTGG
>DASUGQ010000407.1:0-3197 GCA_036273935.1 Cyclobacteriaceae bacterium | reverse complement strand
TGTTTTTTCTCTTCAATCAATCTCTCCATCACAGCGTTACTCGACTCACCGATATTAAAATCACCATCCGTTGCAAGAATGACACGATTGTTTCCATCTCTTTTAAAATGTTCCTTAGCCACTGCATAGGCTAGCCTGATACCCTCGCCGCCCGCTGTGGATCCACCTGCTTGCAAACGATCAAGAGCGTCGAGAATAGTTCGTTTATCAGCTCCCGATGTCGGTTCAAGAACAATGCCCGCGGCGCCTGCATAAACCACGATGGCGACATGATCTTGTTCCCTTAATTCCTGAACCAGCATCTTGAATGAAGATTTAAGCAACGGAAGTTTGTTGGGGTCACTCATCGAGCCGGAAACATCAATCAGAAAAACAAGGTTAGACGGGGGTAAGTTTTGCGTAGGAATCTTTTTCCCCTGAAGTCCGACGTGAACCAGTTTGTGTTTTTCATTCCATGGCGCAGTTGAAATTTCTGTGATCACTTCAAAGGGATGTTCTCCGGGAGGTTGATCATAGTCATAATCAAAATAATTTACCATCTCTTCAATACGCACCGCGTCTTTTGGCGGACGTTGCCCATTGTTGATAAATCTCCTCACGTTACTATAGGATGCGGCGTCAACGTCAATCGAAAAGGTCGACAACGGATTCCTTAATGCTTCATGAAAAATATTTTCATTGATTCCATCATACTCTTCGGTATTCCATTGAGGTTGTTGTTCGTAACTGTAGACGGGCGCCGGATTTATTGAGCGATTTCCGCGAATAGTCGTAACTGAACTACCGACATCTTTTTTAGTTCTCTCCATTGGCTTCCCGGTCACGACAATTTCCGACAGCGACTGAACATCGTCTTCAAGCTGTACGTTAATCACATCTGAAGAACTAACCTTCACTTCCCTGGTGACATATCCCACAAAAGTAAAAACAAGGGTGCCCCCTGATGCAGGTACGGTGAGTTGATATTCGCCTTTACCATCTGTTACCGTCCTGGTCGACGTACCTTTCAGAATTACGCTAACACCAGGCATTGCGCTTCCGTCAGAAGCTGCAGTGACCTTCCCCCTGATCAACCTTTCAGGTGAAGGACTAAAGGCCAGTGAAACAAATACCAGTACAAGCCATGCAATATTTATCCTTTTCATAATTGTTTGATTTTAGGATGAGATTCAAGGGCCCGGAGTTTCCATAAAAAATTTTATGGATTTCGTCACCCGGATTAGAAATCTTCGTTTACCCTTGATTTTTAGTATAATTGAATGATGCTTTCCGCTAAACCACATCAACAAATGACCGACATTGAGCTGGTCGAGCTTTACAGGAAGTCCGGAGGAATGGAGGTTTTGGGAGCATTATTTCAGCGCTACACCGCGATGTTGTTTGGCGTGTGCATGAAGTATTTAAAAGATCGTGAGGCCAGTAAGGACGCGGTGATGCAGCTTTTCGAAAAACTAACAACAGCGCTTCATGAGTACGAGATCACCCACTTCAAAAGTTGGCTTTACGTGACGGCAAGAAACCATTGCCTGATGGAAATTCGCTCAAGGAAAGGCAAGAATTTCGAAGATATTGAAACTGCAGTTATGGAATCCGACGGACAAATGCATCCGGAGGATAGTCTGGAATTGGAAACGAATCTTGGTAAATTGGAAAAGTGCATTGAAGAGCTCATACAAGAACAAAAACACTGCGTTCAATTGTTCTACCTGCAGCAGCGGTGCTACCAGGAAATCAGTGATTTGACTGGTTATAACTATAACCAGGTAAAAAGTTATATCCAGAATGGAAAACGAAATTTGAAAATCTGTATCGAACGAAATGGCTGATCTTAAAGCCGATATTGAAAAATACTTAAGCGGGAAATTGAGTCCGGCGGAAATGCATGCCCTCGAAAAAAAGGCGCTCGATGATCCTTTCCTCGCAGCGGCTCTTGAAGGTGGCGCCCTGCTCCCGCCTGATGAGTTTACTGCTGATGTCGCTCAATTACAGAAGTCAATAAATGAAAAAGTCACTAGACGTAAATCCACTCAGTTAGTTTGGTGGCAATGGCCATTGCGTATTGCTGCAGGACTTTTACTTCTTGGTGCGTCAACCTATATAGTTCTAAACCTTGTTAGTGAAGAAAAGGGTACGACGGAACCAATTGCGCTCAACAAACCAGCCGACGAAAATCAAATATTGAACGCGCCGGATAAATCGGATTCCTTGCCGGTAGAAAAAAGCCTGAGCATTGATGAATCTTCCCATCCATCTGTCGCACGAAAGGGTGAACAGGAAGGAAAGCAGGCGACCGAATCAAAACAGGAAACCAATGTCGCGAGTGCTGAAAAGAAATCAGACGATTTCGCAGCCTTGGATAATGATGCCAGGACAACAGATGACCAATCAGTTGAGGCAACTGAGGATGAGGAGCCAGTGTTGGTTTCTCCTTCCCTCGCGGAGCAGTCAAAAGATGAAACGCCTGCGCGCGCGAAGAGTCGTGCTGCCCAGACGGAGTCAAGACGTGAACTTCGGGATGTCGCAGCGTCATCTCCTTCGGGCGCCATTGTTCCTTCCGAACTAAAAATCGATTCCAAATTGATCAAGGGGAAGGTCACTGATATTGATGATGGGTTGCCCCTGCCAGGTGTAAATGTGCTGGTGGAAGGTACGAAAATCGGTACGGTAACAGATCTTAATGGCAACTATGAAATCAACGTTCCCGAAAATCAAAACCTGATTTTCTCCTACATCGGCATGGAATCAAAAGCAGTTGCTATGGAAAATAAATCAGACTCGCCATTAGATGTGCAACTCGCTCCGGACGTATCAGAACTAAGCGAAGTCGTCGTCACCGGATATGGAACAGGGGACGAACCATCGATGGAGGATATAAAATGGGAAATAACGGAGCCGAAAGGCGGCAAGAAAGCTTATCGGAATTACCTTGAGCAAAATCTTCATTATCCGGCGCTGGCAATTCAAAATAATACAGAGGGGAAGGTAACGGTTCAATTTACCGTTGAACCCAACGGCCAACTCACGGATTTCCGCGTTGTCAAAAGCCTGGGAAGTGGTTGTGATGATGAGGTAATACGATTAATCAAAGAAGGCCCTAAGTGGAGCCCCACCAGGCGAAACGACGAACCGGTGAAGAGCAAGGCCAAGGTTAAGATGCGGTTCGCATTACCCGGCAAAAAGAAGTAGGATAATGTTCA
>DASUGQ010000406.1:0-4148 GCA_036273935.1 Cyclobacteriaceae bacterium | reverse complement strand
CGTGACTCCGCCATGCTAGTTCACTTTAATATCTTTAACGTAATCTTCAACCAGGGCTTTTTGTGCCTTGTCGTCGGTAAGGTCTTTCTTCATTAACTTTTCAGCCACCTCCAATGCGAAATTGGCAACCTGAATCTTTACGTCCTTTAACGCCGCCTGCTTTTCAATATTTATGGCAGCCTTCGCATCGGCGATAATTTTATCCGCCGACTTTTTTGCATCGGCCTGGGCTTCTTCAATCATTCGGTTACCAGCCTCACGGGCCTGGCGTAGCATTTTATCTCGTTCGTCGCGGGCTTCTTTCAGAAGCTTTTCGTTTTCGGATTTCAGCATCGCCATTTCCTGTCGTGCTTTCTCCGCCGTGTCAAGCGCATCCTGAATTGATTGTTCCCTTTCCTTTAGCGAACTGATGATTGGTTTCCACGCGAGTTTGGCTAGCAGGAAAAACAATAGCAGGAAAATGATTAACTGCCAAAGAATAAGACCTGGATCAAAATTTAGGAGCTGCATATTTTTCTACGATAATAGTCTCAATACATAAAAGTACATTGCTGCATCCAATTGATACAGCAATGTACAACTGACATTTAGGCTTTGAATGAAACCAAAAGGCAAATAACAAGGGCGAACAACGCAATAACTTCAATAAGCGCCGCGATGATCAGCATCGCACCTTGAATTTTGCCAGACGCCTCAGGCTGGCGGGCCATACCTTCCATGGCAGAACCACCAATGCGACCGATACCAATTCCGGCGCCAATTGCAGCCAGACCAGCACCAATGCCAGCACCCATGATAGCGTAGCTGATGTCTAATAGTAATGCGAACAACATAGTTTTATATAATTAAGTGAAACAAAGTTCCGTTAGTGATGATCATCATGTCCATGCTCTGCTATAGCCATCCCGATATAAAGGGAAGAAAACAGCGTGAACACATAGGCCTGTATCCCAGCAACTAATAATTCAATCAGATTAATAAACAATACAATAATGGTTGATCCGAACCCGACCCATATGCTTCCGAAAATGAAAGTAAGGCATATCAGGCTAAGCAAGACAATGTGGCCGGCAGTGATGGCAACAAACAAACGGATCGTGAGAGAAATTGGCTTTGTAAATAACCCGATCACTTCCACTAATAAAATTATCGGTTTTAAGATCAACGGAACTCCAGGAGTCCAGAACACGTGAGTCCAATAATCTTTATTGCCATTGAAATTTGTTATCAAAAAGGTCAGAACTGCCAGGGTAAAGGTTACTGCAATGTTTCCGGTAAGATTGGCTGCACCAGGAAGCAGGCCCAATAAATTTCCAAAGAGAATGAAAAAGAAAAGCGTGAGCATGTAAGGAAGAAACCGCTCATATCGTGGCCCAATGTTTGGCTTGACGACTTCGTCCCTTACGAACATGATCACCGGTTCGAGAAAAGACTGAATTCCAGAGGGCGCCTTATCCTTATTGCGTTTGTATCCCTTGGCTACAGCCATGAACACAACAAGAAGTAAACCCGCGTTAATGAATAACATTGCCACGTTCTTCGTAATTGAAAAATCGAAAACGTGCCCGCCATTTAACTGGTGGATTTTTCCTTCCTCAAGGCGGTAACCATGATATTCTTTAAGGTTATGATGTTCATCATAAAAATTACCGGATGAAAAAATCTCCAGGCCATTCTCGTTGGAGTATAGGATTACGGGGAGATGAAGTACGAATGCATCAGAAAAGTGCCAGACATGATCATCCAGCACGTGATGAATGATCACCTCACTAACATCAAATTTTTTCTTTTCATGTCCTTCGGCACTTTCATCGGCAAATTCTTCGCCATGCTGGGCAAAGGCAGAAACACCAAATAGGAATACCAGTATCATTGACACTAAAGTGCTGACTCTTCTGACATTTCCTTCCATTTGGCTTACTAAAAGGGGTTCTAAAAATCCGACCGCAAAAGTAGGAATTAATCAACCAGAAAAAAATGTTTTAAAAATTTTTTAGGGCCGTAATCAAGCCCGCCGGGAAGGGGAAAATCTTCGATAGAGAAAGGCAAT
Source organism: Cyclobacteriaceae bacterium (assembly GCA_036273935.1). Lineage (GTDB taxonomy): Bacteria > Bacteroidota > Bacteroidia > Cytophagales > Cyclobacteriaceae > ZC4RG29. Next base: position 2,098 of record DASUGQ010000406.1, on the reverse strand, counting down.
TTCCAGGATGGTAAACAGGATGTAGACAATCATGAAAAAGAGAACGTTTGAAGACGCTCCTTTTTTGTCGCTCAGGATGACTGCAAGGTTGAAGGAAACGTAGGCCAGAATTTTTATTGCCATCGAAAGGAGGTAAAATTGGACGAACGCATTCTCCTTAATCTGGATTAGCTTAAAGAATATGATCAGCGTGGTGATGAAGAGCAAAAACAGAATTTCTTTTGAAAAACTTGGTGCCCCTGGGATCCAATTCTTGTAGATGCTGATTTCAAGTCCGGCCCAAACTATTAAGGCGACAGCCGTCAAAGCGAAAAAAAACCTGAGCACTAATCTTTCCTTATGTTTCGATAGACCTGGTAAAGAGAACCGGCGAAGGCAGTCAAACCCAGCAATAGCATAAAGGCAGGAAATTTAAGGGAAAGGTAGCCATCAATTTTGTAGCCCACCCAACCTGCCACCAGAATGGTTAGCAAGAGCTGCAGCCCCAATCCACTGTATTTGAGGTAGGAGTTAAATTCTTCCTTCGGACTCTTGTTACCGTCCCGTTTCATCTGCATACCAGGAGACACCGACCGTATAAAACAGCCGCGCGCACGTCGCAAGTCGTTTAGTTGACCTTGACTTCTGCCTGCCTTAGTGTGTTAGCATGGGCCGTGAGGCCATTGGCATCGCTGAGCTTAATTTCCTTTGCAGGTATACCCATCTTGCAGGAGCCATTAAAAACGGCGCCTGTCTCGACGATCATTTTGCCTGTAGAGATATCTCCATTAACGACAGCGGTAGATTTCAATACTAGAAGTTCAGTAACTTCAACTCTACCTTTTACTTCACCCTCGATGTCGGCATTCTGAGCAATGATGTTGCCCTCAACCTGACAACCCTGCCCCAGCGCAATCTTGGATTTTGACGTAATGTCACCCTTCACTTTTCCCTCGATGCGGATATTTCCGTACGTCTCAATGTTACCTTGCAAAAAAGTTCCTTTGCCGATGTTGTTACTGGATGTGCTGATCTCTTCGGCTACGCGTTTTTGTTCCTTGGTTGTGAACATGTTGTATAAATTTAAAAAGTGACAAATTCCTCTGGATTTAATGAGTTCCCGTTATACCACAATTCAAAATGAAGGTGTGGGCCGTCTGTCATTTCACCACTATTGCCAACTATAGAAATTATGTCGCCAGCGTTAACAAATGTACCAACTTTTTTCAAGAGTTCCGCATTGTGCTTATAGACGGAAATCAGGTTGCCTCTATGTTGAACAGCAATAACATAACCTGAGTCTTGCGTCCAGGAAGCGAGGATCACGGTTCCATCAGCAATGGATTTTACGGGTTCATTCGTCTTGGCCACCACGTCAATGCCGAAGTGTCCTTTCTTCACATCGTAATGATCGGAGATGAAACCTGTGATGGGGGTGAAAAAAAATGTCTCCTGCAAGTCCTGGTATTTGACATTCGTAAATGTTATGAGCGAAAGATCTGATTTCTCAAAGTCCTTACGGAAGGCCGAGTCTGTCGGATCGGGTTTTAGATTATTTACCTTTGTGAGGGGTTGAGATTCTCCTTTTAAAACCTGGGCGGGGTCAACAAAGTTGGTTGTATCTCCACTTAACACGCGCTGAAAATTGGCAATGAATTTATCTTTTCTATCCACCTCAATGCCTAATGAATCGACCTTCAATGCAAGTTCATAAAGTTGACGGTTCGCTTCCATCTGTGCATGCCTGGGGTCAAACCATCTTGCCAAAATGGTCTTTACCATAAACAGGCTTATGAGGAGTATGGCCACAAACAGAATAACGGAAAAAAGGATTATTTTCGAGTACGAAAAAGCAAGGCTAGTCTTCTCAGCGAAGTTCTCTTCGTTTCGGATTATGAGTTGATAGCGCGTGGTAAGCCAGTTGGATAATGTTTTCCTTGCTCTCAATGGACTTTTATTTTTTGGCTAAATTAGATATTCCCCTCTAGTATTGATAAGTAATGTAGGTTTTTTGCGTTTTGTATAACGATAGACTAAATGAGCTTAAGGTTTTAACTAGTTTGCATCCGTATTTCATAAATACCCGTCATTCCTTGAAACGAATCGCTCTGCTGATTTC
>DASUGQ010000405.1:0-5009 GCA_036273935.1 Cyclobacteriaceae bacterium | reverse complement strand
TGAAGGGAAGGTGCCAACGGGCGAGGATATCAAAGACATGGTCTCAATCCAGGAATGGCGGGTGGACTATGACTATGTAAAGACGATGGGAATGAACATCAGGATGGGACGCAACTTCTCACCTGAATTCTTATCGGACTCGACAGAAAGCGTCGTGCTGAACGAAACCGCCGTGGAGAATCTTGAGCTGGGCCCCGATCCGCTGGGAAAAAAGATCAGCAGCTTTACCAATGAGCGGCCTGATGGCACACCTGACCCCAATTCCATTAAATCCTGGACGGTCATTGGAGTCGTGGAGGATTTTCACTTTGCCTCTATGCGTGAAAATATATCACCGCTTGGATTGTTCCTGCAGCGCTCCGATGGTTTCGTGGCGTTCCGGTTTGAAAGCCGGAATACGCAGGAGGTATTGGACAAGATTGAAAAGACCTGGAAAAAGTTTGTGCCGGACAACACATTTGAATACTCCTTCATGGATGAGGACTACGGAAAGATGTACGCCTCGGAAAAGCGACTGGGAAAAATATTCGCCCTCTTCGCGGGACTGGCCATCCTTATTGCCTGCCTGGGGCTATTTGCCCTTGCCGCCTTCACTGCGGAACAGCGCACGAAAGAAATAGGGATCCGGAAAACGTTGGGCGCCTCTGTTAACAGCATCGTCTTCCTGCTGTCCAAAGAATACGGAAAACTGGTGCTCATTGCATTTGTGCTGAGCACCCCCGTTGCCTGGTATGCTGTTGACTGGTGGATCCGGGGTTATTCATACCGGGCCAGTATCGGCGTCACCGTTTATGTGATCGCAGGAGGAATTGCTTTTCTCATCGCCCTGCTCACCATCGGCTATCAATGCATCCGCGCCGCCCGCATGGACCCCGCAAGATCCCTGAGAAGTGAATGAGCCTCTTAACTAATGACTATTAACTATTAACCATTAACTATTAATCTTCTAGTCCTTCGCCTTCGCCCCCGAACCAAACAATCCGCCAAACCTGGAAAGCATCGACAGGGCGCCGGTAAGGGCAAGGATGAAAGCATTGAGATTATTGACGAGTTCCTTTTGCGCCAGGGCAATAAAAACGACGAGGGCAACCATCACCATGACGAGCACGACTTGTATTTGTTGCCATGACCCCTTCGACTGGATCTTCTTGTTCATTTCAACTTCCTCATCTTCTCTGAAGACGCTGAGAATAAAGTTGGTGAAGCTTTGATTCATGATGCGTAGCGCCTCGTTGCTGATAATGATCACACCCTTTCGTATGAGGATCCGCAAGCCACGCTGATTTTTCAGATTCACAAAGCCGTCGTGCGCGAGATCAAAAAGCAATAATTTTTCCTCCGGGGAAAATGAATTCCACAATGCGTTATAATACGCTTCGGCAACCTCTTCAACCTCCATAATGAAATCGTCATCACCGATAAGGGGCTGAGGTAATTGGTCTTCACGGCTCAATTGCTGGAGGTAACGGCATGAATTTAATTCGTTCTGCACCATTACGTCTCCCCCTAAAAGCCTGGGTTCGGGTTGTATGGATTTATAATGAATCTCAAATCGTCCCAGCAGGTTTTTCCATTTGCGGATCGCTATTTTGTATTGCTCTTCTTTACACGGTGTCTTGCCATCGCTCTTTTCCCCTTCACAGGGTTCACAGATGCGCTTGCGGTAGACTTCAACAATCGCTGAGGGCTGTACAGTCGAAAGGATAATGATCTTCTGTTTGGCTTTCTCCATGAGTCTCTGAAGGAAGGTGAGTTTCTTCCCGTTGAACTCATGATCATTAATACCAAATTCAAAATGCTCAATGACACATACATCCCCGTCATCTTTCCAGGTGCTCTCGTCACGCTGAAAATCGGCCAGGCAGCGATTCCCTGCGATCCCTTTATGGCTATCGTCATTTTCTGATAACGGTAGTCCTACTATAAAGATCCTGTCTGAAGAATTTATCCGTTCCGTTACCTGCAGGAAAGGCCGCTCCCGGTAAAGCGGAAGGATGCCGATGCCGAAAATATATTTCGTGCAAAAAACGATCGTCTTGCAGATCAGTGCACCGGCAAGCAGGCCAATCAGCGCGATGACAATTCCATACTCGCTTCCGAAAGGATTAAGGTTACCGTACTTTCGGACATGGACCTGGTTTTCTGTCAACCCTGGTTTCAACGGGTAGGAAATGACTACTGTCTCGTCGTCCTTTACCCATGACCACGAGTTGTCTGCAGCCGTATTGAAAGCGGCGGCGCTAGACTTGCTGAAGAGTTCGGCAAAGCGCGGCCAGGCGGCAAAAAGCAGTTCCTGGATACAGTCTCCATTTTGGCTAGGGGCCTTAAGATCGGGGAGCTCCGCCGGCGTTAAATAATTGCCGGCTGTACTTGCATAGGTGAACAGAGCCTTGTGACTGGCAATGAATTTAAGTCTGCGATCGATAAGAAAATCAGATCGCCGGATCTCAGCGCTCCGTTCCTCCAGCTGTTGGTACTTGGCCCATAGGAGGCTTTCTTCCTGGTATGCGATCTTGTAATAGTATAAGACAGGAAAAATACTGATAACGATAAGCCACAGGAATAAGTAGGCGTGGTATACGCGGGGATACGATAATACCCACTGGAGCAGGCGAATCAGCCGGTTTGTTGTTGCAGAATGACCGGCAGGGAGATTGTTTGTTCGCTCCTTTGTGCCCCGATCCCGGAAAGCAATATAAAAGACAAGGAGGAAGACCAACTGTTGCACAGACGCGATTACCATTTCATTGGGCGCCAGCCAGTAAAAAGCAAATCCGTTGACCAATATTATGATCGCAACACTGAGTGCCATAAAACAGTTTACTCCCGGGTCTTTCCTCCCGCAGTATAAGCCAAGGTGAAAGGCCATCAGCATAACAGGCAAGGTTAGAAAGCCAACGACACAGGCAAAATAGCCTATTCGGTAGAACAGGATGGAAATGATCAACAGGACAAGTTGAGTGATAAGGGAAGTCCTGTACATTGCGGCATGGCCTTCATCAGGCCGGAACAGTTTGAAAAAAAAATGCTCCATCCTCATCTTGCGGGCCCGGTACTGGCAGGTAAACATCACCAGCATCTGGATCCCCTGAATGATGAAGTGAATAGTGGCCAGGGCAAATGCGAGAAGGATAGTGAGCACGACAGGTGTACGCTGGTACTCATTGGCATGAAATACGACAAGGTACAGTGGGATATCATGCAATGGCTGAGCATAAACGCGGGTACGGGCGCCTTCATAGTCGACGGAAAAATGGGCCATACCTCGTCCGTTAACTACGGCAATCAGTTTGCCATCCCGGTCCATTTCCTCAAAAAGATTTTGCTGGTGATTCTTGTCGGTGTTGGAGTGGAACCACACTTCTCCTTTTTCGTCAATAATGGAGAATCCATATCCCGCCGGCAAAAGGGCGTCCATGATGGAATACAGCCGTGTCGACAACGCGAGAACAGCGGCAGGAAACGGCTCCCTGTAAGTTGGCCTGATCCCAAAACCGGCTTCAGCAGAATGATCGGTCCAGGATGTGATGGATTGAAGAGCAAAAGCCTCTGAAGGCTCACCCGGCAAGGCCCATAGGCTGTCGTTTATCACCTGGCTGAAATATTTTCGGTGGCTTAGATTGGGCATCTCGTAATCCGGCTCCTTTTCTTGCGCGGCGAGAGACACAAAGGGAAGGCCGTCGCGATCAATCCACATGAGGTAATTGAAGGGATAATACAAAGTGTCCGGAGAAAAGTAGTCACTGAAATGCTTCTGAACGCTTCCAAAGACAAAGTTCTTTTGCCCCCTCCTGCGCTGGGAATCCATCCATCGACAGATCACACTTCCATGGGATGGGTCGTTAAAATAATTGACCTGCTTATAAATCATCCCCAGCTCACGCTCAAAACGCCCTCTTATTTCGCCAGACAAATCTGCCAGTTGATCATCCACCTCTTCCATCGACTGAAGACTGTTGCTGATTGACCAAAGGATCAAAAAGAAGACTGCACTGCCGACAACAACACTGAAGCCGGTAAACCAGACATTGAAAATGCTGATCCGTTCGTAAGTGTTCATGATCAGAAGCTTCAGAATGGGCATGGCGACAATAAGGAAAAGAAAAATGAGCGAGGCCCCTGTAATGACAAGCGGGTCGACGGATCGTGTCTGGATATTATAGTTTTCAGTTTTAAGCAAGCCGCACAGGTACCACGTTTCCTCTTCTGAAAACGTGACGGAGTGAACGAAGCGTTTATATTTTGTATCGGCCAGGTCGATATCGCCAAACTGACTGGTCAGCAGACCTTTTTCGCGCACTAAAAATGAGTCAAGACTTTGCAGTTTAATGTGGTTAGGGAGCGTCTGGAATGTCTCACGGGTAGTGGTCGTCTGCGCCTTGTCATGGGTGTGAAAGGATTCATCAAAGTGTTTAATGATAAAAAACTCATCGAACTGATCCGGGCAGTAGGCAAACCTGGCTGTGGCCATACTGAATACAACGCGCCTGTCTTTGTCTGCAGACGGTGTAAGTGGAGGAAAATCAAAGTAAATCCGGTCAAAATGATTATGCACGAGATCGTAATATTTCTCCACAGTCATGTACCCGTCAAAGTCGACATCGCGCAGGTCCGAACGGACGACCTGCTGGATCCTGTTCTTCAAATGGGGACCACAATTTTTCCAAAAATGAGCATTGGCTGATGCTTGTTCAGCGCGATCAATCAATGTCTGCAGGCTATCTTCCAGACTGGAAAGTCGATAAGCCTCAGCAAGTGAACGGTCGGCCTTGTCCAGCGTCTTTATCGATGCCAGCCTTCGCCTGAGCGCTCTTACTTCCGGAGACTCCGAAACGTGGACGGTGTCGAGGCAACTTTCGTATTCCCTTTTTAAACTATCCAGGATGGCAACTCCTTTTTCTCTCGCGCGTCCAATGGCTTTGCGATAGTCAGCCCTGGCGCGAATCATGTTCTCACCATACCTGGCGAGCGCCCGGTATTTATTTTCTCTTAACTTTTCCTCGCGCAAT
>DASUGQ010000404.1:0-16285 GCA_036273935.1 Cyclobacteriaceae bacterium | reverse complement strand
ATGGATTCAAAATTCGAAGAAAGAGGAAGTTCTTCGATATGAACATGAATATTGCAGTTGCACAGGGAACCTATAGACAAAGGGATGGCGTACTTATCATTGAGACCGAAATAAATGGCTTTCATGGGATGTTCATTCCATTCTATGTTATTGGAATAGTATTCTATATAGGCATGATTACTACAATTTCTTTGTCAGGAAATCCGATGCCCGTCTTTGTGTTTCCATTTATTCTTTTTCACGCTGCGTTTATGTTTGGTATTCCATACTTCATGATGAAAAGGAGTACGAAACGTATGAAGTATGAGTTGGAACGAGAGTTCTATTATATGACTAAGAACAAGTCACTTTAGTGATTGACCAAAGAAAGGTTAGCATCAAACCAAATTCTCCTTCACCGCCTTATTCACCATATCAATGGCATTGTTGACATTCAGTTTCTTCATGATGTTGAAGCGGTGGGTCTCAATCGTACGAACGCTCTTGCCCAGAGCGTCAGCAATTTGTTTGTTCTGTTTGCCATCGATGACCATTTGAAGAATCTCTTTTTCCTTCCGGGTAAGATTGTAAGGATCATGCGCCTCGACAGCAACGGTGGAAGATGGTTTGGCATTCAACAAGCGATTGGCCAGCACATTTGAAACGGCCCCGCTGAAGTACTTGCTTCCCCCGTGAATTTGTTTCAATGCTTTGATAAACTCATTTTTATCTGTGTCTTTCAACAAGTAACCATAGGCCCCGGCATCCAGGGCCTGCAATACATACTCTTCCGAGTCGTGCATCGAGAGAATAACAGCCTTGGTTCCGGGCGCGACGCTCTGCAATCTGGCAGCGGCCTCCAGTCCCGTCATCTCCGGCATCCGGATATCGAGAATTAACAAATGCGGGCGAACTCTCCCGGCAATTTCAAGGGCCTCCACCCCATTGCCTGCTTCTCCGATCACCTGGATGGCCGGATCAGACTCCAGCATGGCTTTGATGCCATTCCTGACCAACACATGGTCGTCCGCTAAAACAATATTTATTTTGTCACCCATAGTTTATGCATCCACACCCGAGGCGCTCTTCAAGGGAACGGAAAGGTGGACCACTGTTCCCTGGCCGGGCGCCGATTTGATTTCAAGTGTGCCGTTAATATACTCAGTTCGTTCGTACATATTAAAAAATCCCCTGCCTGATTCAATGTTAATGTCCCTGGCTTCAATAATTTTCTCATCAAACCCGTCACCTTCATCATTCACTGTGATGACAAGATCGCTTTCAGTCTGTCGCAACAGGACTTCAATTTTCTCTGCGTTTGAATATTTTATGGCATTGTTGATGGCCTCCTGCACAATTCTGAAAATATTATTCTCAACTTTCTGAGGGAGGCGATAAGTCATATCACCTTGCGTTCGAAATGCGAGTTGAATGTTCGTTAGTTTTCCGATTTCCTGGATAAAGACGTTAAGTGCCGCCTGCAATCCATAGTCACCCAAAACCGTAGGCTTAAGATTGAACGTCACCCTTCGAACCTCTTTTATCACGTCTTTAATCCCCTGATTGATCTCCGCTATCTTGCGGTTAAACTTCTCATTGCCATTTTGTTCGATGGATTCAATTTGATATTTCAGTGACGTCAGCATCTGCCCAATGCCATCATGGATATCCATGGCAATGCGTTTTCTTTCTTCTTCCTGACCTTCGAGAATCAGCACCGAACGGAACTTCTGTTGATTTATTTTCTTTTCGATCTCAGCGCGATTTTTTTGTTTCATCGTTTTCTCCGCCTGCTTCTGACGGGTGATGTCGGAGCCCATCACAATCAACTCATTGATTTCGTCTCCCTCACCATACACCGGAGTCACCATGATATCCACCGCCTTCCCAACGTTGTCTTTTCCCCTGAAAGAAATTTCTCCCTGCCAGGATTTTCCCTCCGAGATACGCTCAACAATTTCGTCCATCCAGTCGTCGCCTAATCCAGAGTCCTTGAAAAGATCACAGAGACGCATCATGGAAGATATTGTATGTACACCGCTCAGTTCAGAAAAAAGCTCTGCGATGAAAATCACATTACCTCCTCGATCCGTCTTCGCATAAATTTTTGGATTCTCAGACGGTTGATTCACCTGCGACAACTGTTCATATGATTTTTCCAACGATCCATATAGCGCCCCAATCTCCTTCGTCAGTTGTTTTGCATTTTGCTCAGAAGAGATCAACTGGTCGATGGTCTTATTGACCTGCAAAGTAGTTGGACGAAATACAAAAATTATTTCCAGGAAAATAACGATCAGCGAAGTGACAATAAGCAAGTATTCAAGACGGCTAAGCGTAGACACTTTTTCGTGTGCTTCATCGTCATATTGAAAAACAATGCCATCCATTCCTTCGAGGAAACTTGATTCATGGGCAATGATATTGTCGATCTCCGGCCTTAGCGTAGCATAGTCTTTCAATGGATCACTATATAATTGCGTCACGATCGACTTTCCACTGGCATACATCGATTCAAAATGAGGGTTCACCTTGACAAACATCGCGCGAATCTTGTCGCTATTTTTTCCGGGCAAGTTCAAACTGTCATCCCCGTTCAACAAACCATCCTGTGAAACCTTCCAACGGTTAACGGAAGTTTCAAGGTATGATCGAATCTCCGCTCTTTTTTCTTTTGTCTGATCAGGCTGGAGAAGAAGCGCGTACTTGGTAATGCGTTGACTTAACATCCGCTGACGCCCGGCCACATTGACAACGCGTGAATCGGTAAGCTGATTACGAAGGTGCAACTGAATCAAAACCTGCCCGGCAATGACCACGGTGGCGACAACACTTAGCGCCAATATGTACAGTGTTCCTAACCGACTGAAGCGATTAAGACTTTGTTGAACTTCTTTGAATTTCAGGTTCATCCGTGTTTTCCAAAATTAATCAAAATCAATTGACTCCATCAATGAAAAAAAATGTCAGGCCCCGGAAAAGCCTGACATTGCTACACCTAATTTATGAGTAAACCTATTTAGTGAAGCCTATATAAACGAATCCATCTTCGATCCTGACAGGGAAAACAGAAATGTTCGGTTCCTCCGCATTAAGACACTGCCCGGATTTTAGAGAGAATGTTTTTTTGTGAAACGGACATGCAACTTTTGGCTCGCTTTCATGCGAACCAATCATGCCACGGGAAAGAACCATCTGCATTTTATGAGGACAAAGATTCTGGCACGCATACCACTCACTCCTCCTGGAAAAATTGAATACTGCAACCTGCATGTCCTTATATCGAACACACGCTCCGCCATTCTCGGGAAAGTCGGTTGTGCGCGCTGCTTTATACCACACCTTTATCTCGTTGATTTTATCCGAGGTAAAGGTTTTTATTTCGTTCAGTAATTCCATGTAAGTCCTCCGTTTCGTATTCGTGTAATTACTTGTTCCAATCAACCGGACATTTTTGCCCCCTCATATCTACAAACTGCAGGGTCGGGTCGGTTTCCCCGTCATTGATAAAATGTTTATACTGTGAGCGCAACTCGCGGCTCTCAACGACTTTCTTCCATTCGCATTGATAATTGGCAATAAGTTTCTCCATATCCTTTTCAAGTTCCCCGGCAATGCCGAGTGAATCATTGACGATCACATCATATAAATACTGGAGTCCACCTTCCATTTTGTTGAGCCAGGTAGCCGTACGGGTCAGGGGATCGGCCGTCTTGATATAAAACATCAGGAACCGGTCGATCAGCTTAACGCATGTTTCGGTATCCACATCAGCAATCAGTAGTTTGGCGTGCTGTGGCCTTGCTCCGCCATTTCCACAGACATATAAGTTCCATCCCTTTTCGGTGGCGATTATTCCGAAGTCTTTAGACTGCGCCTCGGCACATTCCCGGATACAACCGGAGACAGCGCCCTTGATTTTATGAGGCGCGCGCAGTCCCTTGTAGCGATTCTCAATGAACACGGCAAACGACACTGAGTCCTGAACGCCGTAACGGCACCACGTTGAGCCTACACAACTTTTGATTGTACGCAGAGCTTTTCCATAAGCATGTCCACTTTCAAATCCCTCATCAACTAATTCCTCCCAAATATCCGGAAGCTGATCGACGCGTGCACCAAACATGTCAATGCGTTGACCTCCCGTAATTTTCGTGTAGAGATTATACTTCTTTGCAATCCGTCCGATGGCGATCAACTTCTCCGGCGTAATCTCGCCGCCGGCAATTCGCGGAACAACGGAGTAGGTACCGCCCCGCTGGATATTGGCCAGGTAACGGTCATTTGTGTCCTGAATGGTGGACTGTTCTGCAATCAACTCATTCCATATGCTGGCGAGAATAGAAGCAACAGCAGGTTTACAAATTTCGCAACCATCACCTTTTCCATGTGCATCGAGCAGGTCTTCGTAACGTTTAATTCCTTTAACTTTTACAAGATCAAACAACTCCTGGCGCGTATAATCAAAGTGCTCGCACAATGTTTTCTTAACCGAATGACCTAGTGATTCGAGCGTGAGTTTAATAATATCATTTACCATTGGCGTGCATCCGCCACACCCTGTGCATGCTTTGGTTGATTTCTTTACGTCATCAAGTCTGATCGCTCCGCATTGAGTGACCTCGTGAACGATGTTTCCTTTTGTAACATTCTCGCAAGAACATATCTGCGCAGTCTCGGGAAGACCTTTCACTCCCGCAGCCTCGTCAACTTTACTATTACCGCCAATACCAATAAGTGATTCAGGATGCTCGGGCAGCGGCATTTTATTCACAACCATTTGGTGAAGCATGTTATAAGCCGCAGCATCGCCAATCAGAATGCCACCTAACAAGCGCTTTCCATCATCTGAAATATTGATTCGTTTGTAAATGCCCTTGCGTTTGTCTTTGAATGCGATTGGTATACTTCCCGGGGTTTCGGCAAATGGATCACCAAAGCTGCAAACGTCAACGCCAATCAATTTGAGTTTGGTTGACATGTCAAACCCCGTGAACAAACGCGATTGATCACCATTTAACTGCCTGACCACAACTTCGGCCATTTCATATCCCGGTGCCACCAATCCGTAAACCAAATTGTTATGAACGACCGCTTCGCCGATGGCAAAAATATTTTCATCGTTGGTGCGCAAATGGTTATCCACAACGATACCTCCTCTGCCGTGAACATTCAGACCACTCGCTTTCGCCAATTCATCCCGGGGACGTATGCCGGCAGAGATCACCAGCATTTCCACATCAAGCTTTGAGTCATCGGAGAATATAAGCCCTTCCAGCTTTCCATTACCCTCGATCGCCTTTGTGTTTTTACCCGTGTGAATTTTAATGTTGAGTTGCGATAATTTATGAGCAAGAATTTCGGAAGCCGCATCATCAATTTGCCTGGGCATAAGACGGGGGGCAAATTCAACCACATGCGTCTCCAGCCCAAGGTCTAGTAAAGCCTTAGCGGCTTCCAGACCCAACAAACCTCCACCCATTACTGCTCCCCGGGTTACCTTCTTGCCGTATGCGATAATAGCGTTAAGATCCTCGATGGTGCGATAAACAAAGACTCCATGACGCATGACCCCCGGAATTGAAGGCACAAACGCACTGGAGCCAGTAGCCAGTACGAGGTAGTCATACCGATGGATCCTTCCGGTATGTGTTTTAATAGTCTTGCCTGAACGGTCTATTTCAGTTACCAGTTCACTGGTGTGGAGTTGCACATCATTTTCGCCATACCAGGTTGAAGGAGCCATGAGTAACTCATCCGCCGATGTTCCGGAGAAGTAACTACTCAAGTGCACCCGATCATAAGCCGGACGGGGCTCTTCACCATAAACAATTATCTCAAATTCATGGGACTTACCGGAGCTACGCAACTTTTCGCAGAACTTATAGCCCACCATGCCATTACCAACAACGATGACTCGTTTCATTGCTTCTTGGTTTACTCAGTATTTAAAAATTCATCAATAACGTAAATTTACGTAGTTATTAAGTATTTTTACGAAGTCGATATACGTATTTTTACGTAAACGTTATAGGTATGGCAAAAACCACGAATTTGAAGGTTCGTCTTGTCGGTGCAGGGCCTGGCGACCCGGAACTAATCACCCTGAAAGGATTGAGCGCCATGAAAAAGGCTGATGTCATTCTGCATGATGCGCTTGTTTCAAAAGAACTACTTAACCATGCGTCGCCGTCATGCAAGCTGGTTAATGTTGGCAAGCGCGCAGGCAAGCATACACTTTCGCAAGACGAGATTAACAGGCTAATCGTTTTTTACGCTACGCGTTACAAAAATGTCGCGAGACTCAAGGGAGGTGATCCATATGTATTCGGAAGGGGGCATGAGGAACTGGACTATATTCATAAAAGAGGAATCAGCGTTGAAATTATTCCTGGTATTTCAAGTGCAATAGCGGCGCCTGCGAGTGTCGGGATTCCATTAACAAAACGTGGCATAAATGAAAGCTTCTGGGTAATTACCGGCACTTGCTCATCTGGGGAAATGTCTAACGATATCCGGCTTGCATCCCAGTCCGGTGCAACAGTAATTATTTTGATGGGGATGAATAATTTGAGTCAAATCGTACAGAACTTTTATTATTCGCGCGGCGCTGACGAACCTGTGGCCATCGTTCAGCGGGCGACCACTGCCGGTCAAAAATCCATTCGAGGAACGATTGGTACAATCCAACAACTTGTCATATCAAATAAAATCTCTGCGCCTGCCGTAATTATCATAGGTAAGGTAGTTAACGAAAGTAGTATTCATGAGGTCTTGAAGGAGGATCTAATCCGGCACGCGTCGATTTAATTTTTTTTCAATCGCTGGTGAAACATTTTTAAGTAGTTAGTACCTTCCACCATGAGTGACAAACTTGCCCGGGCGTTTGCAGCCTTCGACGCATACAACAAAAATGATCCTAATATTGAAATCGGGGATGGTAAATCTTATCCCAAAGAATTATTATACTCCATACGAATGACTGAGCAGTTGGAACGCTTTGCTCCGGATTCAGCCGAGTACCACAAACTTGCTGCACGCTGTCAGCACATTGGCCGATGGGAGATCCCAAGGAATAAATACCCCATGGATAAGAAGGGGTATTTGCAATGGCGTAATACCCTGAAGCAGCACCACGCTACCATTGCTGACAAGATTCTGACCGAATGTGGCTACGACAGCAATACCGTAGATATTGTAAAATTCCTATTGCTCAAGAAACAACTGTATACCAATCCTGATACTCAACTGTTAGAAGACGTCATTTGTCTTGTTTTTGTCGAATATTACCTTGACGAGTTTGCAGACAAACACAAGCACGAAGAAGAAAAGGTTGTGGACATTGTGCAAAAAACCTTAAAGAAAATGTCACCACGAGCCATTAGCGAAGCCGTTAAACTGGCAAAATCAGAGCGGGTGAAGAACCTTTTGGAGAAAGCAGTTTCCGAAAACTAGCCGGCCTTTCTGGAGCGATCCTGACTCTGCAGATAAGTGATGAAACCTTCGATCGAGCGGTCCAGAATATCAAAGACCTCCTGAAAGCCCCGTTCTCCTCCATAGTATGGATCAGGTACTTCTGCGTCTTCATCCTCCGCGTCAAATTGCCGCATCATTAAAACCTTGTGATTGTACTCCATGGCACGGGCGAGCCTGAAGATATTATTGTAGTTACTGCGGTCCATGGCCAATATGAAGTCAAACGTCTCAAGGTCACGATCGGTTAATTGTCTGGCGTGATGGTCGATCCTTACCCCATTTTTGTGGGCATTCTTAATTGTCCGGTGATCCGGACCGTCGCCAATATGGTAGTTAGATGTGCCGCAGGAATCCGCTTCGTAGCTCAACTCTAATTTCTTCTCCTTTATCTTATGCTTAAAAATTGCTTCGGCGAGAGGAGAGCGACAGATATTCCCCAAGCATACAAAAAGTACTTTCGTTTTGGTCATTGACTATCAGGTATTTACAACTTCACCGGAACCCCGTTCAAAAAATATAGGTGCAAAAATAAACACAGGGACGGTTACCTCAAGATGCTCTTTCATATTTATCCATGCATAGCACACTTTAACCGCCTTTTGGTTGGAAAGCCCTGGTCCCGCGTGTCGGGATGGGCTTTCTTTTTTAGCGACAGTCTCATCGAAAAGTCAATCCAAGACCCAATGTTGCTGTGCTGTACTCCTGCCAGATATACTCAGCATTGATAAAGAAAGCTGCGAGGTTAAACCGAAAACCTCCATTGAGACGGAAGCTTTTATTCTTGAAATCGAGATTGACCGGATCAGTTAAGGTAACGTCACTGCCGTTCGGCCCGGAATAAATAACATATGAACCCTTGACATGGGCATTCGATTTAATAGCGTTGTACCCCACCCCTCCATAAAAAGTAAACATTGACAATTTCTTTGAAATCAGGGCCTGAACAAGCCAGCCATTCAATTCAAAAGGCATTCGTTGTGCATCGGTATTTCCAGCCGGCGGTGGAAAGGCTGCCGATTCCATGTTAACGTCGCCACTAACTTTTGTGTACCCGATGAGCACGGATAGATCAAACGGCATGATCTTTAGCCCTGGAATATGTTGCTTAATGTCGTGCATCAAGCCAAAGCCGATCATCTTTACTCTGCCGTCATCACCAACTTTTGTTTCCGGTGCGAATCTTATTTTCAGATCGGTGCTCTTGTAAATTCCAACCCCGATTTGGATCATGGGAGTAACTACTCCCTGGACTTTGAATCTTTTTTTCATATCAAGTCCTTCGGGTCCATCGAAAGTAAATCGTTGTGGGCCATCAGGTGTTTGAATTACAGTTTCATATGTTGTACTCTCCTCGGGGCCTATCACCGTAGGCACTTTTCCATCAGGATCATTAGGGCTAAGTTGAGTATTATTCAGTCCGAGTTTGCCGGGTTCAAAATATCGTTGTGAACTTGGTATAAAAACTCCGTTCAACGAGACGGACAAATCAAAGCCCAGTGTCTTGTGTGCCTTGGCAGTGGTATACCATCCCCCGTTCATTCCATAAGAAAGTCCTTCGACAAGAGGATTGATATAAGCGCTTGTCAGTTTGGATGCATCCTCCTCACCTGTTTGTAAGAAATTGACAAGGTCACCGGCGCTTTGCGCGTTCAGCAAACCACCAAAACCTGATATCGTCAGGAGCACTCCGGTCACAATCCAGCTTCTAATCATTTTTCATAGAATTTATCATTCAATAATAGATAATTGTGCGAAGTTTTGAAATCACAGGTAAGGATAAGGCGAAGGTTACTTATTTTTGTTATTCATGATTATACTTTACAACCTGCTAATCGGTGCTTTCGGTGTCTTTCTTAAGGTCGCGGCCCTGTTCAATGAGAAAGCAAAGGCATTTACAGATGGCAGGAAGAATTTATTCAACAACGTATCGCAATCCGTGCGTCAACATAAAGCACCTTTGATCTGGATGCACTGTGCTTCACTTGGTGAATTCGAACAAGGACGACCCATCCTTGAAAAGTTGAAAGCTGAATTTCCTCAGTACAGAGTGTTGCTAACTTTTTTTTCCCCTTCAGGATATGAAGTACAAAGGAATTATGAAAAAGCCGATTTTGTATTTTACCTCCCGCTTGATACATCATCAAATGCCTGGCGATTTATATCCATCACGAAACCAACGCTCGCCATTTTTGTGAAGTATGAGTTCTGGTATCACTTCTGTCATGAACTCCGAAATCAAGGGATTCCTTTGATTTCCATTTCATCAATTTTTCGTGAAGATCAATTGTTCTTTAGATCTTACGGCGAATTTTATCGAAGTATCCTCTTTACGTTCAGTCACCTGTTTGTACAAAATAACGAATCCTTAAGTCTTTTAAAAAGCATTGGTGTCACGCACTGCTCCCGTGTTGGCGATACGCGCTTCGACCGCGTTTACCAAATAGTAATGCAAGGTGAGGACATTCCCCTCGCCGAAAAATTCAAAGGATCGGAAGACGTATTTGTTGTTGGAAGTTGCTGGCCAGATGACATGGATGTTCTAATTCCATTCATTAACGTAAATGGCAGCAAGCTGAAATTTATTATTGCGCCACATGAAATCTCAGAAGAATTCATAACTGAAATGGAAGGTGCTATCCAGGTTAAAAACATTCGATTCTCGAGGGCCGACGGAATTCCCCTCGAGGATTATCGTGTGCTGATCATCGACAATATTGGCATGCTTTCGCGCCTGTACCGCTACGGCAATTTTGCTTTTGTCGGTGGAGGCTACAGCAAAGGACTGCATAATATTTTGGAAGCTGCCTGTTACGGAGTTCCAATTTTTTTTGGCAATCGGCAATACCAAAAGTATGAAGAAGCTACTCAGTTAATTAAACGCGGTGGTGCGTTTGAGATCAATGACTATCCTGATCTCAAAGCCAAGTTCGAGTTGCTGACTGTGCCCCAAAATTTCCAGCTGGCTTGCGAGGTTACAAAACAATATGTGCAGGAAAACCTTGGTGCGAGTGAGCGCATAATGAAATATTGCAGGGCAATGCTTTGATGAACGAGTTGAAAAGTAAAAATACCTATCCCATTTAACACAGAAGCTTGTGAAAGGTCTTGTCATGAAATCTACCGGATCATGGTACGATGTCCTTGGAGAGGATGGAAACAAGTATGCCTGTCGTGTAAGGGGAAAGATAAGGCTCGATGACATTAGGGAATCTAATCCTGTTGCAGTCGGCGATCATGTGAACTTCGAGATGATCGACAAGGCAATTGTCCAGATACTTCCAAGGGAAAATCACATGTTGAGACAGTCCGTAAAGAAAACCGGACACTCACATGTTCTTGCTGCCAATTTAAGTCAGGCCATGTTAATGGCAACCCTGGCGAGGCCGCGGACCTCCCTTGGCTTCATCGATCGATTTCTTGTTGCGGCAGAGTCGTTCAGGATTCCTCAGGTGCTGGTCTTTAACAAGAAAGACTTGCTTCGGCCGCATGAGCTGGATGAACTTACAGAAGTGGTAAAGATCTATTCTGATATAGGCGTCAGGTGTTTTTTGCTTTCAACGCTGTATGATGATTTGTCTTCCTTAAAATCAATTCTACAGCATAAGATAACTTTGCTTGCCGGTCATTCTGGTGTCGGCAAGTCCACGCTGCTCAACAAACTAATTCCCGGCATCAAACTGAGAGTGAGTGAAATTTCGAACTTTTCCGAGAAGGGCACACATACGACAACTTTCGCTGAGATGTTTCAGGTTGATGATGATTCATTTATTATCGATACGCCCGGCGTAAAGGAGTGGGGACTTGTTGACATGGGTCCGGAAGAAATATCAGATTATTTTCCTGAAATGCGCGACCGGAGATTGAACTGTAAATTTGGCGCACGATGCATTCACTTGCAGGAACCGAAGTGTGCCGTTCTCGACGCTGTGAGAAGTGGTGAGATTGCGTTAAGCAGGTATGAAAATTATGTGAGCATGGTGCTCGGTGAAGATAACCGCAAGTAAAGTTATTTTGTGATGCGTTACGAGGTCAATGGCAGAGCGATTGAGTATTTCAGTGAAGGTGAAAAACAAGTGGGCAAGCCAATAGTATTATCGGAACGAGATATCGATCTCACAAAAAACACGGCCTGGCACCAACAGGGCTACACTGTTAAGGAAGTATTTTCTTCATGTGATGAATATACCAGGTTTCAGGAGGAAGCAAGAAAACTTTTAGTGAATCGATGGCGCGACGCCGGGTTGATTATAGCACATCACTTTACCCTGGAAAAGTATCATGAGGCGACCACGACGCAGGAGCTCCACCTTAGTGCTATTGAGCAAACGAAACTTTTGCCGGTGAAGGAGTTTCCACTAGGGATTGAATTACTTGAAGAAAGAATTTCGTCCATAATAGGCGAACAACTGCGTGCACACAATCCGTTTGATGACCAAAGGATCTTTCACTTCCGGGTAATTCGACCGGAGAGCGGAGACAACAACCCGCTTCACCGCGACGTGTGGCTTGAGGACTACAAAGACTGTATTAACTTATACATACCTATTGCGGGAAGTGATGAACAATCCTCATTGATTCTGGTTCCGGGAAGTCATTTGTGGCCGGATTCAAAAATTGAAAAAACAAAACACGGTGCCATTATAAACAAGCAAAGGTTTAACGTTCCTGCCGTCACGAATATTTTCGGGCCATTTGAAATGATAAGACCAAACCCTCAACCCGGAGAAGTGCTCGTGTTTTCCCCTTACCTGATTCACGGCGGTGCTGTTAACCTTAATCCAAACAAAACCAGAATTTCCATTGAAGTAAGATTGTGGAGGAAATAACCAGATGAAACCCTTCTTTACTATTTGGCCTTTCGTACTGCTTCTGCTGCGCCAGAGCAGCATAAAAAAAATTAGCACTAATTATGAAAAAGAGCGTATGGAAATTCTAAAGGATCTGCCATTAGAATTAGCGTCACTGTCTCAGAAAAAAAAACATAATTTGCCTTCAAAATTACTTTCAATTCTTCTCAAAATAAGACTGATGCGATTCCTGTTGGAGAACATTGCGTTTCTCAAGAATCCAGGAAAAAGTTACAAACGACTATATTTAAGTAGTGAAAAACGACTGATTTATTTGAGAATTTTCAAATGTGGGAGCACATCTGTCCTTAGGAGTCTACTTCCAACTATACATAAACCATTAAAAAATATCGTTCTAACAGATAAGCAAGTTGATTCAATCGCCCATTATCTGGAGAAAAATCATCTTGTTGACACTAACGATTATTTTGCATTTACAGTTGTCAGAAATCCAATGGAACGCGTGGTGTCGGCATACATTGATATATTTTCCGGAAGCAGCTATGGCGATTTTCTCTTTGGAGTTTTCCACGATGGCATGTCATTTAAGGATGTTCTTACAACGCTCTCAAAAATTCCCGATCGCTTGCGAGGCCCTCATTTCTGCTCGCAGAGTACTATTATCAATTGCTCTGGCTTAAAAAATTTGGTTTATTTCAAGTTAGGTGAGGATAATGAGAAATTGATTCATTTTCTGTCACAATTTGATCTTAGTTTTAATCACTCAAACCGGTCTCCAATTAAATATGACTATAAATATTTTTATGATGTCGAAACGCTTAAGTTAGTGTACGAAGTATATAAAAATGATTTTACATACTTTGATTACAACTCGGAGTATCAAGAATTATTCTCCTCTCTTAAATCTAATTGAGTAATAAAATGACCTAAATCTTTTTAATGGTAACTTGAGCCTATCAGCCAGCATCAGGAATTTATCTTTTCTATTTATCCTATTTATAGCTCTTAACAGTTCATAAAACAAATGGGCTTCGTCATGATTCTCCGAAAAAACCGACTGTCGCATTTCGTATCTGACCCTTTTTAGCAAAGCGCTTACATCGTCCTCATCGCGGTTCAAGTGAATAGCTTTGCAGCACACGAGATAAGTTGAATGAAGTTGCCGATCGCCAACCTTGTACCATCCTGACGACATTGAAAGACCCGTCCTTCGAACCTTCGTTAATGATTCATCCAGGAATCTATATTTGAAAATTCTTGATGACCTCACCCAAAAATCAAAGTCTTCATAGGCAAGCGCTTCATCGTAACCGCCAATTTTGTCAAATACTTCTTTCCTTACCATCATTGTCGGCGAGGCTATGAAATACGTTGATAACACGTCGCGGTAAACATCTCCCTGAGGCACCTTTGAAAGTAGTTTTCTTTGAAACAAATAGTCATAATGATTGCGAATAAATCTCCCGGTGGCATCAATGTATTCAGCGTTGGTAAAGACAACACCGTATGATGAGTCCAACTGTTTAAAAAATTCGATCTGTCTTTCTATGCGCGTCGGCATCATTACATCATCAGCGGCGAAGTCAATCACAAAATCGCCCGTCACTTTTTTCAAGGCTTCATTGAAGGCCGCACAATTGCCCCGATTCTTTGCTGACAGAATTATCTCTATTGATGGATACGCATCTTTAAGTCTTTTGATTTTTGTCACGCTATCGTCTGTACTAGCGTCATCCACAATAATCAACTGAACGTTTTTATACGTTTGATTTAAAACAGACATGACAGCCTCGTCCAACCACCGCGATTGATTGTAACAAAGGCAAACAACAGAGACCAATGGCAACTCCTTCACAATCTTTTATGATACGTAAGTTTCATCGTGGGATGAGCGCCCAAACCTAATTTGAAGTCAAGCAACTTAAAATTCGGAAATCCTTCCAACGATGACGTGCCAAGATCAAGCAAGTCATACCCATTCTCCCTGCAAAATTGATGCATCCCACTAAGTAACATTAGCATCGGACTGGAGCCGTCATACTTCTTGAGATGAGCAGGTTGAAAATTGTAGAGAATTTTATTCCCTACGTTAATAGAAATAGTCGCGGCGGCAATTTCCGTTCTATCAAGAATTCCGAACAAAAAAAAGCGATCTCCAAAAGTACTCACAGTCCGGCTTAACGTGTCCCAATCGATCGAGAGGCTATACCTTCTTTCAACACGACAACGTTGTATGAACTTAAACACATTCTCCAGCTCACTCAGGGCAAATGTTTTAAAGGTTAACTGTGATTTATCCAATTGACGGAATTTTCTTTTTTTTGTCCGGCTTAGATGCAAAACGAAATCATTTTCCATTGAAAGAACGGCGCCCACTTCAGCGAGTTCTACGTGAAAGCCCAGGTTGAAAAGAATTGTATTCAGAATTGGGGAGTAGTCAAGATAAGCATCAGGCGGGTTTTTCAGAATAATTCTCGCAACTCCTTTTTCCTTTAATTTCTCACAAACAAATTGCACGAACTCAAAAAGGATAGAGGGTTTCAAGTCCTTTGCAAACTGGATAGAACCAAATGGCGCACGGAACGGTGAAATTGCGTCACTGTTATAAACGACAACATTAAGTTGTGCTTCTACAGTCCTTCGTCTGACATTATTGATTGAAAAATATTTCCACTCCGAAAACTGAATTTTTAGGTGTTTCGGATCATGAAACAACCATGGCTCATAGGAGAAGTCAAACCCTTCTTTAAAATCATCCTCCAGAAAAATATAATCGGTCAATCAGTAGGGAATTCCTAATCGTTTATAAACAAAATGCATAAGCCACGCGGGACCAATCAGCAGAAATTGAACATCCTTTAGAAAAGATGGTTTCTTCCCTTCTACTTTATGTCCATAAAACTGACCCACCCACGCGCCGGCAAAAATAATCAAACTCACCAACCAGAGAGGAGCAATATTCAATCTTACAATCAAATTAGCGAGCATGAGACATATTACTCCAAACAACATCATGCCAATGCTCAGAGGGATGGAAAGTGAAACATAATAGATGATGACAAAAATAAGCACCACACCAGCCCAATTGGCATACGGATTTCCCTCACCGAGGTACGATTGAACCACTGCGGAAGGTATCGATGCCAATAAGCCGACAATGCTGAAAAAAATTAACGGTACGCAAATCCAATGGATAGTTTTATTGGTCTCATTCCTGTGGCTTTCCCCATATTCCGACAATAGTTCATCGATTCTCCGATTCATAAGTCAAGGTTTTGCATTCAATTTACCTCAATAAAAGAATCTCCGCAAACGATTCTAAAGCCCTAAATTTTCGTTTTTACTTTTTGCCAATCCTTTATCTGCCAATACACCTTGCCTGTCGTTAAGTGACTTCCTTTGACATCAACGATTTTGATTTCACATTGAACCGTTACAGAAGCCTGATCCCTCAAAGGATCGTAAATATGATCCTTCATCCAGTCATCCGATAAAGAAAACTCAGCGATCGCATCCATCTTCCCCTGGTAATGGTAATCCATTTCAAGGCGCTGCATAATGAGCCGGTATTTTTTTGAATCAAGTCTGGATAGCAGCATGAAACCAGTAGTGAACTCTGAAACAGTTGCGAGGGCGCAAGCATGGAGGCCTTTGATGTGATTAAAATTCTTTCGCCGGTAAGGAAGCAACATTTTAATGTGATGATCACCTATTTCAAGAATCCGATATTTGTGCGGTTTATTAAACGGAATCATCCGATCAAGGGACCAATTTAAGATTGTTCTGTAAAGGGAGGAGTGCTTTGCCTTCTCTACTGCATTGTTGAGATTCATCATCATTAAAGTTACTGGTTTTTAAGGCAATAATTTCAACACTACCAGCGTTTGAAACCAAGTAAGCGTTCAATCGTTAAACCACTCAAGTTGCCGACCTGCCTTGTTGTACTTCCTTAAATTTTGACAAGTATGCGAAATAAATTCACATGGATTGACTTTGTGCTGATGATACCGACAATTGCAGCT